>CAZWFG010000010.1:0-24052 GCA_964632245.1 uncultured Synechococcus sp. | reverse complement strand
CTGCAGGCCTCCAACGAAGAGCTGGAATCGTCCATCGAGGAGTTGCAGGCGACCAATGCCGAACTGTTGGCGCTCAACCACGAGCTGCAGCGGCGGGGAGAGGAGCTGGAGCAGGTCAACCTGGATCTGCAGAACATCCAGTGCTCCCTAAGCCAGGGCATGGTGATCGTGGATCGCCAGTTGCGCATCCTGCGCTTCTCACCCCTGGCCGTGCGGGTCTTCGGCCTGCTGGACAGCGATCGGGGACTGCCCCTGCTCGAGATACCCACCACGCTGCCACTGCAGGGCCTGGCCGAAGCCCTGCAGGCCGTGGTCAGCGGCGCTCCGCTGCAGCAGCTCGAGGCGAGCAGTGAAGAGGTCGCCTACCTCCTGCGCGTGCTGCCCTACCAGGGGCCCAACCAGCAGCTGATCGGGGCGATCGTCACCCTCACCGACGTCTCGGAACTGGTGGCCCTGCGGCGGGTCGCCGAGGCCTCCCTGGCCGGGTTCATCTCCCTCACCGACGCCCTCGACGAGGTGGTCTGGAAGCGGGATCCGCAACTGACGCGGCTGCTCTACGTGAGCCGCCAGGCTGGGCCCATCCTGGGGCGCACGCCGGCGGAGCTGCTGGCCGATCCCGGCTGGCTGGATCAACGGATCGCCCCGGAGGACCTGCCAGCAGTGCTCAGGGAGCGGCAACGGCCCCAGCCAGGCTGGAGTGTGCGGTACCGCTGGCTCCACCCGGATGGCCGGGTGCTGCTGCTGCTGGAAACGGCGCTGCGCCTCGAGGGTGACCTGGAGGCCAGCGTGGTGGGAACTCTGCGGGTGGTGCAGGCCCTGCCAGCGGAGGTGGAGTGATTTTTGATTTTCCCTTGACTAAACGAGAAAGACCCATAAGATTGCTCGGATGCATCCGGCCAAGCTGGTTTCCCCTCTCAGCTCCGAGACGGACCAGTCGTTGAAAAATCCGGCTTGACTTAAACGATCACTCCCCTCGACTTCATTCACATGGCCCTGATTGCAGGAACCGCAGGCGCCGACATCCTGATCGGCACCGCCCTCAACGACACCTACACCATCAACAATGCCGGCGACACGATCAGTGCCGACCCCGGCGGGCTGGACACGGTTCTCTCCTTCCTCAGCTTCACCCTCAGCGATGGTCTTGACAACCTGGTGCTGCTCGGCACCGGCAACATCGATGCCACCGGCAACAACCTTGCCAATGCCTTGCAAGGCAACAGCGGCAACAACATCCTCTCGGGAGGCGGTGGCAACGATGTGCTTCTGGGCGGCGCAGGTGCCGACAAGTTTCGGTTCAATGAACTCGGCTGGAAGCACGCCGATCAGATTCTTGATTTCAACGCCCTCGAGAGGGATCAGATCGTGCTCACCTCGGCCATCACCGGTCTGCCCGCCGGCACACCCCTGGCTTACTACGTGAACAGCCCCGGCAAGGACCGCACCCCGGGCGTCGTGCGGCAGCCAGGGGGTGTCGGCCTGGCCTTCGACCCCGATGGCATCGGCCCCGCCAAGGCGCTTCTGTTCGCCACCGTCAGCCCGTTTGCGGTGCTCGATGCCCGCAGCTTCGCCGTCGTCTGAACGATGGCCGGGCTGCTGCGGCGCTGGGGGTTCACCGTCGGGGGGCTGTTCAGCAACCGCCATGGGGAGTGGTGGCTGCTGGCACAACTTCTGCTGATCACCGCCATGGCCCTGCCCCCCGCAGCGCCCGCCACCCTGCAGGGCTGGCCCTGGCCGCTGCGCCTGCTGGGGGTCATCACCTTCTCGACCGGTGCGGTGCTGGCCCTCCAGTCCTTCCGGGATCTGGGCGCCAGCCTCACCCCCCTGCCCGATCCCATGCCCGACGCCCTCCTGGTGACCGAAGGGGCCTACCGCCGCTGCCGCCATCCCCTTTACCAGGCGCTGCTGCTCGCCGGGCTGGGGCTGATGCTTGTGCTGGGCAGCCTGCAGCATCTGCTGCTGCTGGGCCTGCTGGCCGCTGTGCTGGCCGGCAAGGCCCGACGCGAAGAGCGGCAGCTGTTGCAGCGCCATCCTGCCTACGCTGCCACCATGGCCACCACAGCCATCATTCCCGGCCTGCCGGGCCTCGACTGGCGGCTCCCTGGCCCCCCATGACCTCCACCGTCCTGCCCGACAGCCTGCGCCTGCGTGCGGCATGCACGCGGTTCCACAGCCGACTGGACTGGCTCGACAGTCGCCACAGCTTCAGCTTCGCAGGCCACGACGATCCGGCCTGGCGGGGGTTCGGCCCCCTGAAGGTCATCAATGACGACCGCATTGCCCCAGGGCAGGGCTTCGGGCTTCATCCCCACCGCGACATGGAAATCGTCACGGTGATGGTTGCCGGTCAGCTCGAGCATCGCGACTCCATGGGGCACGGGGCCACCCTGCACAGGGATGAGGTGCAGCGCATGAGTGCCGGCACGGGGCTGATGCACAGCGAACACAACCCGGGCCCTGACCCCTGCCGACTGCTGCAGATCTGGATCGACCCCCTGCAGCGGGGCCTCAGCCCCAGTTACGAGCAGACGACCGTGGCCTGTGGAGCCGGCAGCGGCTGGACCCGTCTGATCGATCCCCAGCGCCGCGAAGGATCCCTGGCCATCGCCCGCGGGGTTCAGATCTGGCGCGCCCGGCCCGCCGCCGGCCAGGGCCTCGACCTGCCACTGGCCGGCCCGGGCCTGGCCTGGCTGCAGATGATCGAGGGCAGCCTCGACCTGACCGTCCCTTCCCTGGCGGGGGCCGCTGGAGCCGCAGTGACCGTGGCCCTCGGCCCCGGCGATGGCCTCGGCTTCCCCGCTGCCCCTGGTCGGCTGCAGGCCTGCAGCGACGATGTCGACCTGCTGCTGTTCGATCTGGGCTGAGGCCCCGATCACAGCCCAGATCAGAAATCAGAAGATGGCGGCCTGGGGCGGCTCACCGTCCCGCTGCCAGGCCCGATAGAGGCTGGGTGAATTGTGGGTGAGCATCAGCTCACCGGCGGGGGTGACGGCGATCAGCCCTCCCTCGCCCCCCAGGGCCGGCAGCTCCCTGAGGACCACGGTCTCCACCGCTGTTTGCAACGACTGGCCTCCGTAGCGCAGGCGAGCGGCGATGTCGTGGCCCACCACCTGTCGCAGGAACACCTCACCCATGCCGGTGCACGAGACCGCGCAGCTGTCATCGCGGGCATAGGTGCCGGCACCGATCACCGGTGAATCGCCGATGCGGCCCGGGATCTTGTTGGTGAGTCCGCCGGTGGAGGTGGCGGCGGCCAGCCGGCCTTGGCCATCGCAGGCCACTGCCCCCACCGTGCCGAAGCGTTCGGCCGTGTCCAGCGACACCGTGCCCGACAGCCGGGCCTGGGCCAGTTCCTGCTGACGCTGCTCCGTGATGAAGTAGCTCTCCTCGACCGCCTCGAACCCCTCCCGCCGGGCGTAGGCCTCAGCACCGGCCCCCGCCAGGAACACCAGCCCGGGTTCATCAAGCAGCCTGCGCGCCAGAAGGACCGGCTGGCGCACGCTGCGGATGCCCGCCACCGCGCCGCAGCGACCATCCCCCGCCATGACCGCCGCATCACACTCCACGCGACCGTCGGCATTGAGCACGGCCCCGTGGCCAGCGTTGAACCAGGGGACGTTCTCAAGGGCCGCCACACAGGCACAGACAGCCTCGACGGCTGGTCCGCCGGCGTGCAGCACAGCCCAGCCTTCGGCAAGACAACGGTGCAGCTCCGCCAGCAGAACGTCGGCGAGGTCGGCGGGGAATCGGTGCTGGGGAAGCACACCAGCCCCCCCATGCAGGGCCAGGGCAGGTCGATGGCTCATAAGGGGGGGGGCAGCGGCGGGCGACACCAATCCTCTCCCTGGACCCAGGAGACCAGTTCATCGCAACCTATGGGACAACCGGGATCTGTTCAGCGACGCTGATGGGAGCCGACCCGGGACTGTCGCATCCCTGCAACCCTTGCCCCCAGCTCTGCGCCCGTCGCACAGCCCCTGCCCCCAGGCCCACCGCCGCCGGCCCCGGGGCTGCATAACCTCGCGGCGTCCTCCGGAACGTGCCGATGTCGGCCACGCTGTCCACCTTCCCGCTTGCCCAGCGGAACCCACGCCGCCTCTCGATCACTGTCCCCTTTCATGTGTTCGCCTCCCTGGAGGAACGGGCCACGGCGGAAGGGCGATCCCTGTCCAACCTCTGTGCCTACCTGATCGAAGCGCATCTGCAGCAGCCCCCGGCGCCCACGGCCCGTCGGCGAAGCCCTCTCCAGACGGTCTCGCCACACTGGTGAGGACGCCCCCTCAGACCCTGTGAACAGCTTCTCCACACCACCGATCGCCCACGCCTTCGCGGCCCTGCATCACCTCGAAGCCCTCGAGGACTGGCACAGCCGCCAGCCGGACGACGAGGGCGCCGATCTACCCAGCCTCGACATCGCCATCACCCTGGTGCGTCGCTATGTGGAGGAGCATCAGGCGCTGGAACAGCGGCAGTGCAACCAATGGCACTACCGCTGACGCCTCCGTCGACCCTCGAGCTGCTGCAGCGCTGGTGTGGCGAGCGACGGGCGGCAGGCCAGCGCCTGCTGGGGCTGAGCGCTCCGCCCGGCAGCGGCAAGACCTGGCTGGCCCGCCAGCTGCCCGGCGTCGCTGCCCTCTCCCTTGACGACCTGTACTGGCCCCAGCCCCGGCTCGGACGCGGCCGCCGCGGGCTGCCTGGCAGCCACGACCTGCCCCGGCTGATGCAGGTGCTGGATGGCTTCCGCCGCGATGGCAACGGGTGGGCGCCGCGGTTCGACAAAACCCTGGCCGCTGGCGCCGGGGACCGGGCCGAGGAGCAGTGGCTGCAGGGGGACCAGCTGCTGCTGGAGGGGTGGTGCCTCGGGGCCGAGGGCACCGAAGCGCTGGAGGCCTACGGCCCGGTCTGGGACCGTCTTGATGCCCTGCTGGTGCTGCTTGCCCCCTCGCCCGGGCGCGTGCTGCGCTGGCGGCTGCAGGCCGAGGCCCGCCAGCGGCGCCACGGCGGCGCCGTGCTGGCGGCCCGGGAGGTGGCCGCCATGATGGGGGCCTTTGCCGCCGCCGTGCCCCCGGAATCGACCCTGGCACGGCTGCAACGCACCCCGCGACGCCCCACCTGGCTGCTGCCCCTGGATGGGCGGCGCCGGCCGGCCGGACCGCTGATCTGTGTACGGTCTTGACGCCTAGGCGCCTTTCCCCTGTGGACCTGCTTGACCCGGCCCAGCTGACGGACCTGCTGGTGCGCTGGGGCTATCCCCTGATCGTGCTGGCCATGCTGCTCGAGAACATGGGTGTGCCGGTCCCGGGCGAAACGGTCACGCTCCTCGGTGGGTATGCCGCCGGCAACGGGCAGCTCAACGGGGTGCTGGTGATGGCCGCCGCCGCCGGTGGGGCGATCATCGGCGACAACATCGGCTACTGGATCGGCCGCCGGGCCGGCTGGCCGCTGGTGCTGCGCATCGGCAGGCTGCTGCGATTGAGCCCCGAACGCCTCGAACCGCTACGGCAATCGTTCGCCGCCAGGGCAGGACGGGCGGTGCTGCTCGGACGCTTCGTCGCCGTGCTGCGGGTGCTGGCCGGCCCCCTGGCCGGGGCGGTGGGAATGCCATGGCCCCGTTTTCTGGTCTGCAACAGCCTCGGCGCCATCCTCTGGGCGGCCACGATGGTGAGCCTGGCCTGGTTGGGGGGCCGCTGGCTGCCGATCGAACGCCTGCTGCAGAGCGTCGTGCAGCTGGGGATCGGCGCCCTGGCGCTGGTGCTGTTCACCCTGGTGTTGCCGAGGGTGCTGGAGCAGCGCTTCGAGCGTCAGGTCCAGTTGTCACCGAAGTCGTCGTCGAAACCTTCGTAGGGCTGAAATTCATTCCAGCCGGGACTGGCCTCATCGAAGAGGCCGAAACGAGCATCCACGTCATCCTCGAGGGTGCCCCCCGTCGGACGGGTGTCGCAGGTGACTGAACCGTCGCTCTGGGTGCTGCAGTCGTCGAAGCGGACACCGGCATGGCCGGCGGTCGCGCAGAGCAGCAACAGCGCCAGAATGGCCAGGCTGTTCGTGTTTCCCATCAACCCATGTACACCGACTGGACCGCTGTGGTGCTGCTGCTGCTCTCGGCTGTGCCCCTCGCCGTGGTGGTGGCCGTCGCTGGCTTCTTCATCTGGCAGCAGAAGCGGAAGTCGGTGGGGTGAAGCGGAGGCTGCCCTCCTGGCAGGGTTCAAGGCCACGCCCCAGGCAATCCAGACAGGTGCTGTAGAGATCACTGCCCTGCCGCAGGATGCCCCGGCCGCCGCAGGTGGCGCAGACGGGTCTGGAGGGGCGGCTGGAGCTCTGAACCATGGCGGGCGAAGTCTTGTCCGTCCAGTGTGCAGAGGGAAGCCCCCTCTGATCCCGAAGCCTTTCTTAAGAACCGCCACCGGTTGATGACAGGGTCTGACCGGCCGGGGCCAGCCCCCGATGGCGCAGGTGCTGCAGCAGTTCTTCGGCGCTGACGGCTTCGGAACGATCGATCCAGCCCAGCTGCCAGGCCCACGCGCCGATGAGCTGCTCGGGTCGCCGACCCGAGTCGCACCAGCCCTGCAGACCGGCATCGCCGCTGCGCTTGGCCAGGCGCCGACCGGCTTCGTCCAGCACCAGCGGGACATGGCGGTAGCGGGGGGGCCGTTGTCCCAGCAGGGCCATCACGGCCACCTGGGGCCCCGTGGCGCGATGCAGATCGTCCCCCCGCACGATCCGGTCGATGCCGAGCCAGAGTTCGTCGACCGCAGTGGCCAGGTGGTAGGCGATCTGGCCATCGGCCCGCCTGAGCACCACGTCACCGACGTCGGTCCCGCCATCCAGCCGCCCGGCCCTGGCACCCTCCTCCGGCCACTCCAGAGGGTCCGTTCCCATGCGCAGGCGCCAGCTCGGCAGGCGGCCACCGGCGCCGGTGGCCCCCCAGTCCCTGGCGGGAACGGCACCTGCAGGGCGACAGGTGCCTGGGTACAGGGGCCAACCCCCATGGGGAGCGGCGGCCACGGCGAGCAGGCGGCGGCTGCAGCGGCAGGGGTAAAGACAGCCGCTGCGGCGCAGGGCCTGCAGCACGGAGCCGTAGAGACCCCGGCGATCGCTCTGGCGCACCACCGGGCCATCCCAGACCAGGCCAAGGGCACGCAGATCGTGCAGGATCGCGTCGCTGGCACCTGGCTTCACGCGGGGTGCATCCAGGTCATCGATCCGCAGCAGCCAGGCGGCACCGGCGAGACGGGCATCCAGCCACGACCACAGGGCCGTGCGCAGGTTGCCCAGATGCAGACGGCCGCTGGGGGTCGGCGCAAAGCGGCCGCAGGGGTGAATCCGGCGGCCGGCGATGGCCGCACAGAGGGACCGGCGCAGATGGCGGGGGAGAGCCTCCAGCGCCGGCCCTGGGGTGGGATGAGACGTGCTCAGCCCTGGACCCGGTCCTTGAAGAGCTTGCCGGCGGTGAAGGCCGGCACCTTCTTGGCAGGGATCTTGATCTTTTCCCCTGTCTTGGGGTTCAGACCCTGGCGGGCCGAACGCTCGCGGGACTCAAAGGAACCGAACCCGAGGATCGACACCTTCTTGCCCTCGACCACCGAATCGATGATGGTTTCGATGGCGGCATCCACCACCTGCGACACGTCGGTCTTGGTGAGCTCGGTGCGGGCAGCCACCAGATTGACGAGATCAGCTTTGTTCATGGCGTTAGGGGATCGCGGAGGCGGAACGGACGGTTGTTTCGGGCCAATGGTATGGACCGGCCATGGGGAGCGCAACCACAACAACCCAGCGGCGGCAATGCCTTTCAGCCATCGGCGGCTGCGGGCTCCGGTTGGGCGGTGGCCAGCGCCGCCTCCAGTGCCCCCCGACCCGACGGCACCAGGGGCCCAGCCTCGAGGGTGCCAAGCCCTGCGCCGCAAGCGATCTCGGCGGGAGACCCCGGCGGCAACCAGGCCAGCAGCCGGCCGAGACTGCGGCGGTGTCGCGGCCAGTGAAACGTGCCCGGCCCCGGGCGGGCACGCACGCCCCCGGGCCCGGCGGGCAGCAGCAGGCGGCCACAAAAGAGCACATCACGGTTCCCCTGGCGCCAGTGCAGCACGCACGAGCCCGGGGTGGGCCCCGGCGTCCAGAGCAGCCGCAGGCCCGGTTCCAGCTCCAGCTCATCGGCAAAGCTCTGCCGCGGTTCCACCTGGGGCAACAGGTAGGCCTCCTGCTCCTGCACCACCACCGGCCAGCCGAGCAGCCGCTGCAACTGGCGACAGCCCCCGTGGTTGCGGCGATGGGTCAGCACCACCACCCCCCGCGGTTCAGCCCGCAATCGCTCCAGGTGGGGATCACTGAGCTCGGGCACATCGACCAGCACCGCCAGGCCGGCGGCGCTGCGCAGCAGCCAGGCGCTGCCGCCGTCCGCCTGGCGGTTGGGAGGAAAGACCTCGAGATCAGAATGGACGCGGCGGCTGGTCATCAGAGCATTTCAGCCCATCCCCTGGTTACGGTCGGAGAAGCGAGGCGACCGGCCGCCATGGTTCTGGGCATCGGCAGACCGTGGCCGCTCGGCAGCAGTCGCACCGCCACGGGGGTCAACTTCTCGGTGGCGGCCCCCCTGGCGACGGCCCTCGAGCTGCTGATCTTCGCCGACGGGGACGCCCGGGAACCAAGCCGTGTGCTGCGGCTGGATCCGCATCTGCACCGCAGCGGCGACTACTGGCACGCCGAGGTGGAGGGCCTTGAACTGGGTTGCTGCTACGGCTACCGCGTCTTCGGGCCGCTGGCCCCCGGTGGCCACGGCTTTCAGCCCGCCAAGGTGCTGCTCGACCCCTGCGCCCGCGCCATCAGCGGCTGGGGGGTCTACGACCGGCTGGGGGGCCTGGGGGACCAGCCCAACACCCACAGCTGTCTGAAGGCGGTGGTCACCGAACGGGACCCGTTTGATTTCGACCGGCACCCGCGGCCCCGCCATCCCTGGTCCGAGACGGTGATCTACGAGCTGCACCCGGGGGGCTTCAGCCGGGGGGCCGCCAGTCCGGTGGCCCCGGAGCTGCAGGGCAGTTTTCTGGGGCTGATCCCGCTGCTGCCCTACCTGCGGCAGCTGGGCATCACCACCGTCGAGCTGCTGCCCTCGATGGCCTTTGATCCCCACGACGCCCCGGCCGGCCGCAGCAACTACTGGGGTTACAGCCCCCTCAGCTGGTTCGCCCCCCACAGCGGCTATGCCGCCGACGCCGATCCGCTGGCCCTGCGCCATGAACTGCGAACCCTCGTGGCCGCCTGCCACGACGCCGACCTTGAGGTGCTGGTGGACGTGGTCTACAACCACACCACCGAAGGCAGCCCCCAGGGGCCCACCCTCAGTTGGCGAGGCTTCGCCGACCAGGCCTACTACCTGCAGGATGCCCGGGGGAACTACCTCGATGTGTCGGGCTGCGGCAACACCATCGCCGCCAACACCCCCCTCAGCCGAAGGCTCATCCTCGAATCGATGCGCTGCTGGGCGCTGGAACTCGGCGTCGACGGCTTCCGCTTCGACCTGGGGGTGGCCCTCACCCGCGGCGAAGGCCTGCAACCCCTCGACCACCCCCCCCTGTTCGAGGCCCTCGAGGCCGACCCGGCCCTGGCCGATCTGAAGATCGTCAGCGAACCGTGGGACTGCGGCGGCCTCTACCGCCTCGGGGACTTTCCGGCCCGGCGGGTGGGCACCTGGAATGGCCGCTTCCGCGACGACCTGCGGCGCTTCTGGAAAGGAGACGACGATCTGGCCTGGTCGCTGGCCAACCGCTTCAGCGGCAGCCCCGATCTATTCGGCGGCCGGCCTGCCGCCAACGGCCGCAGCATCACGTTCGTGACCGCCCACGACGGCTTCAGCCTGCACGACCTGGTCAGTTACAACGACAAGCACAACCTGGCCAACGGCGAAAACAACCGCGACGGTGATTCGCACAACAACAGCTGGAACCACGGTGTCGAAGGTCCCTGCACCGACCGGGCGGTGCTGCAGCTGCGGGAACGGCAGATGCGCAACCTGCTGGCCACCCTGCTGCTGGCCCCGGGGGTGCCGATGCTGCTGATGGGTGACGAGGTGCGTCGCAGCCAGGGGGGCAACAACAACACCTGGTGTCAGGACAACCCCCTGGGCTGGATGCACTGGGACCACGACGACGGGGACCGCCAGCTGCAGCGGTTCGTGGCCAGGCTGCTGCGTCTGCGCTCCCAGCTGAGCCCGCTGATCCAACCCGACCGCCCCCTGCCCGAAGGTCCCGGCAAGGGGGTCCCCTGGCGGGCCTGGCACGGGGTCGAGCTGGGCAAACCCGACTGGGCCAGCTGGTCCCACTGCCTGGCCTGCAGCATCCACGGCAGTGAAGACCGGCCCCTGCTCTGGCTCGGGCTGAATGCCTACTTCAAGGCCCTGCACTTCGACATTCCCGCCTCCCCCACCGGCTGGCGGCGGGTGATCGACACCGGCCTCCCCCCGGAAGAAGACCTGCCGGCCCATCCGCCCCTCTGGAGGCCCCCCTCGGCGCCGATGGAAAGCCGCAGCCTGATGCTGCTGGTGGCGGACGGATTGCTGTCTGATGGTGGCCTCGACGGCGACGATCGCTGACACACCGCCTCAACGCAGCAGCAGCCTCAGCGCAGCCGCAGCCGTGGCCCCTGCGGATGGGGCGGCCTCACCTCACCGATGACGGCGGCAGCGGCGAAACCCTGCCCGTGGAACACCTGCAGCACCGCCTCGACGGCCCCGGGCCGGCAGCTCACCAGCAGGCCACCGCTGGTCTGGGGATCGCTGAGCAGGGCCTGATCCACGGGGCTGAACCCCTCCGGCAGGGCCACCTCATGGCCGTAGGCGGCCCAGTTGCGCCCCGAGGCACCGGTGACGAGGCCGGCGGCGGCCAGCTCGGCGGCGCCGTCCAGCAGGGGCACGGCCGACCACTGCAGATCAAGATCCAGCGCTGAGGCCCGCGCGATCTCAAGGGCATGGCCCGCCAGCCCGAAGCCGGTCACGTCGGTGAGGGCATGCACGCCGTCGAGGGCGGCCAGGGCCGGACCGGGGGTGTTGAGCTGGGTGGTGGTGGCCACCAGGCGGTCGTAGCGATCAGCCGACAGGCGCTGCTGACGCAAAGCCGCCGACAGCACCCCCACCCCCAGGGGCTTGCCCAGCACCAGCACATCGCCCGGGCGGGCATCGGCATTGCGTCGCAGCCGGATCGGGTCCACCAGCCCGAGGGCCACCAGCCCGTAGATGGGTTCGGCACTGTCGATGGTGTGGCCGCCGGCCAGGGGGATGCCCGCCTCCTGGCAGACGCTCTGGCCCCCCTCAAGAATCGCGGCAATGGGCCCGGGCCCCAGAGTCGCCACGGGCATGCCCACCACGGCCAGGGCCAGGATCGGTGTGGCCCCCATGGCGTAGACGTCGCTGAGGGCATTGGTGGCGGCAATGCGACCGAAGGTGTGGGGATCGTCGACGATCGGCAGGAAGAAGTCGGTGGTCGCCACCAGCGCCTGCCGCTCGTTGAGCAGGTACACCGCCGCGTCATCGCTGGTGGAGGCATCCACCAGCAGCTCCGGCGGGGCCGGCAGCACGCTGGTGCGCCGCAGGATGTCCTGCAGCACCCCCGGTGCGATCTTGCAGCCGCAGCCGCCACCGTGGGCCAGGCTGGTGAGGGGCACCGGGTCGGGGGTCGGGCTGGCCACGGCCCTGCTGCAGAGGGCCCCATCCTCGCGGCTCGGCGGTCCGGGGGCAGGAAACCGCCGCAACAGTGGAGGGACCCCGGCCCTGCGCGTGCCATGCCCGCCACCGACGCCATCGACGCCGACGGGCCCCTGGTGCTGCCGTTCGCGGCCGTCGGGCTCGCAGACCTGCCCCTGGTGGGGGGCAAGAACGCCTCGCTGGGGGAGCTGATCCGCGCCCTCGGCCCCCTGGGGGTGGTGGTGCCCGATGGGTTTGCCGTGACGACGGTGGCCTACCGGCGGCTGCTGGCCGGCGCCGGCCTGGAGGGCCCCCTGCGGCGACTGCTCACCGGCCTGGATGTGGACGACCTGGGGGCCCTGCAACGGGCCGGGGCCGCCGCCCGGCAGCTGGTGGCCGCCACGCCGCTGCCCCCCGAGCTCGAACAGGCGATCCTCAGCGCCGCCCGGGGCCTGGGGGCCACCCGCCTCGCCGTGCGCTCCAGCGCCACCGCCGAAGACCTGCCCGAAGCCAGCTTTGCCGGCCAGCAGGAGACGGTCCTGGCGGTGGAGGGTGACGAGGCCCTGCTGCGGGCCTGCCGCCGCTGCTACGCCTCGCTGTTCAGTGACCGCGCCATCGTGTATCGCCGCCACTTGGGTCTCGATGACCTCGCCGTCGGCCTGGCGATCGGGGTGCAGCGACTCGTGCGGGCCGACCTGGGTTGTGCCGGCGTGCTGTTCACCCTCGACACCGAGAGCGGCTGCCGCGACGTGGTGCTGATCAATGGCGCCTGGGGGTTCGGCGAAACCGTGGTGCAGGGGGAGGTGATCCCGGATGAATGGCTGGTGTTCAAACCGCGGCTGCGGCAGGGACTGCCGGCGATCCTCAGCCGCCGCCCCGGAGAGAAGGCCGTGCAGCTGGTGCTGGAGGGCGACGACGGGCACCTCCGCCGCCGCCCCGTGCCCGCCGACCGGCGGCGGCAGCTGGTGCTGAACGATGACCAGGTGCTCACCCTCGCCCGCTGGGGCTGCGCCATCGAAGACCACTACTCAGCGCTGCACGGACGACCGATGCCGATGGACATCGAATGGGCCTGGGACGGCAGCGAGGGGGGACTGGCGGTGCTGCAGGCCCGCCCCGAGACCGTCGCAGCCCGTCGGCCGCCGGGGGTGCTGCGGCACTGGTGCCTCGAACGCCATGGGGCCGTGCCGCTGGTCAGCGGCCAGGCCATCGGTGCCGCCGTCGGCAGCGGCCCGGTACGGCTGCTGCAGGGACCTGAGCAGATTGACCGATTCCAGGCCGGCGATGTGCTCGTGACGAGCCGCACCGATCCCGACTGGGAGCCAATCCTGCAACGGGCTGGGGCCGTGGTGACCGACCAGGGGGGACGCACCTGCCATGCGGCGATCGTCGCCCGGGAGATGGGGGTGCCCGCCATCGTCGGCTGCGGCGACGCCAGCCTGCGACTGGAGAACGATGCCGTGGTCACCGTCGCCTGCTGCGAGGGGGAGGAGGGGCACGTCTATGCCGGGGCGTTGCCGTTTCGGCTCGAGGAACACCAGCTGAGCGACCTGCCGACCGTGGCCACAAAGCTGATGCTCAACGTCTCCCGCCCCCAGGAAGCCTTCCGCCTCGCCGCCCTGCCCAGCGACGGGGTCGGCCTGGCACGGCTGGAGTTCGTGATCGCCCACGGCATCGGCATCCACCCCCTGGCGCTGCTGCAACCCGAAGACCTCACTCCGGCAGAACGGCAGGCGGTGGAGCAGCGGCTGCAGGGGGCCACCGATCCGGTCGCCTTCTACAGCGAACGGTTGCGCGAGGCCATGGCCCGCCTGGCGGCGGCCTTCCACCCCCGGCCGGTGCTGCTGCGCTTCTCTGACTTCAAGAGCAACGAGTACGCCCGCCTGCTGGGGGGGCGCAGCTTCGAACCCATCGAGCCCAACCCGATGCTGGGCTGGCGGGGGGCCAGCCGCTACACCGGCGAACCATTCCGCCGGGCCTTCGGTCTGGAGTGCCGGGCCCTGGCTCAGGTGCGCCATGACCTGGGGCTGACCAACCTCACGCCGATGGTGCCCTTCTGCCGCACCCCCCAGGAGGCCGACCTCGTGCTGGCGGCCATGGCCGAGGAAGGGCTGCAGCGGGGCCGTGACGGTCTCACGGTGCAGATGATGTGTGAACTGCCCGCCAACGTGCTGGAGCTGGAGGCCTTCGCCGAACGCTTTGACGGGTTCTCGATCGGGTCGAACGACCTGACGCAGCTGACCCTCGGCATCGACCGCGACTCCGAACGGCTGGCCCCCCTGTTCCGGGAGGACCACCCTGCGGTGCGGGCCCTGATCAGCCAGGCGATCGCCACGGCCCACCGCTGCGGCCGCAGCATCAGCCTCTGCGGACAGGCCCCCAGCGACGATCCCGCCTTTGCCCGCTTTCTGGTGGAGGAGGGGATCGACGCCATCAGCCTCGATCCCGATGCCCTGATCCCGACCAGACTGGCCCTGGCGGCCCTGGGGCAGTGACACCGGCATGGACCATCCCACCCGCGTCGACCATGCCCTGCGGCTGCGCAGCCTCTGGATCGCCTGGCTGCTGGCGACCCTCTTCCATGTGGAACTGGGGCTGATGCCCCTGTTCCACGGGCACTCGGCCGACATCCACAGCAGCCTCGCCGACCGCTGGCTGCCCCTGCTGTTCGACGCGATGGCGGTGTACTTCGTGGTGCCGCTGCTCGCGCTGGTGCTGATCGCCTACGAGGCCAGCGGCGGACGCCCCTGGCGGCGCTGGCGCTGGCTGCACCTGGGACTCAGCCTGGCGTACACCCTCACCAACATTCCCCACCTGCTGGCCGATCTGCTGGTGCCCGGCGCCCGGGTCGACCAGGTGGGATTGATGGTCGTGCTGCTGCTGCTGGGACTGCTGATCAACCGGGAGGGCTGGCTGTGGGCCCGTCAGCCAGACCGTCGCGGCGCAGCTGACGCCGCAGCCGATGGCGCTCGAACGGCACGCCAGCGATCGTCAACCGTTCCAGGGCCACCCAATGCCAACCCAGGCGCTCCAGCAGCGGACGGCTGATCAGGCTGGCCTCCGTCACCAGATGCGTCTGGCCCCGCTCCAAGGCCAGGGCCTCCAGGGCCCGCACCAGCCGCGCACCATGGCCGCGACGGTTGCGGTCGCCGCGGCAGTACAGCAGGGCGAGACGGTGGGGAGGATGCAGCAGGGCGAAGGCCTCGACGTCCCCGTCCCCTTCGATCAGCAGACCCTCCCCTGCGGCCAGGGCCCCATCGAGCACCCCGGGGAGCACGGCGACCGCCGCCCAGGCCTGCACCTGCGCCTCGGAATACAGACCCGGGGCCTGGCTGAACACCGCCTGCTGGTACACCCCCCTGAGGGCGTTGTGGTCGGCGGGGGTGATGGGCCGCAGCCGGGGGGCCATGGCATCGACCGGCACAGGCTCCCATCCTGAAGGGACGACGCCTGCCGATGCCATGGGTCCACGGCCCCTGATGGTGCTGATCGCTGCGGCGCTGCTGGCCGCGGCCCCTGCCCAGGCAGCCCTTGTGCAGCTCGAGGGAATGAGGCTGCCCGAACCCCGGGTGCGGGGGTCCGCCGATGTGCCCTACGACCGGCCCGCCGATGGCGACACCCCGATCGTCAGCCTCACGACCCCCGATGGCACGGTGCTGCGGCTGCTGCTGGACAGCGGCGCCTCGGTCTCGCTGGTCACCGACCAGCTGGTGCGACGGCTGGGGCTGTCGGTGTCGGCGCTGCCGGCGGGGGCCCTGCGTCTGGCCGGGGCCGGAGCGGGTTGCCAGGATCTGCGGCCCGGACGGGTGCAACTGCCGGAGCTGACCGTGGGTGGTGTGCAGATCGACGGGCTCGAGGCGCTGGTGATGCCGAGCCTGGGGGTTCCCCCCGGCAGCGACGGGGTGCTGGGGGCGCCGCTGTTCCGCCAGTTGCCCCTGCTGGTGGACCCGGTCCACCGGCGGCTGCGGCTGGGCCCGGACCTCGATCGCGCCGGCATGGCGCCGGCTGGAGCGACGCGGCTGCCCCTGCATTGGCGCCATGCCGTGCCGCTGCTGGACCTGCACGACAGCCGCGGGACCCAGGGGAGCGCCCTGCTCGACACCGGTGCCGAGGGGCTGTTCGTGTCACGTCACCTGGCGGCACGCCTGCGCCCGCAGGGGCCGGTGCGGCCCCTGCGCATTGCCGGTTTCTGCGGAGATGAATCCGCTCTGCAGATGGATCTGGAGGGATTGCAGGTGGCCGGAACCCCCATCGGCAGACGCTCGATGATCGTGACCGACAGCGGAATTCTTGCTGCCCTCGAGGTTGAAGCGGTGGTCGGCCAGCCTCTCCTGCGCGATCGCCGGCAGCTGTGGCTGCTGAATCGTGAGCAACCTGTGCTGCTTCTCTGGTGATCGATGGCTGTTCAGATCGCCATCGAATTGGTAGTCTTCAAAGGAATGCACTCAACAAAGGAATGCTCACTGGGACCGATCTTCTGACCAAGGTGAAGGAGCTGGGCGATGCCGGTAAATCCGAGATCGTCCGTGCCTGTGGGTATGTCTCCAGCAAGAAGGACGGCGGCGAGCGCCTGAACTTCACCGCCTTCTATGAAGCCCTTCTCGAGGCCAAGGGCGTCGAGATCGGCGGCTCAGGTGGTGGGCGTGCCGGCCGCAAACTGAGCTATGTGGCGACCGTCCAGGGGAACGGCAACCTGCTGGTCGGCAAGGCCTACACGGCAATGCTGAACCTCCGCCCGGGCGACGAGTTTGAGATCAAGCTCGGCCGCAAGCAGATTCGCCTCGTGCCCGTGGGTGCCGAGGACGAAGGGGAGGAGTGATGGCCGCAGGGGGCCGGTTCAGCTGGCCCCGAGGTTGAAACTCTTCGTCTTGCGGGCACCATCCGGTTTTTTCTCAATCACCTCCAGGGTGGCTGTGGGCGGTGTGGCCGGCTTCATGTCCATGTTGCTGGCCACCCCCTGCGGACGGGCACTGCGGCCCTGGCGCCGTGCCTTGATCGCCTCACAGAGGGGACGCGCCCCGAGGGTCGGATCAAACCCCTTGAGCCCCTCGCCCGGCGGCTGGTTGCGGGATGCCGCCGAAAGGGCCACCAACTGGCCGGCGTCGTACCCGGAAGCCTCGACCACGCTGGGGGTGTACCCCCAGCGCTGACGAAAACTCTTCTCAAACCTGGCCCACCCAGGCCCGCGGCTGGCCTCATCCACACCGATCTGAGGACGTTCACTGCGCTGGCGGGGAGGCACAGGCCAGACCAGGGTCACGTCCTTCGGCCAGGACTGCTTCAACACTGCCTTCATCAGCGGAGTGTCGGGTCCGGTCATCACCACGACGGAAGAAGGACGGAACCATTCGGCATCCGTGCCCAGCAGCTTCAGATCCTCCGGTTTCGATGGATCCACCACCCGCGCCGTCACGTCAGGCCCCAACAGCACTCCCCCCTGGGCCCGCATGCCTTCGAGAAAGCGATCGGCCAGCAGTTGCTGATCACTGGTACCGTCGGTGACCAGCAGAAACCCGAGCTGATCGGCATCGCTGAGGGACTTGACGAGGGCGTCAATCTCCAGCGTGCGGGCGGGGGCCACCGGCCAGAGCCGGTCGGATCCCGGGCGGGTGGCCAGCTGCTGCAGGGACGCCCCCCGCTGCAGGGTGAGCAGCACCTGGCGCTGGGCATCCCGGGCCAGCAGACCCGTTTCGGCCAGGGGGGTGGCTGGAGGGGCCAGCAGCACCGGCGGCAGCCGGCGCCCGGCCAGCAGGGGAGCCGGATCGGCATCGGAGGGAACCCAACCCACCGACCACTGCACCGCCGACAGGCCGCAGCGACGGGAGTCCTCCAGGGCAAGAACAAAGCCCCGGCGCAGGCCATCCCCGAGGCCGGCGACAGGCCCTTCACTGGGCAGCAGCATCAGGGCATGGCCGGGCTGGGGCAGGGCAGCCGCCATGGACTGCACGGCGACAAGGGAGGCCACCACGCCGACCAGCCGCCAGCGCCGCAGTCCCCTCTCCGTTTGCCCAGTGGTCATGCCCAGTACCGTCCAGCCGCGACAGGTTAGAGGGGGAGACCTGCCTACGCTCAGCGTTTCCCGACCCGGGTCCCATGCTGGACGTCTCCGCCCTCGCCCGTCGTCTGCAGCGCCCGATGGCCACGGCCCTGGCCTGTGCCGGCCTGCTGCTGCCGGCGGTGCCGGCCAGGGCCATCCCTGAGGCCGAGGCCCTGCGCAAGCTCTCGGTGGTGCCGGTGTTCATCCTGACCAGCCCCGAGGGCACCCCCCTGCCGATCCCGCGGGACAACGGCCTGGTGCTGCCGATGTACATCGAACAGGCCCGGGCCCAGAAGGAGCTGGAGATGTTCCGCAAGTCCAACCCCAGTGTCCAGGCGCGGGTGCTGCCGGTGCCCCTGAACATCGCCAATGAGAAGGTCGCCGAGATCAACAGCCGGCTCAAGGACAAGAAGCTGCTGGCTCCGGTGATCGTCAATGAAGAGGACTTCGCCCGGGCGGTGCAGATGCTCAAGCGCCAGGGGGTGCCCGACAAGGACATCAGCGAAGGGTTGTCGGTGCCGGTGTTCTTCTCGAAGCCATTCATCACCGTCAACACCCCCAAGGGGACGAAGGCAGTGTTTTTCCTGAGCTATGCCGATGCCGAGCGGGCGGCGGCACGCCTCAAGGACACGAAGGTGGAGCTGCTCGCGGCGGACATCACCGTGGCACTGCAGCAGATGGTGCAGCAGCAGCAGGATTCGTTTTTGTTCTATCCCACCCAGGCCTTCTTTGATCTGATGCAGCAACCGACCCCTGGCGGCAAAGGCGGCGTCAAGGCTCCGGCCGCTGCTCCCCGCTGATCCCGGCTTCGGGGGGGCGCCCACGGCCGACCAACTGGGCCAGCGCTCCCCCCAGCACGAGCACCAGGCCGATGACCAGGGCCACCGATCGGTTCGGCCCCGCTTCCGCCGGCCCCCAGGCCGCGGCACTGAGGAAGGCCCCACCGAGCAGCAGGCAGGGCACGAGCACGATGCCGCGGGCGGTGCGATCGATGCTCATGCTGCGGGTGCCACCCCTGGGCAACCATCCACCGTGCGGGCCAACCCGGCGGCGACAAGTTGCTGGGCGAGGTCCGACTCCATCCCCAGGGGACGCACCCGCGCCAGCAGCAACCCATCGCGGCTGCCCATGGGCATCAGGTTGACCCTCTGGCGACGACGCAACTGATGGCGGAGCAGGTCGACCGCCTCTGCCTCCCGACCGGCGATGGGCTCGGCGCAGGCCAGGCGGACGCTGTAGGTGCGGTTGTGATCACCGATCAGCAGCAGATCGGCCTCGCGGACCTGAAGCACTTCGGCAGCCCGGGCACTCGCCGGCCACAGCAGCAGCAGAGACAGCAGCAGGGGCAACCACAGCCGTCGTCCCATCAGAGGCGGGCACCGCAGTGGGAACAGTGCAGGTGCTCACTGGGGTTGTCGTGGTGACAGGCACCACAGACGCGCCGTTCGCTGAGCGCCAGCTCAGGATGGCTGGGCAGACCGACCATCTGGGCGTTGCTCTTGCCGGGGGGCACCATCGGATAGCAGTTCTCGTTGCGGCGCACCCGCACATCCACCAGCACCGGACCGGGATGGGCCAGGGCGTCGGCCAGCCCCGTCGACAGATGCCGACGGTCGCTGATCTGCACCCCCCGCACGCCGAAGGCTTCAGCCAGCTGGATGAACTCAGGCATGCCCTGGCTCATGTCGGAGGCCGAATAGCGCTCGCCGTAGAAGCTCTCCTGCCACTGGCGCACCATCCCCTGCCAGCCGTTGTTGATGATGATCACCTTCACCGGCAGCCCGTAGTGGGCCACGGTGCCCAGCTCCTGAATGTTCATCAGGATGCTCGCGTCGCCGGCGACGCAGATCACCTGCTCGCCCGGCAGGGCCACCTGGGCCCCCAGGGCAGCCGGCAGGCCATAGCCCATGGTGCCGAGGCCGCTGCTGCTGATCCAGCGTCGCGGGCCGTTGTGCAGGTACTGGGCGGCCCACATCTGATGCTGCCCCACATCGGTGGTCACCACCGCCGAACCCGCGAGGTCCTGCAGGGCGATCATCACCTCCTGGGGGGCGATCTCTCCTTCGGGGGTCGGCACCGTCAACGGATAGCGACGGCGCCACTCATTGATCCGCTCCAGCCAGGCGGCCGTGCGGTGCTCGTGGCTGTCGGCTGCCGAGGCCTCCAGCAGGGCCTGCAGGGCCAGGCGCACATCGGCGACGATGCCCACGTCGGGGGAGCGGTTCTTGCCCACCTCGGCGGCATCGATATCGATGTGGATCACCCGTGCCCGCGGGGCGAAGGTGTCGAGGCGGCCGGTGACGCGGTCGTCGAAACGGGCCCCGGCGGCGATCAGCAGATCACAGTCGGTGACGGCGAAGTTCGCGTAGGCGGTGCCATGCATGCCGAGCATGCCCACGGACAGGGGATGGCACTCGTCGAAGGCCCCCTTGCCCATCAGGGTGGTGGTGGTGGGCAGGGCGAAGCGTTCGGCAAGGGCATGCACCTCGCCATGGGCGCCTGCCGCAATGGCGCCACCGCCGACATACAGCAGAGGACGCCGAGCCTCGCGGATCAGGGTGAGGGCATCCGCGACAGCCTCCGGCCGTGGCGGCGTGGGCAGCTGGAAGCCGGCAGGCACCACCGATCCCGGTTCCACGGGCACGTAATGGAAGCGTTCGGTGCCCACATCCTTGGGCACGTCGATCAGCACCGGACCAGGGCGGCCGCTGGCGGCGATCAGGAAGGCCTCGGCGACGATGCGGCCGATGTCGGCCGGGTCACGCACCACCCAGGAGTGTTTGACGATCGGCAGGGTGATGCCGAAGATGTCGGTCTCCTGGAAGGCGTCGGTGCCGATGGCGGCCCGCCCCACCTGGCCGGTGATGACGACCATCGGCACCGAGTCCATCTGGGCGGTGGCGATGCCGGTCACCAGGTTGGTGGCCCCTGGGCCCGAGGTGCCGAAGCAGACGCCGACCCGACCGGTGGCGCGGGCATAGGCGTCGGCGGCATGGGCACCGCCCTGCTCGTGGCGCACCAGGATGTGCTGCATCCAGCCGCGCTGCTCGGCGAGCAGCAGCTCGTCGTAGATGGGAAGGATCGCTCCGCCCGGGTAGCCGAAGATGTGCTGCACGCCGTGACGGTGCAGGGCATCCATCAGCGCATAGGCCCCCGACACCTCGGCCGGCAGCTCCAGGGCGGGGGCGGCGGTGCGGGCGGTGGCGAGCGTCACGGCGTCGTCCCGGTGCAGTGGATCGATCAACAACTTAGGGGCTCACCTGACTGGCCGCCATCGCCCTGAGGATGCGGCCCGGGTCGAGCCATTCGCCCCGATAGCGCATGCCCCAGTGCAGGTGGGGACCGGTGGTGTGGCCGGTGAGCCCCACGTGGCCGATGCGCTCCCCGAAGCGCACCATCTGGCCGTTGCGCAGCTGCACCGGGCCGCTGCGATACACCCCGCCGCTGACGCTGCCATGCAGATGGCAATAGATGTGGTCGTAGGCCCCGGAACTGACCACCACACCGATGCCGCAGGCGCCGTCATCGATGATCTCGACCACCTGTCCCCGCCACCAGCTGCGCACGGGACTGCCGAGGGGCGCGGCGATGTCGAGCCCGTTGTGCAGCCGGGGGGCGCCGCCATCAAGGCTGCGGGGGCCGTAATGGCTGGTGTAGGCCTGGAAGTTGGCCACGGGAAACACCCCCAGACGCCAGCGGCGGTCGGCCTGGGCCGGCCCCGTGGAGGCCAGCAGCAGACCGGCCCCCAGCAGCAGCTTGATCAGTCGGTGCATGGGGCTCAGAGCAGACCGAGGGCGTGCAGGGGACCACGGCCGCTTAACAGCTCCAGCAGGAACGCAGAGAAACCGAGCATCGCCAGACGGCCGTTCCAGACCTCGGAACTGTTGTTCCAGCCCCACACCCACTTCTCCTGCGGATACAGCTTGGTGCGGGCCGGCAGGGCCGCCGCCTGCTCCAGGTCCACCTCGGGGCCGGCCAGGGAGGCCTGGACCAGATCCGCGAGACCGGCAATGAAGGTGGGGTCGGTGTCGAGGGCCGGCACGCGCCGGAAGTTGGCCACACCGGCCTCGGTGGCGATGTGGCGGTACTCGATGTCGATCTCCTCAAGGGTCTCGATGTGCTCACTGACGAAGCTGATCGGCACCACCACCAGCTCCTGCACTCCGCCGGCACCAAGGTCCTGCAGGGCTTCCTCGGTGTAGGGGCGCAGCCATTCGACCGGACCGACCCGGCTCTGGTAGGCCAGGGTCCAGGCATTGCCGCGGCCGAGGCGCTCCATGATCAGAGCCGCACAGGCCTCGATCTGCCGCTGGTAGGGATCACCCGCTTCGTCGACGTAGCTGCGAGGCACGCCGTGGGCGCTGAAGAACACATGGGCCCGGCCCGGGTCGTGGCAGGCATCCAGTTCACGGCTGATCAGCTGGGCCATGGCCTGCAGATAGCCCGGGTGGTCATACCAGCTGCGGATGGCCCGCAGGGGCAGCCGGGCGAAGGCGGCATCGGCCTGGCGCAGCCGCTGCAGCTCCCGGAAGCTGGAGCCGCTGGTGCTGATCGAGAACTGGGGGTACAGGGGCAGCACCACCACCTGATCGATGGCGTCGGCCTTCATGTCGGCCACCGCCGATTCGGTGAAGGGATGCCAGTAGCGCATGGCCACATAGGTGGTGGCCTCCACCCCCCGCTGGCGCAGGACGCTCTGCAGTTCGCGGGCCTGCTGGTCGGTGATGCGGCGCAGGGGGGAACCGCCACCGATCGACCGGTAGGCCTCCTGGGACTTGCGGCTGCGCAGGGTGCTGATCAACCAGGCCAGAGGTTTCTGCAGGGCCGGAATCGGCAGCCGGATGATCTCCGGATCTGCAAAAAGGTTGTACAGGAAGGGCCCCACATCCTGGATGCGCTCGGGCCCCCCCAGGTTCAGCAGCACCACGCCGACCCGGCCCATGGCCCCACGATCCGCTGTTTCGCGCCAGAGCCTAGCCGCCGGCCCTGGCCGACTGACCCCGGGCGGGATACCGTCCGGCCCATGGCGATCGATGGCGAGCTGCAACGCATCAACGAGGGCTTGCGGCAGGCAGGACTGAGCCTGCGGCTCGAACGGCGCGGCGGCCGGCTGGGGCTGCGGGGCCCCCTGCCCCGCCGGGATGGTGGCGAGGGCCTCAGCACCCAGCGCCTGAGCCTTGGCCTGGCCGCCGACGCCGCCGGCCTGGCCGAGGCCCTGCGGCAGCTGCACCGCATCGAAGCCCAGCTGGCGGCGGGGGTCTTCCGCTGGCCGGCGGCGGCCGACCCGTTCGAGGCCAGCCTCGAACGCTTCGAGCGCAACTTCTTCGCCGATCCACGCCGGCGCCGCTCCCTCAGCGGCGGACGCAGCACCTGGACGGCGGCCTACCTGCCCTACCTGCGGCGGCTGCGTCAGGAGTGCCGGGGTCAGGCGCTGACGACCGCCCTGCTGCAGCGGGTGCTGGCCACCTACCCGCCGGCCAGCCGCTCCCGCCAGCAGTGCGGCCTGGTGCTGGGCCTGCTGGCCCGCCAGGAGGACCTGGCCCTGCCCGATGACTGGCGGGAGCAGGCCTCCGGCTATGGCCTGCATCGGGCCCGTTTCCGTGCCGTGCCCAGCGATGGGGCCATCCTCGAGGCGGTGGCGGCCATCCCCAACCCGGCCTGGAGGCTGGCCTACGGCCTGATGGCCACCTACGGCCTGCGCAACCACGAGGTGTTCTTCGCCGACTTCTCGGATCTGGGGCCCCGGGGGGAGAAGGTGCTGCGGGTGCTGCCCACCACCAAGACCGGTGAACACCAGGTGTGGCCTTTTCTGCCCGACTGGGTCGACCGCTTCGGCCTCGGCCAGCTGGCCGATGATCCCGGGCACCTGCCGCCGGTGTGCACCGACCTGCAGCGCACGACGCTGCAGCAGGTGGGACGGCGGGTGGCCGAACAGTTCCAGCGCTACGACCTGCCTCTGGCCCCTTACGATCTGCGCCATGCCTGGGCGCTGCGGACGATCCACCTCGGCCTGCCCGACACCGTCGCCGCCCGGATGATGGGCCATTCCGTGACCATTCACACCCGCACCTACCACCACTGGATCACCCGGCGTGATCAGCAGCGGGCTGTGGACGACGCCCTCGGCCGGCGCAGCGCCTGATGGCCGGTGGTCCCCTGCGTCGGCTGGCCTACCGCCACCGCTGGATCTACGACAGCGTCACCGCCGTCTCGTCGCTGCCCCTGGGGGGTCCGGCCCGGCTGCGACGGCTGGCGGCCGACTGGCTGCTGGCGGCGCTGCCACCGGGGGCGCAGGTGCTTGATCTTTGCTGTGGCTCGGGGGAGGCGGCTGCACCGTTGCTGGC
>CAZWFG010000009.1:4601-25638 GCA_964632245.1 uncultured Synechococcus sp. | reverse complement strand
AGGTGCTGCTGCCCGCCCTCACCGTGGGCGACCATCCCGGATGCAGCGGCTGCGAAGCCCTCGGCCACCAGACGCAGCCGCCGGCCCGCTTCAGCGAGGCCGCCCTGGTCAAGGTGCTCGAGAAGGAAGGGATCGGCCGTCCCTCCACCTATGCCTCGATCATCGGCACGATCTGCGACCGGGGCTACGCCACCCTGCAGAACAACGCCCTGATTCCCAGCTTCACGGCCTTCGCCGTCACGGCCCTGCTCGAGGAGCATTTCCCCGACCTGGTCGATCCGAGCTTCACCGCCCGGATGGAGAACACCCTCGACGAGATTTCCGACGGGTCCACCGACTGGCGCCCCTACCTCGACCGTTTCTATCGGGGGGATGAAGGTCTCGAACAGCAGGTGGCCCGCCGTGAAGGCGACATCGACGCCACAGCCTTCCGCACCATCAACCTCGAGGGCCTGCCCTGTGTGGTGCGCATCGGTCGTTTCGGTGCCTACCTCGAGGCCCGCCGCCCTGGCGAGGATGGGGAAGAGGAGCTGATCAAGGCCACCCTCCCCCAGGAGCTGACGCCGGCGGATCTCGATGGCCCCAAGGCCGAGCTGCTGCTGCGCCAGAAGGCCGACGGTCCCGAGAGCCTGGGGGTGGACCCCAGCACCGGCGAAGCCGTCTATCTGCTCTTCGGCCAGTACGGCCCCTATGTGCAGCGGGGGCAGGTGAGCGACGACAACCCCAAGCCGCGCCGCGCCTCCCTTCCCAAGGGGACCAAGCCCGAAGATCTGACCCTGGAGGCCGCCTGCGGGCTGCTGCAGCTGCCCAGGGAGCTGGGGGAGCATCCCGAGGGGGGCCGGGTGCAGGCGGGGCTGGGGCGTTTCGGCGCCTATGTGGTGCACGACCGCGGCAAAGGCGAGAAGGACTACCGCTCGCTCAAGGCCGAAGATGACGTGCTCACCGTCGACCTCGAGCGCGCCCTCGAACTGCTTGCCATGCCCAAGCGGGGTCGTGGCGGTCGCACGGCGCTGCGCACCATCGGTCCCCATCCGGAGAGCGGCGAACCGGTGGCGGTGTTCGACGGTCCCTATGGCCTGTACGTCAAGAGCGGCAAGGTCAATGCCTCCCTTCCCGAGGGACGTGACGCCGACTCGATCGAGATGCCGGAAGCGCTGGAGCTGCTGGCCGCCAAGACAGCCGCCAAGGGTGGACGCCGGACGACGAAGGCCGCCACCAAGCCTCCGGCCAGAGCCTCCCGTCGCTCTGCCACCAGCGGTTCCTCCAGCCGGGGCTCAAGCCGTGTCAAGGCCTGAGCCCAGGGGCGCTCTGCTGCTGCCGGTCGTGATGCTGGTCGCCCTGGGCGGTTGCAGCGGCACCCCGCTGGGCACCCGCCTCGGGGACAGCTTCGGCCCGGTGCCGACCCCGCCTGAGGTCCCGACCGCAAAACCGACCCCGGCGCCGACCCCAACGGCGCCGCCCACTCCCACGACCACCGCAACGCCCGCGGCCTCTCCGACCCCCAAAACCCCCCCCCCCGCGCCCCCCGCCCCGGCCCCCCCCCCCGCCCCCCCCACGGCACCCACCCCGACCCCTGCTCCGCCAGCGACGGCGACCGTTCCGTACCGGGTGGTGCTGCGGCTCCCCCGCACCGACCCCGCCGCCCCCGCAGAGGCCCTCACCCGCGCCCTGCGGGCCGCCGATCTCCCCTTTGAGGTGGAAACGATCGAAAAACTGCAGGTGCAGACTGGAGACGAGGGCCAGACCCGTGGCCGCTGAGTCGCGCCGCCGCGCGGCCCGCCGCCTCTCGGAGACGGCCTACCTGGCCGCCAGCACCGGCCTGCTGTGGGTCGCGATCTACTACCTGCCCATCGGGGATGCCCTCTTCCGGCTGGCGATCCCCCTTCCCCTTGTGTTGCTGCAGATGCGCCAGGGGGGGCGGGCAGGCCTCGAGGGGGTGGCGGTGGCGGTGCTGCTGCTGGTGGTGCTGATGGGGCCCGTGCGGGGCCCCCTGATGCTCTTCCCGTATGGCCTGCTCTCCCTCTGGCTCGGCTGGTGCTGGGGGCAACGGCAGAGCTGGTGGCTGTCCCTCAGCGGTGGGGTGCTGATCGGCGCACTCGGATTCCTGCTGCGCCTGGCGGTGGTGTCGCTGCTGCTGGGGGAGAACCTCTGGGTGGTCATCACCACCGCTGCCGCCGGCATGCTGGAGGGCCTGGCGGATCGGCTGCAATGGTCGGGGGCGCCGGATCTGATGCAGGTCGAGCTGATGGCGGTGCTGCTGGTGCTGCTCCAGAACGTGGTCTATGTGGGGGCCTTGCATGCCGTTGCCCACTGGGTGTTTCCCCGCCTCGGCCAGCCCCTGCCGCCGCCGCCGCCCCCGCTCCAGCCCCTGCTGAGCCTGGATGGCGGCTGACGACCTGGCGCCGCTCCCGGCGTCCTGGGGGGCGGCGGTGCGCCAGGCCCGCGCCAGGGGGGGGCTGCAGGTGCTGCTGGTGCTGGGCGGGACCGAGACTGCTGCGGTGCCAGGCATCTCGGCAGCAGGTGCCACCCCCGACAGCCGCCGGTTCACGGCGGCGGCCGATGCCGAACTGCTGCTGCTGGGTCCCGCTGGCCAACGTCCCCATGCCCTGCCGCCATTGCCGGCCGGCGTCAGTCCCGCATTGATCAGCTGGGCCGCCTGCCAGGGGCTGGGGCTGCAGCCGCTGGTGATTGATGCCGGGGCCGTGGTTGCCCCGGCGGTGCCGCATCTGCGGCTGGGGCTGCCCCCCGCCCGCTGCCTCAGCAGCGGCATCGCCATGGCGGCGGCGGCGGTCGAGCGGCGGCGCCAGGTCGGGCAACGCCTGGCCCGGAACTGGCGACGGCGCCACCCCGACGGTGTGCTGGTGCTGGCGGAATGCGTGCCCGGCGGCACCAGCACCGCCGAGGCCCTGCTCTGCGGGCTGGGCATTGCCGCGGCCGGACTGGTGAGCGGCAGCTGCCGTCAGCCCCCCCACGACCTGCGGGCGGCGCTGGTGGCGCAGGGACTGGCCGCCGCCCGGGCCGCCGGCGTCACCAGCGGGGATGGCCTGGGCTGGCTCGCTGCCGTGGGGGACCCCCTGCAGGCCCTGGCCCTGGGGCTGATCGAGGGCCTGATGGACCCGCCGGCAGCGGCGGGGGAGGGCGCGCCGCGGCTGCTGCTGGCCGGCGGCAGCCAGATGGCGGCGATCCTGGCCCTTGGCCTCGCCCTGGCGCCACCGGCCCGGCGCCCCTGGTTAGCCGCCCACGCGGCCGTCGTCACCACCGCCTGGGTGGCCCAGGAACCGGCCAGTGACCTGCGGGGACTGCTGAGGCGCATCGGCGGGCACTGGCAGGTGGAGCCCCAGCTGCTGCACACACGCCTGCGCTTCCACCATTGCCAGTCCAGCGCCCTGCGCGACTACGAACGGGGCTACATCAAAGAGGGGGTGGGGGCCGGCGCCCTGGCCTGGCTGTGGGAGCAGCTGGCCGGATCGGCCGACGCGCTCGCCGTCCGCTGCGACGCGGCCTGTGGGCTGCTGGAGGCGCCCCGGTAGGGTCAGGCCATGCGCTCCCTGCTCTCCCGCCGGCGGGTGCTCCTGCTGGCCGCGATGGCCCCGCTGGCCGCCTGCCGACCACCCCGGCGCCAGACCCTGCTGGCGCCGGCGGGTCTGCTGCCCCGCCCCCTGCTGCGCCGTCTTCCCGATGGGTGGGCGGCGGCCGACTGGTCGCCACCCGAGCCGCCAGGGTCTCCGGTGTGGCCGGCAACGGCCGGACTGCTCGCCCTGCCGGACGGCTGGGCCACCGCCTGGGAGACCACTCGCCTCGGGGGCTGGTCAGGGCTGGGTCTCGAGGCTGACCTGCTGCCCCAGGCCCTGCCGCTGCTGCGCTGGGGCCTGCCCCTGGCCTTCGGGCCCTGGCTGATCGTCCTGCGGGATCGACCGGACCCCACGGACCGCGACTGGTCGTTGCTGCTGGATCCCGCCCTGCGGGGACGGCTGCTGCTGCCGGCGGCGCCGCGGCTGGTGCTCGATCTCGCCGAGCGGCTGGGGGACCCCGCCCGCAGCCTCCCCCTGATCCGTCGCCAGGCCCTGGGGTTCAACGACCGTGATGCCCTCACCCTGCTGCTGCAGGGGGAGGCCGATGCGGCGGTGCTGCCCAGCCAGGTGGTGGTGCCGCTGCTGCGGCGGGATCCGCGGCTGCGGGCGGTGCTGCCGGTTTCGGGCAGTCCCCTGTGGTGGACCCTGCTGCTGCGTCCCGTCCAGGGGCCGCCCCCTCCCCTGGCCTGGTTGCAGGAGCAGCGGCGGCCACCGCTGCTGGCCCAGCTGCTGCGGGCCGGCTTCACACCCCCTGTGCGCCGCGATCTGCTGGCGGCGTCCCTGGCGGCACTGCCCTGGGCCGAGTTGCAGCTCCCTGCAGACGCTCTGCTCAGCCGTTGCCGCACCCTCGCGCCATTGACGCCGGCCGAGCGGACGGCGGCCGAAGCCCTCTGGCGTGCCTCAACCCCATAGCCGTCGTCGGGGCGGTGCGGCCAGACGTCCATGGGTGTCGGCCAGAAGATCCGGGATCGGCAGCTCGTGGGGGCAGCGGGGCAGGCAGGCCTGGCAGCGGCGGCAGGCGTCGGCCGCCACGGTTTCGAACCAGTGGCCGGCCTGCCCCACCATGCCGTAACGCTCGCGGGCGTGGGCCACCATGCCGTGGCCCACGGCCAGGTTGCGCAGCCGCAGCAGTTCGGGGATGGGCACCTCCTGGGGGCAGGGCAGACAGGCCCGGCACTGATGGCACTGGCTGGGCCCCAGGCGTTCCCGGCGGCGGCGCTCCAGCTGGTCCAGGCTCCGCTGCTCCGCCGCCGTCAAGGGGCCGTCGCGGTGGGCCAGAGATTCAACCCAGCCCAGATCCTCCGGTCGTGCGGCCCCCACCGTGAGGGTGCTGATGCCCCTGGCCAGCAGCACCCGATAGGCCAGCTCGAGGGGGTGAAAGGGGTGGCAGTCCTCCAGCAGTTCAGGCGGGGGCTGATGCAGCAGTCCGCCCTTGTCGGCCGGTGAGATGGCCATCACCCCCAGGCCTGCCGCCAGCGCCTTCGCCGCCAGGGGCAGCCGGCGCGGATCGAAAAGGTGCAGATGCAGGCTGACGAAGCCGAACCGACCGCTGGCCAGAGCCCGTTCGATCAGCCCGGTGTCGCCGTGGCTGCTGAAGCCGATCTGGTCCACCAGGTTCTGCCGGCGGGCCCGCTCCAGCAGTTCAGCCCCCGCTCCCTCGAGGGCCCACTGCAGATGGTCGGGGCGGTTGAGGCCATGGATGGCCAGGTTGTCGAGCCGTTGCAGCCCCAGCTGCTCGAGGGTCTGCTGCAGCTGGCGCCAGCCCTCCTCGACCCCCAGCCCAGGCAGCAGTTTGCTGGTGACGCAGAACGACGACCGGGGCACCGCCAGTCGGCCGAGGGCCCGCCCCAGGTAGCGCTGGGCCGGCCCATAGGCCGGCGCCGTCTCGAAATGGTTGCCCCCGGCCGCCAGATAGCGGACCACGATCGGTTCGAGCTGGTCCTGGTGCTCCAGGGCCCGCATGGTGCCGAGGGTGAAGAGCGAGACCGCCGCCGAGCGGCCGAACGGACGGCGCACGGCACCGTCATGATCCAAGGTCGTCTCCTTCGTTGTTCGTGGCGTCCTCGTCCGTGGCGACGTCGTCCGTGGCGTCCCCGGTCAGGTTCGGATCCGGACGGGCCTTGCCCTGATGCCGGATCAGTGCCGCTGGGCTGAGGCCCTCGACGAACCGTCGGAAGTCGGCCACTTCTTCGGCATCGGCCTCGGCATCCACCGGAATCGAGGCATCGGCCACCACCTCTTCCAGCATCCACAGGCTGCTGCCGGTGCGCAGGGCCAGGGCGATGGCATCGCTGGGGCGGCAGTCCACCTCGTGTTCCTCCCCTTCGCCGCTGCGCAGACGCAGCACCGCCCGGAAGGTGTTCGCCTCGATGGCGTGGATGATCACCCGGTCCAGGTCGAGGCCAGCCACCGCCAGCAGGGTCGCCATCAGGTCATGGCTGAGGGGGCGCGGCGGTTCGATGCCCCGCAGACCCGACAGGATGTTGTGGGCCTGGGCCTGGTCGATCCAGATGGGCACCTGGCGTCGGCCGGAGGGGTCCCGCAGCAGCACGATCGGGCTGCGGCTGGCTGCATCCAGGGCAATGCCCGCCACCGTCATTTCCACCATGGGCGGATCCCGGGGGACCCGATGATTATGGCCAGGGTCTGCAGAGGGTCGGCGGCGATGTTCACGGGGCTGGTGCGGGCCATGGGACGGCTGTCCGAGATCACCGGTGGGGTTGCCGTCAGCGCCGGCCCTGGCCTGCCGGCCCTGCAGCTGGGGGACAGCGTCGCCGTCGATGGCGTCTGCCTGACGGTGAGACGGCTGAGGCCGGACGGATTCGAGGCGGATGTGAGCCCCGAGACCCTCCGCCGCACCACCCTCGCCGCCAAGGCCCGCCGCTCAGGGACCGTCAATCTGGAACCTGCCCTGAGCCTCAGTGATCGGCTGGGGGGCCACCTGGTCAGCGGCCATGTCGATGGCATCGGGCAGCTCCTGTCGGTGGCGGCCAGCGCCGGGTCGTGGCTGCTGGAGCTGGCCTGGGATGACCCCGCCTACGGTCGCTTCATGGCCGAAAAGGGCAGCGTCACCGTCGATGGCGTCAGCCTCACGGTGGCGGCAGCCACAGGGGCCCGCTTCCAGGTGGCGGTGGTGCCCCACACCTGGTCCGAGACCACCCTGGGGCTGCTGCAGCCAGGCGATGCGGTGAATCTGGAGGCTGACCTGCTGGCCCGCTACGTGGAACAGCTGCTGGCCCATGGACGAGCGGGCACCGATGCCGCGCCGATGGACAACAGCTGGCTGGTCGAACACGGCTGGTCTTCCTAGGGTTCGACCAGTCACACCGTCTGGATGCTCCGTTCGTTCACGATCGCCGAGGGCGTGCTGCTGGTGGTGCTGGGGGTGCTGGCGTTGCTCAGCCCGGTGATTGCCTCCTTCGCCGTGGCGATCCTGGTGGGGGTGGCCTTCCTGGTCGGCGGCATCGTCGGCTGGATCAACAACCTCACCCGGCGACGGCAGCTGCAGCCCTGGCTGGTGATCGCCCGACTGGTGGTCTCGACCCTGTTCGTGCTGGCGGGCGCTTCGATGCTGCACGCCTTCGCCGGCGGCGGATTGCCCGTGCTGGCCCAGGTGGCGGCCCTCAGCCTGGCCATCGGTGTGGTGTTCCTGGTCGAAGGGCTGGTGGCGGTCGTGACCGCCGTCAGTCACCGCCAGATCTCTGGCTGGGTCTGGGGTCTGCTGAATGGACTGGCCACCCTGGCCCTGGGATTGCTGATTCTCACGATGCAGCCGACGGCGCTGTTGCCGGTGATTGGCATCCTGGTGGGGGTGAGTTTCGTCTTCTCCGGCATCGACCTGATCGTGTTCGGCAGCCGGCTGCACCCGTCCATTGATGTCAGCAGCCTGCGGGGGGAGGGCCGCCCGGGACTGCTTGGCTGAACTGCCGGCTGGCCTCAGTCCTGCATGGCGTCATCGAGGCCATCGCCGTCGTCGCTGCCGTCCTGGTCCAGGGGCCTGAGCCAGATGGTGCCAGTCTCCTGGTGAAGTTCGATGCGGCACTCCTGGCCAGGCGCCAGGCCGAGCCGGCGGGTGTATGCCTGACCGATCAGCAGGTTGCCGTTGCCATGCACCCGTGTGCGGTACTCGGCCTGGCGGCCCCGGCTGGCGCCGCCCACCACCGCGGCAGAAGCCCGACTGGGGGCCAGTCCTCGAGCTTCGACCAGGGCGCGCAGGAAGGCCTTGCGCAGCACCCGCCCCCCCGGTCCCACGTAACCGCAGGCGCGGGCAATGTCTTCGGGGGCGTGATCGCTGAGATCCCTGGCACGATCAATCAGGGCCTGGCCCACCAGAAAGGTGTCTCGCATGATCCGGCTGTGGCAGCAGACTGTGGCGTCGATCAGCAACGACGCGGCGCCCTGATCTCTTGCCGCTCATTCTGGCGCTGAAGGTGAGCCCGATGCCATGGCTTGCCCGTCAGGTACAGGTTGTTTTCGGTTCCTTGGGCCTGGCTTGATGGGCTGTGGGCACCTGAGACCAGCTTCAAAGCAGGTAGAGCAGTGCGAACAGCACCAGCCAGATGACATCGACGAAGTGCCAGTAGAGCTCCACCGCAGCGATGCCGAAATGATCCTGGGGGGTGAACCGTGCGGGCTGGCGGGCCTGCCACCACACGATCAGGATCATCAGCGCCCCGAGGGTGACGTGAAGACCGTGGAAGCCCGTGAGGGCATAGAAGGTGCTGGCGAACAGGTTGGCGGTGAGACCGAAGGGCAGGCTGAAATACTCGAACATCTGGCCAGCCAGAAAGGCCACCCCCAGCAGCGCAGACACCAGCAACCAGCCCCTGCAGGCCCCCATCCGCGAGGCCATCAGTTCCTTGCTGGCCCGGTGGAAGGTGAACGAGCTCACCACCAGCAAAACGGTGTTGAGCGTGGGCATGAGCAGCTCAAGCTCATAGGTGGAGCCCTCCGGCAGAGGATTCACCGCCCGGAAGGTGAGATAGGCCGCAAAGAAACCGGCGAAGGTCATGCCGTCGGCCACCAGAAAAGTGGCAACGCCAAACATCCGCAGGTCGGGATGGTGGCCGTGGTCGAGGTGGACCTCGGCCGTGGTGATGCCTTCGCTGGCGGTGATGGGGGCGGTCGTCATGGTTCGGTGCTCCAGAGATCACGGCCGCTGGCCGTCTGCAGGTCAATCGAGCTGGCGTGATGGCCGTAGCCATAGGGCTCGGCAACCAGGGGTGGTGCCCCCCGCCAGTTTTCCACCGGGGGCGGAGAACTGGTCAGCCATTCGGGGGTGAGGGCGCGCCAGGGGTTGTTCCCGGCACTGGGACCCCGGAGGGCGCTGAAGATCACATTGATCAGGAAGGGAAGGGTGCTGATGGCCATCAGCAGAGCGCCCACGCTGCTGAGCTGATTCACAAAGGTGAAGCCAGGATCGTATTCGGCGACCCGCCGAGGCATGCCATTCAGCCCAAGCCAGTGCTGGGGGCCGAAGCAGAGATTGAAACCGATCACTGTGAGCAGCAGGTGCAGATGACCGAGCGGCTCGTTGAGCATGCGACCAGTGAATTTGGGATACCAGTGGTAGATCGAGGCAAAAATCACGAAGACGGTGCCGCCGTAGACGATGTAATGGAAGTGGGCGACCACGAAGTAGGTGTCATGGACATGCACGTCAAAAGGCACCTGGGCCAGAGCCACACCCGTGATTCCTCCAAACACGAACTGAATGATGAAGGCGCAGGAGAACAGCATTGCGGTCGTCAGGGCCAGACGACCGCGCCAGAGGGTGGCAATCCAGTTGAAGAACTTGATGCCGGTGGGAACGGCGATGAAGGCCGTGGCAATTGTGAAGAACAGGCGCATCCACGGGGGCGTGCCACTCGTGAACATGTGATGGGCCCACACGATCAGTCCAAGAATGACAATGGCCATGATTGAGTACACCATCGTCACATACCCGAACAGGGGTTTGCGGGCATGCACCGGCAAGATCTCACTCACAAGACCAAAGGCCGGCAGCACCATGATGTAAACCGCCGGGTGGGAGTAGAACCAGAACAGATGCTGATAGACCACAACATTGCCCCCCAGCCCTGGGTTGAAGAAGCCTGTGTGGGCAACAATATCGAGGCTCAGAAGAATCAGGGTGCCCGCCAGAACCGGTGTCGCCAGCACCACCAGGATGCTGGTGCCGAGCATGGCCCAGCAGTACATCGGCAACATCATCATCTTCAGCCCTGGCTGGCGGAACTTGACAATGGTCGCGATGAAATTGATGCCTCCAAAGATGGAGCTTCCCCCCAGCAGAAGCACACTCAGGATCCACAGGATCTGGCCGGTGGCCGGCGTTGTGAGGCTCAAGGGGGGATAGGCGGTCCAGCCTGACTGGGCAGCACCTCCATGCACGAAATAACTGCTGATCAACAGCAGTCCAGAAGGCGGAATCATCCAGAAGGCAACGGCATTGAGACGCGGAAAAGCCATGTCTCTGGCCCCCACATAAAAGGGGATCAAATAATTACCAAAGCCACCATTAACGACAGGCACGATCCACAGAAAGATCATGATCGTGCCATGCAGTGTGAGCACTTGGTTGTAAACTTCTCGGCTCACAAAGTCAGAGATTGGTGTGGCAAGTTCTGTCCTGATGATGCCGGCCAGCGCCCCGCCGACGAAATAGAACAGAAAGCCACAGACGATGTACTGCAGGCCGATGACCTTGTGGTCGAGGCTGAAGCTGAAATAACGCAGCCAGCCGCTGGGTTGCAGGGAAGGGGCCGGCGTCGGGTCGGCGATGGGGGTGAGGCTGGCGGTCATGAGAGGGTCGGGGGGGCTGTCTTCTCCAGCCAGGAGGAGAAATCTTCGGGGTTGTGGACCACCACGTGCGAACGCATGCCTCCGTGGTATGGGCCACAGAGTTCGGCACAGACGATGGGGTAGTCGCCCGGTGTGCGGGCTGTGAAGCTGAGCACGGTCTGCTGACCGGGGATCACGTCCTGCTTGAGCCGGAACTGGGGCACCCAGAAGGCGTGGATCACATCGTTGGCCCGCAACCGCAGCTCCACCGGGCGACCGGTGGGGACATGCAGTTCACCACTGGTGATGTTCTGCTCTGGATAGTGAAAGATGAAGGCAAACTGCAGAGCCGTGACCTCCACCGGCAGCACATCGGCCGATCCGCGGATGCCGATGCCACCCCAGAGCCGATCCCGGTCCGAAGGGGTGGCGTGGCGCACGGAGGCCAGCTGCTCGCGGGGAGCATGGTCATGCATGGAAAGGCTTTGCATCCCCCCCATCCGGTCATAGATGTCGTAGCTGTAGATGCCGATGAACAGCACCACGACCGCAGGGACGGCCGTCCAAAAGAGTTCCAGGCTGAGATTCCCTTCAATCGGCTCGCCATCCTGCTGGTCATCCGCCTGCCGGCGAAAGCGCACCAGGCTGTAGATCACGATGCCGGCAATCCCCAGCAGCAGCCCGGTGCCAATGGCCAGCAAAACCCTGAAGAGTTCGTCGTAGACGGGCGCATTGACGCTGGCACTCTCGGGCAGCAGGGGGACATCGTTGGCCACCCAGAGGCTGACGAGCACGAGCACCATGCCCAGCACAAGGGTCAGGATGGCCGGTGGAATGCGCATGGCCAGGTTGGGCCTGCAGGTTGTCATTACCCTATGCACGATCCACCGCAATCTGTTGAACAGAATGCGAAGATTTCGGATCGTTGCGATTCGGTGGTTGGCGGTTAAGTGCTTGTCACTACCGGCGCCCTGGCGGCGAGGGACTTTGGTTTTGCTGCAGATTGTTGCGTCTGTTCATGGTTGCCGGAAACTCTGAACTTCGCCGGTTTGTTCTGTGCGAACCGGTGTGAATCGCTAGGTTGCCGTTGTATTCCTCCCGTGGAAGGAATCGCGATGACCGGTCTGATTCTGCGTTCCTCCGGGCGCCATGCCCCCGGGGTCTCTGCTCCTGAACAAACGGGCCGCCCCCAGCTGGCCCGCCTCTGCCGCCATCTGGTGGTGGCGCTGATCGCCCTGGTGACCATCGGCGGCGCCACCCGGGTGATGGAGGCCGGTCTGGCCTGTCCCGACTGGCCCCTCTGTTTCGGGGCGCTGCTGCCCGCAGGGCAGATGAACCTGCGGGTCTTTCTGGAGTGGTTTCATCGCCTTGATGCGGGCCTCGTCAGCGGCGGGCTGCTGCTGCTGGCGGGGGCCAGCTGGATGTCGCGGCGGCGCGGACCGTCCTGGCTGCCCTGGCTCGCCAGCCTGGCGCTGCTGCTGGTGGTGGTCCAGGCGGGCCTCGGGGCCCTAACGGTCACCCGGCTTCTGCGGTTCGACATCGTCAGCGCCCACCTGGTCACCGGCCTGACCCTGGTGGCCCTGCTCAGCGGACTGGCCGAGGCCCTGGCCCCCCCTGGCCCCGCCGCTGCCCTGGATGGGCCTGCCCCGGGCCCGGTCGCCCGGCTCCTGGCGACCGTCACCCTCACCCTGCTCATGGCCCAGTGCCTGGCCGGGGCCCTCATGGCCACCCAGTGGGCCACAGGTTTCTGCCTGCACCAGGGCCAGGCCTGCAGCTGGCTGCACCTGCATCGCGGCCTGGCCGCGCCCGTGGCCCTGGCCGGGCTCGCCACCGGAGCGGCCGTGATCAGGCGTGGGTCCGTCGGCCGGGGGCGGCTTCTTGCCCTGCTGCTCGCCGGCACCTGTCTGCTGCAGCCGCTGCTCGGCTGGCTCTCCCTGCGGCTGGCCCTCGATCAACCCCTGGTGACCGTGACCCATCAGTGCACCGCCGCCCTGATGGTCGCGGTCCTGGCGGCCCTGGTGGTTTTCCTGCGTCCTTCTCCCTCCGAGGTTCCTTCCCGTGGCTGACACCCTCTCCCTGGCCCCTGTCCCTGTCGCCGCCGGGACGGGACGGGAGGCCGTCGTCCCCAGCCGCGCCCATCTGCGGCTGCCCCCCTGGCTCGAGATCGCCAAGCCCCGCCTCATCCCGCTGCTGCTGGCCACCACCCTCGGCGGCATGGCCCTCAGCGACAGCTGGCCCCTGGCGGCTCCACGCCTGGCCTGCACCCTCGGCGGCGGGGCCCTGGCGGCCGCGGCCGCCGGCGTTCTCAACTGCCTCTGGGAAGAGGACCTGGACCGGCGCATGCAGCGCACCAGCCGCCGGGCCCTGCCTTCCGGGCGCATTCAGCCCGGCCAGGCGCTGCTGCTGGCCGTGGCCCTCACGGCGGCGGCGGCCATGCTGCTGGTGGCAGGGGTCAACTGCATGGCGGCAAGCCTGACGCTGCTGGGCCTGTGCAGTTATGTGCTGCTGTACACGGTGCTGCTCAAACCCCGCACCTCCCGCAACATCGTCATCGGTGGTGTCGCCGGGGCGATTCCGCCCCTGGTCGGTGCCGCCGCCGCCACCGGTCACGTGGGCCTCGGGGGCTGGTGGCTGTTCGCCCTGGTGATGCTCTGGACACCGGCGCACTTCTGGGCTCTGGCGCTGTTGCTTGAGGAGGACTACCGGGCGGTGGGCATTCCCATGCTTCCGGTGGTGCGCGGCCCTGTGGTCACCGGGCGGGCGATCGCCCGCTACGCCTGGGCCACCGTGGCGGTGAGCATCCTGGGGGTGCTCACGCTGCCGGCGGGGGGTCTGTTCTACGGGCTGATGGTGCTGCCCTTCAACGGTCGCCTGCTGCAGATGGGGGACGCCGTGCGTCGCGATCCCAGTGACCGCAGCCGGGCCAAGGGGCTGTTCCGCTGGTCGATCCTGTATCTGTTCGGGCTCTGCCTGCTGCTGCTGCTGGCCCGCACGCCGGCGGCCATGGCGTTCAGCCAGGACACCTTCACCCTGCTCCGCCGCGCAACCGGTTTTGCTGCCTAGGTTGCGTTCCTGCCATTCCGCTTCCGGCCCGTGATCCGCCTTGAGCACCTCAGCAAGCGTTTCGGCACCGTCGAGGCCCTCCAGGACCTGAACCTGGAGGTCCCCCGCGGCTCCCTGTACGGCCTGCTGGGCCCCAACGGTGCCGGCAAGACCACGGCCCTGCGCATCCTCTGCACCCTGCTGGCCCCGGATGCCGGCAGGGTGACCATCGCCGGGATCGATGCCCTGGCCCACCCCCGCGAGGCCCGTCAGCAGCTGGGGTATGTGGCCCAGGAGGTGGCCATCGACAAGATCCTCACGGGCCGTGAGCTGTTGCAGCTGCATGCCGCCCTGTATCACCTGCCGAAGGAACGGGGCCAGCGCCGCATCGCCGAGCTGAGTGATCTGCTGGGGATGACGGACTGGCTCGACCGCCGTTGCGGTGGCTATTCCGGCGGCATGCGCCGTCGCCTCGACCTGGCCTGCGGTCTGCTGCACGAGCCGGCCGTGCTGGTGCTCGATGAACCCACGGTGGGCCTCGACATCGAGAGCCGCAGCCTGCTCTGGCAGGTGCTGCGGCAGCTGCGGGACGGCGGCACCACGGTGCTGCTCAGCAGCCACTACCTGGAGGAGATCGATGCCCTGGCCGATCGGTTGGCCATCATCGATGGGGGACGGGTGATCGCCGAGGGCACCCCCGACAGCCTCAAGGGAGACCTGGGCGGAGACCGGGTGACCCTGCGCATCCGTGAATTCGCGACGCCGGAGGAGGCGCAACAGGCGCTCACCCTCCTGCAGGGCTGCAACGGTGTGCGCAATGCCGTGATCAACCGTGCCCAGGGTCATGCCATCAACCTGGTCGTGGATGGTGACGGGGTGGTGGAGCAGCTGCGCCGGACGCTGCAGGAGCAGCGCCTGCCGGTGTTCTCGCTCGCGCAGAGCCGCCCGAGTCTGGATGATGTGTATCTGCAGGCCACGGGTCGAACGCTCATGGATGCCGAACTGGCGGCCGTGGCGGGACGGGACCCCAAGGCCGAACGCAAGCAGGCCATGCGCTGAACCGAACCGATGGTCGATGTCCTTCATTCCGCCCCCCTCCGCCCGTCGGCGGGGCAAGGGGCCATCGCCGAGCTGGCCCAGGAGACCCTGGCCTTGGTGCGGCGACTGTTCATCCAGCTGCAGCGTCGCCCCTCCACCCTCGTGGCCGGGATCCTGCAGCCCCTGATCTGGTTGCTGCTCTTCGGGGCGCTCTTTGCCAAGGCCCCCGCGGGTCTGCTGCCCGGTGGCGTGAGCTACGGCCGTTTCCTGGGGGCCGGCGTGATCGTCTTCACGGCCTTCAGTGCCGCTCTCAATGCCGGCCTGCCGGTGATGTTCGACCGGGAGTTCGGCTTCCTCAACCGCCTGCTGGTGGCGCCGTTGCGATCACGGACCTCGATCGTGCTGGCCACGGTGCTGTACATCACCAGTCTCAGCCTGGTGCAGACCCTGGCGATCATGCTGGCCGCCTGGTGCCTGGGTTACGGCTGGCCTGGGCCGCTGGGCCTGCTGCTGGTGCTGGTCACCCTGCTGCTGCTGCTGGCGGCGGTCACTGCCCTCAGCCTGGGTCTCGCCTTTGCCCTACCCGGCCACATTGAATTGATCGCCGTGATCTTCGTGGTCAACCTGCCGCTGCTGTTTGCCAGCACCGCCCTGGCGCCGATCGCCTTCATGCCCGGCTGGCTGGGCTGGCTTGCGGCCCTGAATCCCCTTACCTTCGCCATAGAACCGATCCGTGCCGCCTATCTGGGGCCTTTCCGTCTCGATCAGGTGGTGCTGGAAGCCCCCTACGGCAGCCTCACGGCTGGCCAGTGCCTGCTGGTGCTGGCAGTGCTCTCCCTGGGTCTGTTCCTGTCCATCCGGCCCCTTCTGGACCGGAAGCTGAGCTGAAGCCGTGGCCACCCTCCCCCCCATCCTCGACCCCGACGCCCGCCGGCGCCTCAACGACCTGCGCGCCGCCCTCGAGCGCCGGGATGCGGAGCAGCTCCGCGACCTCAGCACCCGGCTGGTGCACCGTCGGGGCCCGGCCGTGCTCGAGGCGCTGATGGCCACCATCGATGACGCTGAGGCCCTCGGCTTCTGGCGCCGCAGCCTGCAGCGCGTCGTGGCGGTGATCCCGGAGACCCCCCGGCCCGAACCCCGCCCGGCGGCCGCGGCCACGCCCCCGGCCCCGGCCCGACGCCGGGCCCAGGTGCTGCGCCGCTGGCTCCCCGCCGAATGGCAGCTCCCCAGCCACGGCCAGGCCGCATGACAGCGCCCCTGCCCCGCCCCAGCGGCCTGATCGTTTCGGTGCAGGCTCCGGAGGGGTCCCCGCTGCGGGATCCTGCTGTGATCGCCGCGATGGCGGACGCAAGCCTGCGCCGTGGCGCCAGGGGCGTACGACTGGAAAGTCCCGAACACATCGGGGCCGTGCGCCGCCGCTGCCCCGACGCTCTGATCATCGGCCTCTGGAAGCGCACACATCCCGACAGTCCGGTGTACATCACCCCGGGCTGGGAGGAGATCCGCCAGGTGTGGGCCGCCGGTGCCGACGTGGTCGCCCTTGATGCCACCGATCGCCACCGCCCCGGGGGGCAAACGCTGGCGGATCTGATCCGCCGTGCCAGGGAGGAGCTGGGTGCCGTGCTGATGGCCGATGTGGACGACGTCGCCTCCGGTGTGGCGGCGGCCGGCCTGGGCTGCCACTGGATCGGCACCACCCTCTACGGCTACACCGAGGCGACGGCGGGCCAGCGGCCACCGGGGCTGCATCTGCTGGGGCCCCTGCGCCAGCAGCTGCCTCCCGAGGTCAGCCTCATCGCCGAGGGGGGAATCGCTTCTCCCCAGGCGGCCCGCGGGGCCCTCGAGGCCGGGGCCGATGCCGTGGTGGTCGGCACCGCCATCACCGGCATCGACCTGCAGGTGGCGGCCTACGTGGAGGGTCTCACCCAGGGCTCGGGTCCATCGACATAGGAAAAGACCTGTGAAGACCGCCTGACCCGGCGCCGATCCGGGGCGAGACTGGTGAGATCCATCCTGGGGGGCCGGGCCATGACGCCGGTTCTGAGACTGGTCTTTGCCGGCATCACCGGGTTCTCGATCTCGGCCGTCGATCTCACTGATCTGCAGGCGCTCAACCGCGAGCTGGGGCGCCTCTGCACCCGCCCGCCCCAGGAGGCTGCGCGGGTGTGCCAGATCCATGCGAGGTTGCTCAAGGGCACCTGACGGTTCCCGCTGTCGCTCGGTAGGGTCTCACCAGGTCCGCCGTCCCCCTGCCGTCCATGGCCTTTCTGATCGTCATGGGGATGGGGGTGGCCATGGCACTGATTTATGTGCCGCTGCGCCTGTATCTGACGCTCACGGCGCGGGGACGACGGTTGCGTCTGCTGCAGCGCATCCGCCTGCTGCGGCAGGAGCTGGGGCCCCTCACCCCATCACCATCCCCCCGTCCACCTGCAGCACCTGACCGGTGATGTACGCCGCCGCTGGATCGGCGGCCAGGAACCGCACTGCCCCCGCCACCTCGGCCGGTTCGCCATAACGTCCCAGGGGAATGGCATTGAGCAGACCCTCGGCATTGAGGTGACTGGTCATGTCGGTGGCGATGAAGCCCGGGGCGACGGCATTGACGGTGATGCCACGGCTGGCCAGTTCCCGGGCTGTGCTGAGGGTGAAGCCCACCACGCCGGCCTTGGCGGCGGCGTAATTGGTCTGACCCGCGTTGCCGGTGAGGCCCACCACCGAGGTGATGTTGACGATGCGACCCCGTTTCTGTTTGAGCATCGGCCGGGTCACGGCCCGGGTGCAGAGGAACACGCCGGTCAGATTCAGGTCCAGCACCGCCCGCCAGTCTTCGGTCTTCAGCCGCATCAGCAGGCCGTCACGGGTGATGCCGGCGTTGTTCACCAGCACGTCAATGCTGCCGCTGCGCTCCAGCACCGTCGACACCAGACGGTCCACCTGCTCCTCCTGGCTCACGTCGGCCTGCAGGGCATAGGCCTGGCCACCGGCGGCGGTGATCTCGGCTACCACGGCATCGGCGGCGGCGGCGGAGCTGGCGTAGTTCACCACCACCGTGGCTCCGCTGTGGGCCAGCTCAAGGGCGACGGCGCGGCCGATGCCCCGGCTGGCCCCCGTCACCACGGCGGTGTGGCCGGCCAGGGGGGCAGTGGCAGTCATGGGAGTCGCAGTGGCTGCGGGGATCGTACGGGGCCTGCGGTCGGCCCCTCAGGGCTGCACGGTTTCGGCGCTCTCCAGGGCGGGGCCGAGCAGCCGGGCGAACTCCTGCAACTGGTGGCTGCTGCCCATCACCACCAGCCGCTGGCCGCTCTGGAGCTTCACGTGGCCACCCGGATTGGCCAGCAGCTCACTGGGGCGGCTGCCGTAGGGATTCCAGGCGTCGCTCCTCGGGGTGACGATGGCCAGCACGGTGGCGCCGCTGCGCCGGCCCAGGGCCAGTTCCGCCAGGCTGCGGCCCTCCAGCTCCCGCAGTCGTTCGGGGTTGTTGCTGAGCTGGAACTCGTCGATTTCACAGTCAGACCCGGCCAGCAGGTCCATGAAGTTGAGCGCCAGCGGCCTCAGGGCGGTGGCGGCCATGATGCGGCCGCCGGCGATGTAGGGCGACACCACCGCATCGGCACCGGCCTGGCGCAGCTTGCGTTCCGCCTCGCTGCTGTCGGCCCGGGCGATCAGCCGGCAGTGGGGGCTGAGGCCCCGGGCGCTCAGCACCACGTAGAGGTTCGCGGCATTGCTGGGCAGGGCCGCCACCAGGGCACGGCACTGGTGGATGCCGGCCTCCTCCAGGGTCTCGTCGAGGGTGGCATCGGCGAGCTGCACCTCGATGTTGCGTTCACGGGCGGCCTCGACCTGATCGGGATCGGTTTCAAGCACAAGCATCGGGATGTCCTCCCGGATGAGCTGTTCGGCGATCTCGCGGCCGATGCGGCCATAGCCGCAGACGATGACATGGTGGCGCATGCGGCTCAGCTCCCGCAGGCGCCGGCGCCTGCGGCGCCGCTGGAAATAGCCCGTCTCCTCAAGGGTGAGCAACCACTGGAGGGTCTGCTGCACCACCACAAGGCCGCCCAGGAGCAGCAGCACCGTGACCCAGCGACCGCCGCTGGTCTGCACCAGCTGGTCGCCATAGCCGACCGTGGTGAGCGTGATCGCCACCTGCCAGTAGCAGTCACCCCAGTCCCAGCCTTCGGTGAGCCGGTAGCCGAGGGCAGCGGCGTTGATGAGCACCACGAGCTGGGCCAGGGGTGCCCGCGCCAGCCCATTGGCCGTTCGGGGGGGACGACGCTGACGGGAAATCTGCATTGCCTCATGGCAATCCCAGGGCCCGCAGCACCGCGTCGGATCCCCCTGCGGAGGCCGGCGACACCTGGGCCACCCCCGTCAGATCCGCCAGGCGCCGGGCCCAGGGGTCGTCCCCCACCAGCACATCGGCACTGGCCAGCTGGGCGGCCTGGGCCAGGGGGGATCCGGGCCGCAGCCCCTCCAGGCGGACCTGCCCCAGCTTCTGGCGCAGCACGGGTTCAAGGCTGGCGGCATCCGCCGCCAGCACCAGCAGGGGACCGTCGCCGGGCGGTTGCTGCTCGACCGCCGCCCGCAGGGCCTCAGCGGGCAGGGTGAGCCGAAAATCGGCCGGCACCGGGTCGAGGCCCAGGGCCGCCAGCATGGCGTCGGGGCCGCCCCGGGGCACCCGCACCGGGATGTGGGTGAGGCTCAGCAACAGCTCCAGCCGCCAGCCGCTGCCCCGGTTCAGGCAGGCCTGGAAGTCGGGTTCTCGCACCGCCCCCAGCAAGTTGGTCCAGTCGGCCAGGCTGGGACGGCCGTCGAAATCGAACGGCAGCACCTTCTCGACCGCCGGCAGCAGTGTCCAGACCGGGGCGGCGGCAGGGGCACAGGCCACCTGCAGGGTGGTGGCCAGCCGGCTGGCGGCGGTGGCCGCCGCGGGCAGGAACGCCAGCTGCTCCTGGGGGCCACCCGGGCTCAGCAACAGGAGGCGCATGGTGTCGGGGGCCGTGATGGTCGAATTGTATGGATCGGGACCGGACGCGCTTGTATCTGCTGATCGTTGCCGCAGGTCGCGGCCGCCGCATGGGCCATGACCGCAACAAGCTGCTGTTGCCTCTGGCAGGACGGCCGCTGCTGGCCTGGACCCTCGAGGCGGCCCTGGGGGCACCCTCTCTCCGCTGGCTGGGGCTGGTGGGGCAGGAGATCGACCGGTCCGAGATCCTGGCGCTGCTGGAGCCGTTGCAGCCCCGGGTGCCGGTGGTCTGGATCCAGGGCGGAGAAACCCGCCAGGAATCGGTGGCGCGGGGGCTGGAGGCCCTGCCCGACGCGGCCGACCATGTGCTGATCCACGACGGTGCCCGCTGCCTGGCCGAGAGCGAGCTGTTTGAGCGGTGTGCTGCGGCCCTGACGCGTGATGGCCTTGCCCTGATCGCCGCCACGCCCGTCACCGACACCATCAAGCAGGTGGACGGAGACGGCCGCATCCGCGCCACCCCCGACCGCGCCAGCCTCTGGGCGGCGCAGACACCCCAGGGGTTTCCGGTCGCCGACCTGCGGCGCGCCCATCAACAGGCCCGGGAGGCCGGCTGGGAGGTCACCGACGATGCGGCCCTGTTCGAACGGCTCGGTCTGCCCGTGAGGGTGCTGGAGGCAGGCCCCGGCAACCTCAAGGTCACGGCCCCCCTGGATCTGGAGCTGGCGGAAGCCCTGCTGAGGCGCCGCCAGGGGTCAGCGGCCTAGCCCGCCAGCACCTCCAGCAGGCCGCAGTTGCCATCGAGACGGCAGCGCACCCCCAGGGGCAGGGCCCCATTGCCGGCCCCATGGCCCACCGGCAGATGGGCCAGCACCGGGATGCCCAGGTCAGCCACCCGCTCGCGCAGCACCTCCTCCAGCCCGAACCCCGGCCGCCCGTCGTCTGCAGGGGGTTCGCAACCCTCAAAGCTGCCGAAAGCCAGCCCCGCCAGCTGCTGCAAGGCCCCGGCCAGCCGCCAGTGGGTCAGCATCCGGTCGATGCGGTAGGGCGCCTCACCCACATCCTCGAGCAGCAGCACCGCCCCCTTCAGGGACGGGCACCAGCGGGTGCCGAGCAGATGGGTGGCCACGGTCAGGTTCGCCACCAGCAGGGGCCCCTCCGCCATCCCCGCTTGCCACGGGGTGCCCTGCAGGGGGGGCAGGGCTTCACCGAACAACAGCTGGCGCAGGCGTTCCCGGCTCCAGTCGGGTTCGTCGGCGAGGGTGGTGACCAGCGGCCCGTGGATGGCACCGCCGCAGCCGGCGGCCTGCATCGCCCAGAGCAGGCTGGTGACATCCGAAAAGCCGAGCAGCCACCCCGGGGATGGCGACCAGCCGTGCTCAAGCAGGCGTGCCGCGCCCCAGCCGCCGCGCACACAGGCCAGCAGGGGGGCCGAGGCGAAGTCGGCCAGCCGCTCGCCGTCGCGGCCTGCCAGGTAGCCCCAGTGCCGGTCGATGCTGAAGGGTTGCTCCACCTCGAGGCCCCAGGACTGCAGGATGGCGATACCGGCCTCCAGCCGCCGCCCTTCGGTGAGACACGAACTGGCCGCCACCAGCCGCACCCGGTCCCCCGGTTGCAGGGGAGGGGGCAGGGG
>CAZWFG010000009.1:0-4501 GCA_964632245.1 uncultured Synechococcus sp. | reverse complement strand
AGGGGGAGGGGTGAGGGCAGGGAGATGACCATCAGCCGACCCTCCCCAGGATCAGAGCCAGCAGCAGCAGGGCGCCGATGCGCACCTGCCGGCTGAAATGCCGGGCCACCAGGGGGCGGCCGCTGGCCTCCTGCTGCGCCAGCAACTTGCATTCGCGGCCCAGGGCCAGCCCCGCCAGCAGGGCCGGCGGCCAGAAGCCCAGGCCCAGACCCGCCCCCCAGGCCGCCGACAGCAGCAGCAGCCAGGCCAGGGCGTAGCAGACGGCCACGGCGACCACCACCTGCGGGCCCAGGGTGAGGGCGCTGCTGCGCACCCCCAGGCGCCGGTCATCGTCCCGGTCGGCCATGGCATAGACGGTGTCGAACCCGAAGGTCCAGAGCAGCGTGGCGCCCCAGCAGGCCGCCAGGGGCCAGCCTCCGGCCAGGTCGCCCCGCAGGGCGGCCCAGGGGATGAGCACGGCGAATCCCCAGCAGAGGGCCAGCACCAGCTGGGGCAGGGGGCACCAGCGTTTCGCCGACGGGTAGAGCAGCACCGGTGGCAGGGTCAGCAGCGCCAGGCCGAGGCTGAGGGGACGTCCCGCGGCGGGCAGGGCCAGCACCACCAGCAGGGCCAGCAGCAGGCACACCAGCAACAGGGCGAAGGCCGGTCCGGGGCCGATCGCCCCGCGGGCCAGGGGACGGTCGCGGGTGCGTTGCACGGCGGCATCGATGCGGCGGTCCCAGAGGTCATTGGCGATGCAGCCGGCACCGCTGACGGCAAGACCGCCCAGCAGCATCAGCCCCACCAACGTCGCCGGCGGAGAGGCGCTCGCCAGCCAGAGGCTCCAGCCGGCGGGCAGCAGCAGAATCAGCCTGCCGGTGGGGCGATCCCAGCGCAGCAGCTGCAGCCAGGGGGTCCAGGGCCGGGTCACGGCCGGAGTCGAGGGGGCTGCAGGCATGCTGCCGGAGGCACGATGCGAGAGTGTGCCACGGCCATTCCGGATGTCGTGCAGAGCTCTGAACCGCAGGGATCAATCGATCTCGAGGTGGAGATGCCGCCGATCAGACCGCCGGGCAGCGACAGTCTGCGGCGGCTGGCGGCCATCGACATCGGCACCAATTCGACCCACCTGCTGATCGCCGGCATCGATCCAGACCTGCGCAGCTTCTCGGTGCTGCTGGCCGAGAAGTCAACCACCCGGCTGGGGGAGCGCGATTCAGACACCGGTGACCTCAGCGCCGAAGCGATGGCCCGCACCCGGCTCGTGCTGCGCCACTGCTGCGAACTGGCCCGCAGCCATGGGGTGGAGCAGATTGTGGCCGTGGCCACCAGCGCCATGCGTGAGGCCCCCAACGGCCTGGCCTTCCTGGCGAGCCTGCGGGAGGAGCTGTCCCTGATGGTGGAGGTGATCAGCGGCCCCGAAGAGGCGCGGTTGATCTATCTCGGTGTGCTGTCGGGCATGGACTTCGGGGACCGGCCCCACACGATCCTCGACATCGGCGGCGGCTCCACGGAACTGATCCTGGCCGATGCCCGCGAGGCCAGGGCCCTCACCAGCACCCGGGTGGGCGCCGTGCGGCTGCAGCGCGACTTCGTGCGCACCGACCCGCTGCCTCGGCAGCGGGTCGAATTTCTCAAGGCGTTCATCCTCGGCTCCCTCGAACCGGCGGTGGACAAGGTGCAGCGGCGGCTGCAACCCGGGGAGGAGCCGCTGATGGTGGCGACCAGCGGCACCGCGCTGGCGGTGGCGGCCCTGCTGGCGGCCGAGGCCCGCGGGGAGGGCGAGAGCCGCCCGGAGGGTCGTGGCGACAAGGAGAAACGCCCCCTACCCGCAGGGGACCGGCTGCATGGCCGTGTCGTCACCCGTCAGCAGCTCGACGACCTGATCGAACGGGTGCTGCCGCTAACCCCCGCCCAGCGCCGGGCGCTGCCGGGCATCAACGACCGCCGTTCGGAAATCCTGGTGCCGGGACTGCTGGTGCTGCAGGCGGCCATGCAGCAGCTGGGGGCGCCGGCGTTCACCGTCAGCGAACGGGCCCTGAGGGAGGGGCTGATCGTCGACTGGATGCTGCGCAACGGTCTGATCGTGGACCGCTTCGCCTACCAGAGCGAAATCCGACGGCGCACGGTGCTGCACCAGGCGCAGAAATTTGCGGTCGACATCCCCCGCAGTGAGCGCATCGCCGGCCATGCGCTGGCCCTGTTCGATCAGACCCGGGGCTCCTTTCACCAGGCGCCGACGGAGGCCCGCGAGCTGTTGTGGGCGGCGGCCCTGCTGCACCGCTGTGGATTGCACATCAACATGAGTGGGTACCACAAGCACGCCTGGTACCTGATCCGCAACGGCGAACTGCTCGGTTATTCCCAGTCGGAGCAGCTGCTGATCGCCTCCCTGGCCCGCTACCACCGCCGCAGCCTGCCCAAGAAGCGGCACGAGAGCTGGATCCTGCTGGACCGCGATCAGAAGCGGCTGGTGGAACGCCTGTCCCTGCTGCTGCGGCTGGCGGTGTCGATGGACCGCCGACCGCAACCCTCCATCGCAGCCCTGCGGGCCACGTTTCGGGAGGGGGAACTGCTGCTGGAGCTCCAGCCCGTCGAGGCCGACGATGACCTGGGCCTCGAACTCTGGAGTCTGGAGACCTGCGCCCCGGTGCTGCGCGATGCCGCCGGGGTGACGTTGAAGGCAGGTCTGGTCAGGGCCTGAAGGCTTCCCAGTCGATGCGATCGATCGGGCCGAGGGGCCGTTGGGGACCGGTACCCCGGCGCACCTGCACCAGATCGGGCCGACCCGACCGCAGCTCAAGGCCCTGGCGGCCCAGCGGGAAGCTGCGGCGGCCCTGGAGGGTGCCGTCAAACAGCACCGTGCCGGCACCGACCGCCCGCACGGTGAGCCAGGCAGGCTCGGCGCTGGTCACCTCCAGTGTCGGCGCCGGTGCCGGACGGGGGGCCTTGGGCCGCCCGGCGGTGGGCACCTCGGCGGGCGGGCGGCGGCCCTGGAGGGAAGCGACAACGGCAAAAATTCCGGCTCCGACAGCCAGCAGGGCCAGGGGCAGCAGCAGCCCCGGGAGCCGTGGGCGTGCGGGGCGCCGCGATGGTGTGCTGGAACGGAACACCCGCTGCCGCTGGGCCGGCACCCGTGCCCCCCGGTCGGCCGATGCCCGCATCACCGCTGTCGCCGCGGCACTGGGGGTCTGCACCTGCTCCAGCACCACCCGCAGGTCTGCCACCAGCGCTTCGGCATCAAGGCCCACGGCCGTGGCCAACCGTCGCACCTGGGCGATGGCGAAGGCCCGTTCGGGCCAGCGATCGGTCTCCCCCTGTTCCATGGCCTCGATCTGATCGGGCCGCATGTGCAGCCGGGCAGCAAGATCCTCGATGGCCAGACCATGGTCGAGCCTCGCCTGGCGCAGGCGTTGGCCCAGGCCCGAGGCAGCACCAGCGGCAGAAGAATCGCTCACGGGGAATGCCGGCGCTGGCCGAACGGACGCTGGGCGCAGATTAGGGGATTCATCTGGAGTCAGATGAAAATGCCCCCCGGATGCACGCTTCCAGATGCGTTGCTGTTCCAGATGGGTGGCCGATGGTTTGTTGATGAATGTTGCGTATGGGCGATACTGGATTCGAACCAGTGACCCCTTCCGTGTGAAGGAAGTGCGCTACCGCTGTGCTAATCGCCCTATTCCCTCATCATACACGGTGGCGGTCCCCTGCCCCCGGCCGGCGGGCTGCCCGCGCGATGATGGGTTGCTGAATCGTCAAGGTGACGTTGGCTGAACCCGCTGCCCAGGTGGACGTGCTGATCGTTGGCGGTGGGGTGACCGGCACCGCCCTGCTCTTCTGTCTGGCGCGTTACACCGACCTGCAGTCCCTGGCGCTTGTCGACAAGGAACAAGAGCTGGCGGCCATCAATTCACGCGCCAGCAACAACAGCCAGACGATTCATTGCGGCGACATCGAGACGAATTACAGCCTCGAGAAAGCCCTGCAGGTGAAGCGACGGGCCGACATGCTGGTTCATTACGGGCAGCTGCTGCAGCCCGACCAGCGGGAGCAGGTGATCGTTCCCTGCCAGAAGATGGTGCTGGGCATCGGTGCCGACCAATGCACAGCTCTGCGTCAACGCTTCGAAACGTTTTCACCCCATTTCCCGGCCATGCAATGGCTGGATGCGGCAGCCATCGCCAGCTGGGAACCGGCCGTGGCCACAGGGGCCGATGGCGGACCGCGACAGGAGACGATTGCCGCCATCGGCATTCCCGAAAGTCCTGCGGCGGTGAACTACGGCGCCCTGGCGGAATCGTTCGTGGATCAGGCCCGCCGTGCCCTGGAGGACGACCGGACGCAGGGGCACCAGCGCAGCCTTGACCTGCGCCTGGGATGCCGGGTGCAGAGCATTCGCCGCGTTGGTGAGCGGGTGCAGGTCGACACCGGATCCGGCACCATTGAGGCCCGGTACGTGGTGGTGAGCGCCGGAGCCCACAGCCTGCTGCTGGCCCAGGCCATGGGTCACGGTCTGCAATAT
>CAZWFG010000008.1:0-26741 GCA_964632245.1 uncultured Synechococcus sp. | reverse complement strand
CAGGTGCTGGACCGCAGCCCCGCCGCCAGTGCCGGGCTGCGTCGGGGCGATCTGGTGGTGGCGGCCGGTGATCGCAGCGTCCGCAATCCCTCCGACCTGCTGACCATCGTGGAAGGTTCCAGCATCGGCGAACCCCTCTCCCTCCAGGTGGTCCGCGGTGAGGAGACCCTCAGCCTGGCGATCCGGCCCGAGGTGCTGCCGGCCTCGCCCCACTGAGGGTGTTCCGGTGGATTGCTAGGTTCCCGCCCAGATTCATCCCTTCCGATGGCCGAGCTGCAGGACCGCATGAAGCAGGCCGTGGCCTTGGCCGCCGTGGATCAGATCCGGGACGGCATGGTGCTCGGCCTTGGCTCCGGTTCGACGGCAGCACTGATGATCCGCGAGCTGGGTGCCCGCCTGGCGGACGGTCGTCTGTCCGACATCACGGGAGTGACCACGTCCTTCCAGGGGGAGGTGCTGGCCGCCGAACTGGGGATCCCGCTGCTGTCCCTCAATGCTGTGGACCGGATCGATCTGGCGATTGACGGAGCCGATGAGGTTGATCCGGCGTTCCAGCTGATCAAGGGCGGTGGCGCCTGTCATGTCCAGGAAAAGCTCGTGGCCTGCCGAGCCGAGCGGTTCGTGGTTGTGGTCGACGCCACCAAGCTGGTCTCCCGTCTCAATCTCGGTTTTCTCCTGCCTGTGGAGGTGTTGCCCGGGGCCTGGCGGCAGGTCAGCGCTCAGCTGACGGATCTCGGCGGCACGGCCGAGTTGCGCATGGCGGTCCGCAAGGCCGGTCCGGTGGTCACCGATCAGGGCAATCTGGTGCTTGATGTCCGCTTCGAGGGGGGGATCGCCGACCCGAGGGGCCTGGAGGCTCGCATCAACAACCTCCCCGGGGTTCTCGAGAACGGCCTTTTCGTTGATCTTGCCGATCAGGTGCTGGTGGGGGAGATCGTCGATGGTGAACCACGGGTGAGGGATCTGCCCCGGGCCTGATCTCAGCGGTCGGGGCCTGCCAGTCGCAGCCGCACGGATTCGGCGTGGCTGTGCAGTCCTTCGCTGTCGGCAAGGGTGACGATTGACGGCCCCGTGGCCTCGAGGGCCGCGCGGGTGAAGCCGATCACGCTTGTGTGGTGCAGAAAGGTCTCGACGCTGAGGGCTCCGCTGAAGCGGGCGGTGCCCCCCGTGGGCAGGGTGTGGTTCGGACCGGCCAGGTAGTCGCCGGCCGCCTCAGGGCTGTGGGCGCCGAGGAAGATGGCGCCCGCCTGGCGGATCCGTCCGGCCAGGGCCTCGGGTTCGTGCACCATCAGTTCGAGATGTTCCGGTGCGAAGCGGTCGGCCAAGGCGGCGGCCCGGTCGAGGTTGTCGCACAGCACGACCAGTCCCCAGTCCTTCAGGGAGGTTTCCGTGAGGGTGCGCCGAGGATGGTCGGCCAGCTGCCGATCCACCGCCTGCGGCACCGCCTGGGCCAGTCGGGCACTGGTGGTGATCAAGATTGCGGCAGCGAGCGGATCGTGCTCGGCCTGAGCCAGCAGGTCGGCGGCCACCAGGTCGGCGTCGGCGCCGTCGTCAGCGATCACCAGAACTTCGCTGGGGCCGGCCAGGGAATCGATCCCCACCCTGCCGTAGACCGCTTTCTTCGCCAGGGTCACGTACAGGTTCCCGGGCCCGGTGATCACGTCGACCCGGGGGATGGAGGCTGTGCCCCAGGCCAGGGCGGCGATCGCCTGGGCTCCCCCGACCCGGTAGATCTCATCGACTCCGGCCACCCGGGCTGCCGCAAGCACGGTCGGGTTCACTTGCCCTTCCGGACCCGGTGGGGTCACCATCACCAGCCGCTCCACGCCGGCGACCCGCGCTGGAACGGCATTCATCAGCACGGTGCTCGGGTAGGCCGCCCGTCCCCCCGGCACGTACAGGCCGGCCCGATCCACCGGCCGCCAGCGCCGGCCCAGCCGTTCACCAAAGGGCCCCACCAGCTCCAGATCTCGGGGAATCTGGAGCCGATGGAAGGCGACAATCCGTTCGTGGGCCAGCTCCAGTGCGGCCTGCAGCGCTGGTGGCGTCAGCGTCCAGGCGGTGTCGATGGCTTCGGCGCTCACCCGCAGATCGTCGAGGTGCACCCCGTCGAAGCGTTCGGTCAACCGTCGCAGCGCTTCGTCGCCATCCCGGCGCACCTCCGCCAGGATGGCGTCGACCCGATGGGCCGCCTCGGCCTGTCCGTCCCCTTCCGTGCGGGCGGCGATCGCATCCAGGCGTTGCTCCGCCTGAGGCGAGTCGCCGAGCACCTTCAGCAGCATGGGGTCCTCTCCCGATTCCCCGACGCTATCTCCAGGGGACGGGTGGGGGCCTGCGCTAGGATCGTCGTTTGCTCCCTCGGCATCGAGTCCTGATCTGTGGCCAACAACAAGTCCGCGCAGAAGCGCATCCTGGTGGCCGAGCGCAACCGCCTTCACAACCGCAGTTACAAATCGGCCGTGAGGACGCTGATGAAGCGCTGCTTTACGGCCTGCCAGGCCTACGGCGACAAGCCTGGTGATGAAACCCGCCAGGAGGTCCAGTCCACCATGAGCGCTGCCTTCAGCAAGATCGACAAGGCCGTGAAAGTGGGAGTGCTGCACCGCAACAACGGCGCCCATCAGAAGTCCCGGCTGAGCGCCGCCGTGCGTCGGGTCACTGAACCGACCCCTGCCACCCCCGGGGCCTGACCGGTCAGACTGGCGCAGTCCTGCTTCCGGTGACTGCGGTCCCGCCGTCATGGCTTCTCCGGCGCCCCTGCTGATCGACAGCCACTGCCACTTGGTCTTCCGTCAGTTCGATGACGACCTGGAGGTGGTGGCCGCCCGTTGGAGGGAGGCGGGTGTCCGCCTCCTGCTTCACGCCTGCGTCGAGCCTGGTGAGATCCCAGCAATCCGTGCCCTCGCCGATCGCTTCCCAGAGCTCCGGTACTCGGTCGGTGTCCATCCCCTCGACGTTGCCCACTGGCAGGCTGATACGCCGTCAGTGCTGCGACAGGCTGCCCTGGCAGACAACCGGGTCGTGGCCATCGGCGAACTGGGACTCGATCTCTATCGTGCGGACAACCTGGAGGAGCAGCTTGGGATGCTCCTGCCGCAGCTTGATCTGGCCGAAGAGCTCGATCGACCCGTGATCATCCATTGCCGTGATGCGGCAACACCCATGCTTGACCTGCTGCGGGGTCGCCGCAGAGCCGGCCACAGCCTCAGGGGTGTCATGCATTGCTGGAGCGGCACGCCCGACGAGATGGAAGGTTTTCTTGAGCTCGGGCTGTTCATCAGCTTCAGTGGAAACGTCACCTACCCCTCGGCCCACGACACCCACGCCTGTGCCCGCCTGGTGCCATCCGACCGCTACCTGGTGGAGACCGACTGCCCCTTCCTGGCGCCCGTGCCTCGCCGGGGCAAGCGCAATGAACCTGCTCTCGTGCGATTGGTGGCTGAACGGGTGGCTGAGCTGCGCGGGGAATCGTTGGAGGCCATCGGTCAGACCAGCAGCGCCAATGCCGCGGCCCTGTTCCGGCTGGAGCTTGCTGATCAAGAACCTTGACAGGTGTCGTCTCCGGTGGGTATGGTCGGCTATTGGCCTGGTGATGTCCCCTCGATGCAGTGGGATCCGTCGTCGCCCATGATCCGTTCTCTGGCCGTCCTGGCAGAGCCCCCTCGACGGGGCTGATCCTCTGAGAACCCCTGACCGCTTCCTGCCCTTTGCGGGGAGCGGTCTCTGTCGTGGTGTGCGCCATCTGCCTCGGGCAGCGTCGCTACCACGGTCCGCCGTCCCCCAACCCCCTTCAGGTCTCCGCATGAGCAGCGCGATCCAGGTCGCCAAGACCGCCACTTATCTCCCCGATCTGGTGGAGGTGCAGCGGGGAAGCTTCAAGTGGTTTCTGGAAAAAGGCCTGATCGAGGAGCTTGAGAGCTTTTCGCCGATCACGGATTACACCGGCAAGCTCGAACTGCACTTCGTCGGCAGTGAGTATCGACTCAAGCGGCCTCGCCACGATGTCGAAGAGGCCAAACGGCGCGATGCCACCTTTGCCTCTCAGATGTACGTTGTCTGCAGGCTTGTCAACAAGGAGACGGGCGAGATCAAAGAACAGGAAGTGTTCATTGGCGAGCTCCCCTTGATGACTGAGCGGGGCACCTTCATCATCAATGGTGCTGAGCGCGTCATTGTCAACCAGATTGTTCGTAGCCCTGGCGTCTATTTTAAGGATGAGCAGGACAAAAATGGCCGCAAAACATTTAATGCCAGCTTGATCCCCAACCGCGGTGCATGGCTAAAATTTGAAACAGATAAGAATGATTTGCTGCATGTGCGCGTTGACAAGACGCGAAAAATCAACGCCCATGTCATGATGCGGGCAATCGGCTTGTCAGATAATGATGTTCTTGATAAGCTGCGCCACCCTGAATACTACAAAAAATCGATTGAAGCCGCCAATGAAGAGGGCATCAGCTCTGAAGACCAGGCTTTGCTTGAGCTTTACAAAAAACTCCGTCCAGGTGAACCGCCATCGGTGAGCGGTGGCCAGCAGCTCTTGCACAGCCGCTTTTTCGATCCCAAGCGCTACGACCTCGGGCGCGTCGGCCGCTACAAAATCAACAAGAAACTGCGCCTTACCATCCCCGATTCTGTGCGGACCCTCACCGCCGAGGATGTGTTGAGCACGATTGATTACCTCATCAATCTTGAGTTGGACGTGGGGGGGGCCACCCTTGATGATATTGATCACCTGGGTAATCGTCGCGTTCGATCCGTTGGTGAGCTGCTGCAGAACCAGGTCAGAGTTGGCCTCAACCGTCTGGAGCGGATCATCAAGGAAAGGATGACGGTCGGTGAAACCGATTCCCTGACTCCGGCTCAGCTGGTGAATCCCAAACCCTTGGTCGCGGCCATTAAGGAGTTTTTTGGTTCGAGCCAGCTCAGCCAGTTCATGGATCAGACCAATCCGCTGGCAGAGCTCACCCACAAGCGGCGCATCAGCGCCCTTGGCCCCGGCGGCCTAACCCGGGAGCGGGCCGGTTTCGCAGTTCGTGATATTCACCCATCTCACTACGGTCGAATTTGCCCGATCGAGACACCTGAAGGTCCCAATGCGGGCTTGATCGGTTCCTTGGCAACCCACGCCCGGGTCAATGAGTATGGATTTATTGAGACTCCTTTCTGGCGCGTCGAAAACGGCCATGTGCTGAAGTCTGGTGACCCCATTTATCTTTCTGCCGATCTGGAGGACGAGTGCAGGGTCGCTCCTGGCGACGTGGCAACCGATGCCGACGGTCGCATCACTTCAGACATGGTTCCCGTCCGCTATCGGCAGGATTTCGAGACAGTTCCTCCGACCCAGGTGGATTATGTGCAGCTCTCACCCGTTCAGGTCATTTCGGTCGCCACATCGTTGATTCCTTTTCTGGAGCATGATGATGCCAACCGAGCTCTGATGGGCTCAAACATGCAGCGTCAGGCTGTTCCTCTGTTGCGCCCTGAGCGTCCTCTGGTCGGCACTGGTCTTGAGCCCCAGGTCGCCAGGGATTCTGGGATGGTCCCCATCACCCGTGTGAACGGGGAGGTCGTGTTTGTTGATGCCACGCAAATCATCATTCGCGATGAAGAGGGGCAGGATCACTATCACTTCCTGCAAAAGTACCAGCGCTCCAACCAAGACACCTGCCTCAATCAGCGTCCAATCGTCAGGTTGGGCGATCCAGTAATTGCCGGTCAGGTTCTCGCTAATGGGTCGGCTTGTGAAGGTGGCGAAATCGCCTTGGGCCAGAATGTTCTGGTGGCCTACATGCCTTGGGAAGGATATAACTATGAGGATGCGATCCTTGTCAGCGAAAGGCTTGTACGAGACGATCTCTACACATCCGTTCATATCGAAAAGTATGAGATTGAAGCCAGGCAGACCAAACTCGGTCCAGAAGAGATCACTCGTGAGATCCCAAATGTCGCTGAGGAGAGCCTGGGCAACCTCGATGAGATGGGGATTATTCGTATTGGCGCTTTCGTCGAGTCAGGAGACATCCTCGTTGGCAAGGTGACTCCAAAGGGTGAGTCCGATCAGCCCCCTGAAGAAAAGTTGCTGCGAGCAATCTTTGGCGAAAAAGCCAGAGACGTAAGGGACAATTCCCTGCGGGTTCCCAACACAGAGCGTGGTCGCGTTGTTGACGTGAGGATTTACACGCGCGAGCAGGGCGATGAACTGCCCCCCGGGGCAAACATGGTTGTCCGCGTTTATGTTGCACAACGGCGCAAGATCCAAGTCGGCGACAAGATGGCCGGCCGCCATGGCAACAAAGGCATTATTAGCCGTATTCTTCCTCTGGAAGATATGCCTTACCTGCCAGACGGTACGCCTGTTGACATTGTTCTGAATCCTCTGGGGGTTCCCAGTCGTATGAATGTCGGCCAGGTCTTTGAGTGTCTGATGGGATGGGCGGCAGACAATCTCAGTGCTCGCTTCAAGATTGTTCCCTTTGATGAGATGCACGGTGCCGAAAAGTCCAAGGAAACTGTCCAGCGGTATCTTGAGGAAGCTAAAGCGCTACCTGGTAAAGACTGGGTGTATGACCCCAGCAATCCAGGCAAGATTCAATTGATCGATGGTCGCTCGGGCGAGCCGTTTGACCAGCCAGTCACCGTTGGTCGTGCCTACATCCTCAAGTTGGTGCACCTTGTTGACGACAAGATCCATGCTCGCTCCACAGGTCCTTACTCCCTGGTGACCCAGCAACCCCTTGGTGGCAAGGCCCAGCAGGGTGGCCAGCGTCTTGGCGAAATGGAGGTTTGGGCCCTTGAAGCCTATGGCGCCGCCTACACACTTCAAGAGCTTCTGACGGTGAAGTCAGACGATATGCAAGGACGGAACGAAGCACTCAATGCCATTGTGAAAGGAAAGCCGATTCCTCGTCCCGGCACACCCGAGTCGTTCAAGGTGCTGATGCGCGAGCTCCAGTCCTTAGGTCTCGACATTGCCGTCTACACAGATGAAGGTGCAGAAGTTGACCTCATGCAGGACGTCAACCCCCGTCGCAGCACCCCCAGTCGTCCGACTTACGAATCCCTAGGCGTTGCCGATTACGACGAGGACTGAACTCCCTCCTGACTCCCTTCACATTCCGCCGATCCTTCCCACTGTCCGAACACAGGTCATGACCAACAGCAACCTCCGTACGGAAAGTCATTTCGACTACGTCAAGATCACCTTGGCTTCCCCCGACCGCATCATGCAGTGGGGCCAGCGGACTCTCCCGAACGGTCAGGTCGTCGGCGAAGTCACCAAACCGGAAACCATCAACTACCGGACTCTGAAGCCCGAGATGGACGGGTTGTTTTGCGAAAAGATCTTTGGACCGTCGAAAGACTGGGAATGCCATTGCGGTAAGTACAAACGTGTCCGTCACCGCGGCATTGTCTGTGAGCGTTGTGGAGTTGAAGTTACCGAGAGTCGGGTCCGTCGTCATCGAATGGGCTTCATCAAGCTGGCAGCGCCCGTTTCCCATGTCTGGTATCTCAAAGGCATCCCCAGCTATGTGGCTATTCTTCTCGATATGCCCTTGAGAGATGTTGAGCAAATTGTCTACTTCAACTGTTACGTGGTCCTTGATGCTGGTGACCACAAGACACTTAAGTACAAGCAACTGCTGACAGAAGATGAGTGGCTGGAGATTGAGGATGAAATCTTTGCTGAGGATTCTGAGATTGAGAATGAGCCTGAGGTTGGCATTGGGGCCGAAGCTCTCAAGCGACTGCTTGAGGACCTTAACCTCCAGCAAATCGCCGAAGAGTTGAGAGAGGAGATTAATGGGAGTAAAGGGCAGAAGCGGGCCAAGCTGATTAAGCGACTCCGTGTGATTGATAACTTCATTGCCACAAATGCTCGGCCGGAGTGGATGGTTTTGGATGCCATCCCGGTCATTCCGCCTGACCTGCGGCCCATGGTGCAGCTTGACGGTGGTCGGTTTGCAACCAGTGACCTCAATGATCTCTACCGCAGGGTGATCAACCGCAACAATCGGTTGGCGCGTCTTCAAGAAATACTTGCACCTGAAATTATCATTCGTAATGAGAAGCGGATGCTGCAGGAGGCGGTCGACGCTTTGATCGACAATGGTCGTCGGGGAAGAACTGTTGTTGGTGCCAATAATCGGCCGCTTAAATCACTGAGCGACATCATCGAAGGTAAGCAGGGCCGCTTCCGTCAAAACCTTCTGGGCAAACGTGTTGATTACTCTGGCCGTTCCGTCATCGTTGTTGGTCCCAAGCTGAAGATGCATCAGTGCGGCCTTCCCAAGGAGATGGCCATTGAGCTGTTCCAGCCCTTCGTGATTCACCGATTAATCCGCCAGAATATTGTCAACAACATCAAGGCGGCCAAAAAGCTGATTCAACGGGGCGACGATGAGGTCATGCAGGTGTTGCAAGAAGTTATTGATGGTCATCCGATTCTTCTGAACCGGGCGCCAACGCTCCACCGTCTTGGTATTCAGGCTTTTGAACCCAAGCTTGTTGATGGTCGAGCTATTCAGTTGCACCCTCTCGTCTGTCCTGCGTTCAACGCTGACTTTGACGGTGACCAAATGGCTGTGCATGTGCCCTTGGCTTTGGAATCTCAGACTGAAGCGCGGATGTTAATGCTCGCCAGCAACAACATCCTCTCTCCCGCGACAGGCGAGCCGATTATTACTCCTTCCCAAGACATGGTGCTAGGGGCTTACTACCTTACCGCTACCCGTCAAGAAAAGTCACTCCCAGCGTTTGGTGATCGCAAACACACGTTTGCCAGTCTTGCTGATGTTTGTAATGCCTATGAAGAAAAGTTCCTGGGATTGCATGATTGGATCTGGGTCCGGTTCAACGGCGAAGTTGATGATGAGGACGACTCTCGCGAACCAGTTTCTTCAGAAACTCTCGGCGACGGCACTCGCATTGAGCAGTGGAAGTTCCGGCGCGATCGTTACGACGAGAGTGGCGCTTTGATCAGTCGGTTCTTGCTGACGACCACAGGTCGAGTGCTTATGAATCGAACCATTATTGATGCCGTTGCGGCACGTTGAGGTTCATCCTCCATCTTTGAGTTCTGCCTGAATCCCCCTTCACGCTGTCTTCTCCCCACCATCGGTCATGACCAGTTCTTCCAGCTCCCGGAAATCCAACAAGGCCAAGGCTGATGTTGCAGCACCTCCGGTGGAGGCACCCAGTCCGGCGGCTCCACCTTTCCGCAACCGCATTATTGACAAGAAGGGGCTCCGTACCCTTGTCGCTTGGGCCTACAAGCATCATGGAACTGCTGCAACAGCGGCAATGGCTGATGACCTCAAGGATCTTGGCTTCCGCTATGCAACCCAAGCCGCAGTCTCCATCTCGGTGGACGACCTGCGGGTGCCAGGCGACAAGCCCACTCTTCTACAGGAGGCTGAGGATCAGATCACCGAAACGGAAGAACGTTACCGATTGGGTGAAATTACAGAGGTCGAACGTCACACCAAGGTGATTGACACTTGGACGGAGACAAACGAGCGTCTTGTTCAGGCCGTTCGACGTAATTTCAACGAAAATGACCCCCTTAATTCCGTCTGGATGATGGCTAACTCAGGCGCTCGGGGCAACATGTCCCAAGTGCGTCAGTTGGTGGGGATGCGAGGTTTGATGGCCAATCCTCAGGGTGAAATCATTGATCTTCCGATCAGGACCAATTTTCGCGAGGGGCTTACTGTCACTGAATATGTCATTTCGTCCTACGGAGCCCGTAAGGGTCTTGTGGACACAGCCCTTCGTACAGCGGACTCAGGTTACCTGACTCGACGACTGGTTGATGTCGCCCAGGACGTCATTGTGCGCGAGGATGACTGTGGCACGACCCGCAGCATTCATATCGCCGCTGATGACAACGGGCGATACAAGATGCGTCTTGTGGGGCGATTGACCGCTGAGCCGATTCTTGCTCCAGATGGCACTCTGCTTGCCGATCGAGACACCGAAATCGATCCCGCTCTGACACGGCGCATTGAGGAGGCAGGGGTCAGGGATGTGCGGGTTCGTTCCCCGCTCACCTGTGAAGCTGCTCGTTCCGTGTGCCGCAAGTGCTACGGCTGGGCTCTCGCCCACAATGAACTGGTGGATCTTGGGGAAGCTGTTGGAATCATCGCAGCCCAGTCAATTGGTGAGCCAGGCACTCAGCTGACCATGCGCACCTTCCACACGGGGGGGGTCTCGACAGCCGAAACTGGGGTGGTGCGTTCCACCTTGGACGGAACTGCTGGTTTTGATAAACGCGCCAAAGTTCGTCCCTATCGCACACCCCATGGCGTTGAGGCACAGATTGCCGAGAGCGATTTCACCTTGATAGTGAAACCGGACGGCAAGGGACGAGATCAGAAGCTTGACATCACCATCGGTTCGATCCTCTTTGTGGCTGATGGAGACCGAGTCCCCCATGACACAATGCTTGCCCAGATATCGACAGGTGCTGCGGTCAAGAAAAGTGTTGAGAAGGCCACCAAAGATGTGATTTGCGATCTGGCAGGACAGGTCAGATATGAAGACGTGATCCAGCCTCGGGAAGTGCCGGATCGTCAGGGGAACATCACTTTGAAAGCTCAGCGTCTCGGACGTCTCTGGGTCTTCGCTGGTGATGTCTACAATCTCCCCCCTAATGCCTATCCAGTGGTCCGCAGTGCCACGGCTGTTCATGAGGGTGATGTGTTAGCGGAGAGCCGGCAGATCAGTGAACACGGCGGCAGTGTCCGGCTGCGTGAGGCTCAGGGTGATTCGCGTGAGGTTGAGATCGTCACATCCAGTCTGACGCTGAAGGATTGCAAACTTGTTTCTACGACGACGCACAGCGGTCAAATCTGGCATCTTGAGGGTCGAGATAGTGCCCGATATCTGCTCCGCACTGAACCAGGCACGAAGATTGCCAATGGTGAAGTGATCGCAGAACTTGCCGATGATCGTTTCAAGACGCAGACCGGCGGTCTGATTCGGTTTGCACCGGGGCTAGCCATTAAAAAAGCCCGCAGTGCGAAGCATGGGTATGAGGTGTCCAAGGGCGGCACTCTTCTTTGGATTCCACAGGAGACCCATGAGATCAACAAGGACATCTCACTGTTGATGATTGAAGATGGACAGTGGATTGAGGCGGGTACTGAGGTTGTCAAGGACATCTTCAGCCAGACTGCAGGCATTGTTACCGTTACCCAGAAAAACGACATTCTTCGCGAGATTATCGTCAGGTCTGGGCAGCTTCATCTGGTTTCCGACAGCAAGGTTCTTGCTCGCTATGGCGAAGAGGGGCTGATGGTCAATCCAGGCGACGAGATCGCCCCTGGTCTTGTGGCCGAGTCCATGCACCTTGTGGAGTCTGTCGACACTCCCGAGGGTGGCGCCTTGTTGCTTCGGCCAGTGGAGGAATACACCATTCCCGATGAAGCTCATCTTCCCGAGCTTGGTGTTGTCAAGCAGCCCCATGGCCCTTCGTTGGCGCTCAAGGCTGTGCAACGACTGACCTACAAGGATGGCGAGCTTGTGAAATCAGTCGAAGGGATTGAGCTGTTGCGTACGCAGCTTCTCCTTGAGACCCATGACACCACTCCGCAGATGACGGTTGATGTCGAGGTTGTCCCTGATAAACGAGCCAAGACGATTGACAGGCTGCAGCTTGTGATCATTGAATCTCATCTTGTTCGTCGCGATACGCTTTCTGACGCAAGTCATGGCTCCACGCATACAGAGGTAAAGGTCGCTGACGGAGATGTGATCAAGCGTGGTGATGTTGTATCTACAGTGCAGATTCTCTGCAAGGAAGACGGAGTTGTTCAGCTGCCTGATTCCGTTGAGGGAGACCCCATCCGACGCCTGATTGTTGAGCGCGAGCAGGACACAGTCACCATTCCGACCGCCACGGCTCCCACCGTTGACCTTGGTCAGCGTGTGGTGGAGGGCGAATCTCTTGCGCAGAACGTTTCTGCTCCCCATAGTGGCCAGGTTGAGTCCCTTGACGATCGCAGCATCACACTGCGGATTGGGCGGCCGTACATGGTGTCACCTGAATCCATCCTCCATGTGCGGGACGGGGACCTTGTCCAGCGCGGAGATACCCTTGCTCAGCTTGTGTTTGAGCGTGCCAAGACCGGTGACATCGTTCAAGGTCTTCCTCGTATTGAGGAGCTGCTTGAGGCACGCAGGCCACGGGATTCAGCTGTGCTCTGCCGCAAGGCAGGACATGTCAAGATCACCGTCAGCGATGATGATCTTGAGACCACCACCGTCTCGGTCGAAGAGGGCGAAGACCAATCCACTGAGTACCCCATTCTCCTGGGTCGAACGGTCATGGTCAGTGACGGCCAACACGTCGAGGCTGGTGACCTGTTAACAGACGGACCGATCAACCCCCATGAGCTTCTTGATGTCATTTTCCTCGACCTTCGGTCGAGGCATGCGGCAATGGATGCTGCCCAGCAGGCCATTTCTCGGTTGCAGACAGCCCTGGTTCAAGAGGTTCAGAACGTTTACAAGTCGCAGGGGGTCACGATTGACGACAAGCACATTGAGGTGATTGTCAGGCAGATGACAAGCAAGGTAAGAGTTGAGGACGCCGGTGACACCACCCTGCTTCCTGGAGAGCTGATCGAGCTTCGCCAAGTGGATCAGGTGAATCAGGCCATGGCCATCACCGGCGGCGCCCCTGCGGAGTTCACCCCGGTGCTGCTTGGGATCACCAAAGCTTCGCTCAACACGGACAGCTTCATCTCTGCCGCCAGCTTCCAGGAGACCACCCGCGTTCTTACGGAGGCCGCCATTGAGGGCAAGAGTGACTGGCTGCGTGGGCTCAAGGAGAACGTGATCATCGGTCGACTGATTCCGGCTGGAACCGGGTTCAGCGGCTTTGAAGATGAATTGCGAGCCGAGGCTGGCCCCCATCCGGACATCCTTGATGAGGAAGGCTCCGGCTTCCGCCGGATGCCGAACCTGCGGCCCGATTACACCGTTGAGATGCCAGCTCCACAGCCCAGTGCCGCTGTTCTTGACGATCCATCCGATGATGAGCTGGAGGCCACCCGCAGTCGCCACGGCATCAACCCCACCGTTGGGAGCAGCGCTTCGGCGTTCACAAGGCCGACGTTTGACGATGACCCTGAAGAGGAAATGCTGCTGCCTGACCCCGATGCCCTCGAGGGTCTGCAGGAAGAGGGTCTGCTCACAGATGAGACCTGACCTTGTGGCTCCTTTCTCCCCCTTCTCCCTCTGATGTCATGACCGACTCCTCCGTGCCCCTCCCTCCGCCACGGCGGATTCCCGTGCGCCGGTTGCCACGCTTCGGGTTTCATTCGCATGGCGAGCTGCTCAATGGGCGCGCCGCGATGCTCGGTTTCTTCGCTCTTCTGCTGGTGGAGGCCTGGCTGGGTCACGGCCTGCTCGTGTGGCCCTGACCCACCAGCAGCCCTTGCTCGGCCTCAGTGAGATTGAGCTGGAGCAATGGGCCACCGCGCAGGGTCTTCCCGCCTTTCGTGGTCGTCAGCTGCATGGCTGGCTCTACGACCGCGGTGTGCGCGAGTGGAGTGAGATCACCGTCATGCCGACCCATTTGCGGGAATCGCCACCGGCTGCCTTGGGCCGTTCGCGTGTCCACCATCGTTCGCTGGCCCGTGACGGCACCCTCAAGCTGTTGCTGGAGTTGGAGGATGGGCTCACCGTGGAAACCGTCGGCATTCCGACCCAGGACCGACTGACGGTCTGCGTCTCGAGTCAGGTGGGCTGTCCCATGGGCTGCCGCTTCTGCGCCACGGGCAAAGGCGGGCTGCAGCGGTCCCTGGCGGTTCACGAAATCATCGACCAGGTGCTGAGCGTGCGCGAGGCCATGGAGCGCCGTCCCAGCCATGTGGTGTTCATGGGCATGGGTGAACCACTGCTCAACACCGCTGCTGTCCTGGAGGCGATCGATTGCCTTGGCAGGGACCTGGGGATGGCCCATCGGCAGATCACCGTCAGCACGGTCGGTGTCCCCAGCACCCTGCCAGAGCTGGCTGAACAGGCCCTTGCCCATCTGGGTCGCTGCCAGTTCACCCTTGCGGTGAGCCTGCATGCCCCCGATCAGGCCCTGCGGGAGCAGCTCATCCCGTCGGCCCGCAGTTATCCCTACGAGCAGCTGCTGGACGACTGCCGCCATTACGTGGCGATCAGTGGTCGTCGCGTCAGCTTCGAATACATCCTGCTGGGTGAATTGAATGACCATCCCGCTCAGGCCCTGGCGCTTGCCGACCGCGTCAGTGGCTTTCAGAGCCATGTGAATCTGATTCCTTACAACCCCATCGCGGAAGAGGACTTCCGTCGTCCCACCCCCGCCAGGGTCGATCGCTTCGCGGCTGCCCTGCGCAGCCGTGGTGTGGCGGTCAGCATCAGAGCCAGTCGTGGCATCGATGGCGATGCCGCCTGCGGTCAGCTGCGCCGGCGGCTGCTCGCTCACGAGCATCAGCCCGATGCCCAGGAGGATCGGAGTCAGGTGCCGTCACGGGCGACTTCATAGGCCCCGCGCACCGTGGATTGATTCCATGGCGCCAGCACCGCCAGCAGCAGGGCGCTGGGCACAGCGGCGACAACGGTGAACAGGAAGAACCGTTCCCAGCCGAACGCGGCAGCCAGGTAGCCCGCCGGAGCCGCAAGCAGGGAGCGGCTGAGGGCATAGACCCCAGACAGCAAGGCGTACTGGGTGGCGGAGTAACGGGGGTGGCAGAGGGTCATGAGCAGCGCCAGGAAGGCGGCCGTGAGCATTCCGTGGGCGAAATGTTCGACGCAGACGGTGATCAGCAGGGCCTGGATGCCCCCCCCTGAGCGGGCCAGGGCCCAGTAGGTCAGGTTCGTGAGCGTCCCGCCGATGCCGAACAGCCAGAGGGAGCGGTTGAGCCCCAGGCGGGTGAACACCAGTCCACCGAAGGCAGTTCCGGCCATGGTGGCGGCAATGCCCCAGCCCCCGTTCACGACGCCGATCGTGCCGGCGGTGTAGCCCTTCTGGAGCATGAACGGCACGGCCATGCCGTTGAGCAGGCCATCGGGCCAGCGGTAGAGCATCACCAGCAGCAACAGCAGCCAGGCCCGCTGGCCTCCCGTCCTGCCGATGAATTCCCGGGCGGGACCCACCACGGCTTGGCGCAGGCTCCGCACCGGCTGGTCCACCGGCCGCAGCCGGGGGGCCGCCAGGGTCACCGGAATCACGGCAGCCACCAGCAGGGCAGAGGCCAGAAAGGCCAGGGGCCAGCCCACGGCGCCAGCCACGAGAAAGCCACCGGCTCCTACGGCAAGCATCGCCGCGCGGTATCCGAGGGCGGCCGCCGCAGCCCCGGCCCCCCGTTCGTCTTCGGGAAGCAGGTCGGTGCGATAGGCATCGACGACGATGTCCTGGGTTGCGCTCACCACTGCCAGCAGCACCGCCGCCAGGCCCACCAGGGTGAGACTGCCGGATGCCCGGCTCGGATGCAGCAGCGCCATCGCGCCGATCCCCAGGGCCAGCAGCACCTGCAGCACGAGCATCCAGCCGCGCCGGCGGTCGGGCCAGGCGATCGGCCACCGGTCAAGCAGGGGTGCCCAGAACAGCTTGAGGGTGTAAGGAAGTTCGGCCAGGCCCAGGAGGCCGATCAACCCGAGGGGGACCTGGCTGGCCGTCAGCCACCCCTGCAGCAGCTTGCTGCCGACCATCAGGGGAACCCCGCTGGCCACCCCTTCGGCGCCGACGGTCATCAAGCGGTGCCAGCGGTCAGCACGATTGGCCACGGCGACCCTGCAGCGGATGCGGCGCACCCTAGGGGCAGCCAGGTCATCGACAATGGAACGGTCTGCCCTGCGGCTGCTGCCCCCGCCCGATGTCCTTCTTTCGCTCCCGCGTGTTGCCGGCGCTGATCGTGCTGCTCTTCGCCCTGGCCCTGCTGGCGGTGAGCGCCAGGATCTGGTTGCCCGGTGATATGGCAGCCCCGGCCCCCCTCCCATGAGCCAATCCCCCGACCAGCCTCCGCGGCTGCCCCTGGACCCCTCGCTGCTGGCAGGGGAGCTGCAGGCCGAAGAGGCTCCTGATCCCCTCGATCTGCTGGTGGCTGACCTGGACCTGCAGACCGCTGGTGAACACGGCCAGCTGCGGGCGACCCTCGATCGGGAGACTGCCCTCCGGCAGCTGCACCAGGGAGACCATGACGCCCGCCTGGAGGCCCTGCGGCTGTTCTGTGAGCAACGGGAGCCGCGGGCCGTGCCAGCCCTGCTGCAGCTGCTCAGCGACCCCTGCCCGATCCTGCGCATGAGTGCGGCCTATGCCCTGGGTCGCACCCCGGACGAGCGGGCCTTTGCCAGGGTGCTGCAGCAGCTGGACCTGGACGCCAACGGTTTTGTGCGCAAAGCCCTGGTCTGGACGGTGGCCAATTTCGGCCGTCCTGAGGTGGTGCCGGTGCTGGTGCGTTCCCTGGCCGGTGACATCGCCGCGGTGCGGTTGATGGCGGCCACCTCGCTGGCTGATGCTTGCCTGGAGCTTGAGGATCGGCGCGCCGAGGCGGTGGGGCCCCTGCTCCAGAGCCTGCGCATCGACGGGGAGCCCCTGGTGCGCAGCAACTGCGCCTGGGGGCTCGGTCGGTTGCATCCGCTGCTGCCCCCGGAGCAGGCCGGCCCCGTGGGGGAAGCGCTGCTGGAGGCCCTGCTGCAGGATCCTGACCCGGGGGTGCGTGACGATGCCCGCAGTGCCCTGGAGCAGCTGGAAGACCCCGATCTCGTGGCCCGTCTGCAGACCCTTGGTGATGAAGGACTGCTCAGCTGGGGCTGATCGCCGTTTTCTTTCCAGACTCGTTACCATAAGAAGCACCCGATCCGCCACGGTGCCCCAGCAGGTCCTCCGCTATCGCATCCGACCGGATGGGCGAGTGGAAGAGCTTGTCGAGGGGGTGGCGGGTCCCCATTGCACAGCCCTCACGGCTGCCATCGAGGACCGTCTGGGTCCCGTGGTGTCCACGGTCCCGACGACCGACCATTACGCCGTTCAACCCGCCGCCACCCTTTCCGATGTCGCACTTCAGCACGGTCCGCACTGAGCTCCGCGACCGGGAATCCCTGCTGGCGGCCCTGCGGGATCTTGGGCTCGACCCAAGGGAAGGGCAGACTCCGGTGCGTGGTTATCGCGGTCAGCAGGTGTCTGCCGATGTGGTCTGCCTCGAGCCCCAGGGTTGCGACATCGGGTTTCGCTGGAATGACCAGGCGGGCCACTACGACCTGGTGACGGACCTGGATCTCTGGAATCGTGCGGTTCCCCTGGAGCGGTTCCTGTCGCAACTGCACCAGCGTTACGCCCTCCAGGCCATCCTTGCTGGCTCTGCCAGCGAGGGTTTCAGTGTCACTGAGCAGCGCACCAGCCAGGACGGCAGCATCGAGCTGGTCGTCACCCGCTGGCGCGACTGAGGCACACCCCGACGGATGCACCCCTGGGCAGAGGCCATGGATCCTGCTCTGCTCTTCGAGGTTGATCCAGATCCAGACCGGCAGCGCACCGGTCTCGAGCCCATGCTGGGTGGAGAGCTGCGGGACCGGGCCGTGTGGGTTGATGAGGCGGTCTGCATCGGGTGCCGCTACTGCGCCCACGTCGCCTGTAACACCTTTGTCGTGGAACCCAGCCTGGGGCGTTCCCGGGTGATCCGCCAGGACGGAGACAGCCCGGAGCGGATTCAGGAGGCGATCGAGACCTGTCCTGTGGACTGCATCCACTGGGTCGAACCCGAGCAACTGCCCGATCTGCGGCGGCGCCTCGAGGATCAGGACCTGCTGCCCCTTGGTCTGCCCAACCCCAGTCGCCCGCGACGGCTGCTGCCCCGGCGATGATCCCCACCCGCCGTTTCGGTCGCACCGGCCTGCCCATGCCGGTGCTGTCCCTGGGGGGCATGCGTTTTCAGCAGAGCTGGAGCGATCTGCCCCCGGGGGAGCTGCTGGAGGACTCCCAGGCCGGGGTTGAGGCGGTGCTGTGCGCCGCCCGGGATGCTGGTCTGCACCACGTCGAGACCGCCCGGCACTACGGCACGTCCGAGCGGCAGCTGGGTCTGGCCATGGCCCGCTGTTCCGATCCCCGCCGCCTGCTGCAGACCAAGGTGCCCCCTGATGCCGACCCGGCTCGCTTCGAGGCCGAGCTGCGGCTGAGCTTCGAGCGCCTGCAGGTGGACCGTGTCGACCTGGTGGCGGTGCATGGCATCAACCTGCCTGAACACCTCGACCAGACCCTGCGACCGGGGGGCTGCCGGGATGTGCTGGCCCGCTGGCAGCGCCAGGGGCGCATTGGCCATGTGGGCTTTTCGACCCATGCACCCCTGGCGTTGATCCTCGAGGCCATCGCCAGTGATGCCTTCGATTACATCAATCTGCACTGGTACTACATCCGTCGCGACAACACCCCGGCCCTGCAGGCGGCCCGGCGCCATGACATGGGGGTGTTCCTGATCAGTCCCACCGACAAGGGGGGCCATCTGCACAGCCCGTCGCCGCGACTGCAGCAGCTGTGCGCTCCCCTGCATCCAATCGTGTTCAACGATCTCTTCTGCCTGTCGACCGCCGAGGTGCACACCATCAGCGTCGGTGCCGCTCGGCCCTCCGACCTGGATCTGCACCTGGAGGCCGTGCGGTTGCTGGACCAGGCGGCGACCCTGCTGCCGCCTGTGGATGCCCGCCTGCAGGGGGCCCTGGTCGAGCGCCACGGCCAGGCCTGGCTGGGCAGCTGGAGCGAAGGATTGCCCGACTGGCCCGACACCCCCGGCGACATCAACCTGCCTGTGCTGCTCTGGCTGTACACGTTGCTCGAGGGCTGGGACCTGCAGAGTTTCTGCCGTGCGCGTTACGGACTGCTGGGGCAGGGGGGGCATTGGTTTCCGGGGCGGAATGCCGCTGCTTTCGTCGATCCCGGCGAGGGGGATGGGCCACCCGTGAGTGCGGATGACCTGCACAGGGTGCTCGCCGCCAGTCCCTGGCGGGAGGGGATTCCGGCGTTGCTGCGCGACCTGCACCAGCGCCTGGCCGGCCCTTCCGTGAAACGCCTGGGTGGCGATTAGCCGGGGAGTGTGCCCAGGGGGTGCTTGCCCGGTACTCCGACGGGACGGGGATAGACGGCGGGGCAGGGGGCCAGGGGGGTGAGGGCGACGGCGTGGCGGCGGCCCCGTCCGCCGGGAAGATCAAGGGCCCGCGGGGGCTCGACCCGCACTTGCAGGGTTGCCGCCGCCCGCTCCAGTGAAGCCGCATCCTCGCTGGTCCACTGGCCCCGGTACAGCAGCGCCGTGCCCTGGCTGGCCAGCAACGGCACCAGGTATTCGGCCACCACCGGTGCGGCGGCCACGGCCCTGGCCACCGCCAGCTGGAAGCGGCCCCGGCAGTCCCTGGCCCTGCCGGTTTTCTCGGCCCGTTCACAGCGCACGACCACCCGCTCGGCCAGCCCCAGGGCCGTGGCCATCGCCCGCACGGCTTCCAGCTTGCGACCGACCGAATCGACCAGGGTCAGCCGGGCTCCGGGCAGGGCGATGGCGATGGCCAGGCCGGGAAACCCCCCCCCGGTGCCCACATCAATGACCTCCAGGGGGGCCGAGGGATCGGCTGCCCCCTGCAGCCAGGGCACCACGGGCCAGAGACTGTCGAACACCTGGCCGATCCAGTAGTCCTCCCCCTCCACCAGGCGGGTGAGGTTCAGCCGTCCGTTCCACAGCCGCAGCTCGTCCTGCAGGCGTTGCAGCAGAGACAGCTGCTCCCCAGTGGGGGACCAGCCAAGCATGGACCAGGGCATGGAGGTGGACAGATGCGGCGGGGCGCCAGGCCGGACGAATCTTCTTAGGATTGCAGCCGACAGCCGACGGTCGTGTCTCCCCCCGGGTCCACCCATTACCAGCGGCTGGGTCTGTCCCCCCTGGCCAGCCCGGAAGACGTCCGTCAGGCCTTCCGTCGTCTCAGCAAGCAACTGCATCCCGACACCGCGCTGCTGCCCCCGGCTGAAGCCCACCGGGCCTTCCGGGACCTGCAGGAGGCCTATGCAACCCTCAGCGACCCCGACCGTCGCCGGGCCTACGACCGCCAGCTGGTCACACCAGCACCACCCCCATCCCCATCCCCGTCGCCGCCCGCGTATCGGTCAGCGGAGCCTGCTTCACGCCGTCCCCTCTCGGGCGGTGAGTGGTTTGCCCTGGTGCTGCTCGGCGGTGCCCTTGGCTTTTCCCTGGTGCTGGGTGTCGGCCTGGCATGGTGGCGGGGCATGGCGCTGTTGCACGATGCTCCCCTCCCCTGAGACGCCGCTATACCACCATTCCCTGCCGGCCCTGGAGGGCTGGCTGGGGGCGAGCGGTTTTGAGCGTCATCCCGAGGACGTCGCCTGCTGGGAACAGCGGGTCCCCTGGAGCGCCCGTCTGGAATTGCTCAGCGACGGTCTGGTCGTGCACTGGACCACGGCGGCGGGTACCACGACCCGGCAGTTTTCCTATGGCCTCAGCCGCGCCGATCTGGAGGCGGCCCTGCAGGCCGGCCCCTAGCCCCGATCCAGATGGGTCAGGGCCTGTTGCAGGGCTGCGTAGCAGCGGTCGAGCTCAGCGGCTGTGATGGTCAGCGGCGGCATCAGGTACACCACTGAGCCGAGGGGCCGCAGGTAGACCCCCTGGGCCAGGCAGAGTCGCTGCAGCTCCCGCCCGATGGGTTGCAGGTAGCCCCCGGGACCCCGCAGGTCGAAGGCGGCGATGGTCCCCAGCAGCCGGGGTCGTTGCACCAGCGGATGGCCAGCCAGGAGCTGCAGCCGTTGCCGGTGCAGCTGCTCGAGGCGCCGTGGTCGGTCTGGATCGGCCTCTAGCAGGTCGAGGCTGGCCAGGGCCGCGGCGCAGCCCAGGGGGTTGGCGGTGAAGCTGTGGCCATGGAAGAAGGTGGCTGCCGGATCGCGACCGCAGAAGCTCCCATGCAGGGCTTCGCTGGCCAGGGTCACGGCCATCGGCAGAAACCCTCCGGTGAGCCCTTTGGAGAGGGCCACCAGGTCAGGGGTCAGGCCGGCCCGTCGGCAGGCGAACAGATCACCCGTGCGGCCGAAACCGGTGAGCACCTCGTCGGCGATGAGCAGGGCACCGGCGGCCCGCGTGCGATCGGCGACGGCCTGCAGGAACGACGGCCGCACCATCGCCATGCCCCCTGCCCCCTGCACCAGGGGCTCGAGGATCACGGCCACCGTCGGGGTCTGCAGCAGACCCTCGAGGGCCAGCAGGGCGGCGCTCTCACGGTCCTCGACGCCGTCGTCGTCCCACCAGGTGGCGGGCCAGGGGGCCCGGGCCACCGGAAACAGCAGCGGCTCGAACGGGGCGTTGAACAGGCCCCGGCTGCCCACCGCCATGGCCCCCACCGTGTCGCCGTGGTAAGCCCCCTCGAAGGCGATCAGCTGTCGACGGTCCGGATCGATCCGTTGCTGGTGCTGCCACGCCAGCTTCAGGGCCACCTCGATGGCAGTGGAGCCGTCATCGGAGAAGAACACCCGCGCCAGGCCGGGCCAGTGGCCGCAGAGCCGTTCCGCCAGCCGGGCCGCCGGGCTGTGGCGGAAGTCGGCGAAGATCACCTGCTCCAGGGTGCGGGCCTGGGCGGCGATGGCCGCCGCGATGGTGGGTTCGCCATGGCCGTGCAGGGTCACCCACCAGCTGCTGATGGCGTCGATCAGCTGCCGGCCGTCCTCCAGCTCCAGCCACACCCCGCAGCCCCGGCGCACGGCCAGGGGCGCCGGACCGTCGCCGGTGCGGCGCAGGGGATGCCAGAGGTGGGGATGCCAGCCAGGGTCTGCCACGGGGTCAGCCCTGGGGGTTGGCCATGGCGCCCGCGTCGACGTGCCGGTCGAAGGCCTCGGCGCTGATCGCGTCCAGGGCAAGGGCGGCCTCCCGCAGGCTGAGGCCCTGCTCGTGGGCGTGCAGGGCGATCTTGGCGGCCCGGTCGTAGCCGATCACGGGGGCCAGGGCCGTGACCAGCATCAGGGAGCGGTCGCGCAGGTGTTCCACCCGGGTGTGGTTCAGCTCCATGCCGGTCACCAGGTGCTCCCGCAGGCTGCGGCAGGCGTCGGCCAGCAGGCGGCCACTGCGCAGCAGGTTGAGGCCGAGCAGCGGCTTGTAGACATTCATCTGCAGATGGCCGCCGCTGCCGCCGATCGCCACCGCCTGGTCGAGGCCCATCACCTGGGCCGTGAGCATCGCCACCGCCTCGCACTGGGTGGGATTGACCTTGCCCGGCATGATCGAGCTGCCGGGTTCGTTCGCCGGCAGCACCAGTTCCGCCAGCCCGGCCCGGGGGCCGCAGGCCAGCAGGCGGATGTCGTTGACGATCTTGTGGAGGGCACCGGCCAGCAGCCGCAGCCGGGCCATCTGCTGCACCAGGGCGTCGTGGCTGCCCATCAGCGCGAAACGGTTGCCATCACAGCGCCAGGTCACCCCGCCCTCGTCGCTGAGCAGCCGGCAGGTGGCGGCGGCAAAGCCTGGCGGCGCCCCCAGGCCCGTGCCCACGGCGGTGCCGCCGAGGGGCAGCCCCCGCAGCTCGTCAAAGCCGTCAGCCAGCCTTGAGCCGGCCGTGCGCAGCTGGCTGGCCCAGCCCCCCACTTCCTGGCCGAAGCTGAGCGGCACCGCGTCCTGCAGATGGGTGCGGCCGATCTTCACCACGCCGGCCCAGGCGCTGGCCTTGACCTCCAGGGCCGTCACCAGGGCCTCCAGGGACGGCAACAGCAGGCTGCGCTGCTGGACCTCGGTGGCCAGGTGAATGGCGCTCGGGAAGACGTCGTTGGTGCTCTGGCTGCGGTTGACGTGGTCATTGGGGTGCACGCAGGCCCTGTCGCCCCGTGGTCGTCCGGCCAGTTCGCAGGCGCGATTGGCGATCACCTCGTTGACGTTCATGTTCGTCTGCGTGCCGCTGCCGCTCTGCCAGCAGGAGAGGGGAAACTCGGTGTCATGGCGGCCCTCGTCCACCTCAGTTGCGGCCTGAACGATCCAGCTGCAGCGGTCGTCGTCCAGCTGGCCTAAGGACCGGTTGGCGTGGGCGGCGGCCCGCTTGATGCGGGCGATGGCGTGGATCAGCTCCAGCGGCATCGGATCATCACCGAGCTGAAACATCAGCCGGGCCCGCTCGGTCTGGGCCCCCCAGTACCGATCGGCGGGCACCGCCACCGTGCCGAGGCTGTCGCTGTCGAGGCGCACGGCCGGGTCGGTGGGAGAAGAGGGCATGGGAAGGAATGTTTTCCGGTTTGGAAGCAATCCTGGCGGGTTGCCGGGAGCGTCAGAACCACTCCCTAGCACGGTGGTATCCCTTCGCGTCGCCACCCAGGGAGATGCTGGACCACCTGCTCCCCCCGCTCAACGACCACAACCTCCCCTGGATGGACACGATCCACCCGATCGTCGTTCATTTTGTGATTGCCATGGCACTGATCAGTGTTGTGTTTGATTTGGTAGGAGTGCTGATGCGGAAGCCTCAACTGTTTGAAGTCAGTTTCTGGAATCTGATTGTGGCCACGGTCGCGATCTTTGTCGCTATCATCTTCGGGCAGGTTGAGGCCGGTCTGGCGGATCCCTACGGGGCCTCCCGTGACATTCTCAACCTGCACAGCACCCTCGGCTGGAGTCTTGCCGGAGTGCTGAGCGTGCTCACCGGCTGGCGCTATGTGGCGCGCCAGGGTGATCCCCTCAGCCTGCCCCGTGGGCTCTTGGCGCTTGACGGGGTGCTCGCCCTGCTGGTGGTCACCCAGGTGACCCTTGGCAACCAGCTGATCTGGACCTATGGCCTGCACACCGTCAAGGTCGTGGAGGCGATGCGGGCCGGGGTGTTGTCATGACCCCCGTCGCTCCGGCTCCCGCCCTGGAGATCGCCTCCTCCCTCGGGCCCAACGACCTCCCTTACGCCCTGCCGCTGCACCCCAACCTGGTGCACTTCACGATCGGCCTGTTCGCCATTGCCATCGCTTTTGATGTGGCCGGTGCCCTGTACCCGGCGGAAAAACGGGTCTTCCGCTGGCTGGCCCTGCCGGTGACCCGCAGTGGCTTCCACGATGTCGGCTGGTACAACCTGCTGGCCTGCGCCATCGTCACCTTCTTCACGGTGGCGGCGGGCTTCTTCGAGATTCTGCTGGCCGATCCGATCCCGGGTGTGCGCAGCACCCTGGGGCTGGGGTCCACCGTGACCATGCTCTGGCATGGCGTCGGCGGGGTGCTGCTGTTGCTCACCATCGTCGCCATGACGGTATGGCGCGGCTTTCAGCGTTTCGTCTGGCGCCGTGATTATGGCCGGCAGGTGACCTGGTCGTACCTGGCCCTGGGGGTGGCCCTGCTGCTGGTGCTTGGGCTGCACGGCACCCTCGGTGCCGAACTGGCGGCGGAGTTCGGGGTGCACATCACCGCCGACCAGATGCTGGCCGCCGGCGTCAATCCCCGCACTGCGCTGCCCTGAGACGATCCCATGACTCCGACGTTCCCACGCCCGTCGCGGCCGTCTGCGGTAGGCCTGGTGCTGATCGCCGCCGCCCTGCTGCTGAACCTGTTGATCAGCCTGGCCATGGCCCGCGCCTCCCACGGCTGGCTGCCGGTGCAGGCCTCCTCAGCCGCCCCCTATGTGGATGGACTCTTTGCCCTTGAGACGGGCATCGGCACTTTTCTCTTCCTGGGCTGCCTGAGTGTCATCGCCTGGACGGTTGTGTTCAACCGTGCCCCTCGCTATGACCTGGTGGATGGCGATCCGATCGAGGGGAATCTCCGCCTTGAGATCACCTGGACGGTGTTGCCGTTTGTGCTGGTGATGCTGATTGCGGCCCACACGATCCGGGTGAATGACACCCTCGCCACCCTGGGTGGCAAGGAGCGTGTCGCTGCCAATGGTGCGGCCCCGACGTTGACCGCCAGCGACCGTGCCGCCGGCACCACCTACGGACCGATTGAGGTGATTGCTCGCCAGTGGTCGTGGGAGTTCGTCTATCCAAATGGGGTGCGCAGCACCGAGTTGCATCTGCCCCTGGACCGTCGGGCCGACCTGCGGTTGACCTCCATGGATGTGCTGCACAGCTTTTATGTGCCGGCCTTCCGCCTCAAGCAGGATCTGGTGCCAGGTAGCGTCATCCGCTATGCCCTCACCCCCACCCGCGAAGGCCGTTACCGCCTGCGGGACGCCATGTTCAGTGGTGGCTACTTCGCCACCAACCAGACGGATGTGGTGGTGCAGGACCCTGAAACCTTTGATGCCTGGCTGACGGATGCTGCCCGTCAACCTCTGGTGGAAGCCCCCAATCTGGCGGTGGCGATGCACCGCCAACGATTGGCGGACGGCGACCACGGCTGGGCGACGGTGCCGCCAGCCCCACCCCCCCGGGTGAATGTCACCACCGCTGTCGATGCTCCCCACGAGGCCTGAGATCATGTCTGATTCCATCATTTTTGATCCTCGGGTCTTGCGGGCCCCCCATCCGGTTCCCGGTGCCCCCGACAACTGGAAGCGCTTCTTTGGCTTCAATACCGATGCCAAGGTGATTGGCATTCAATACATTGTTTTGTCGTTATTCTTCCTGCTAGTGGGGGGACTGCTGGCCATGATTGTTCGTGGCGAGCTAATCACTCCTCCGTCTGATCTTGTTGATCCAACCGTCTATAATGGGCTCTATACGATGCATGGAACAGTCATGCTGTTCCTGTTTCTCTTTCCGATTCTCAATGGCTTGAATAATCTGCTGATCCCGCCCATGATCGGGGCTCCAGACATGGCTTTCCCGCGTCTGAATGCGGCTGCCTTCTGGCTTGTGCCTGTTTTTGGTGTGTTGCTGATGGCCAGCTTTTTTGTGCCTGGGGGGCCATCCTCCTCTGGTTGGTGGGCCTATCCACCCGTGAGCACCCAAAATCCACTTGGTCATCTCGTGAATGGTCAGTTTCTGTGGATTTTAGCAGTCGCTATTTCCGGCGTCTCGTCGATCATGGGTGCGATTAATTTCACAACTACCATCCTGCGGATGCGAGCCCCTGGCATGACCTTTTTTCGCATGCCCATCTTCTGTTGGACGGCTGCTGCAGCCCAGACCATTCAGTTGATTGGTCTGCCTTCGTTGACCGGGGGGGCGATCATGCTGCTTTTTGATCTCAGCTTCGGTACCAGCTTCTTTAAGCCCGAGGGTGGTGGTGATCCCATGTTGTATCAACACTTCTTCTGGTTCTATTCCCATCCGGCGGTGTATGTGATGGTGTTGCCGGTGTTTGGGATTTTCTCTGAGCTGCTGCCGGTGTATGCCCGCAAGCCTCTCTTTGGATATAAGTTGGTCGCTATCGCGTCGTTTGGAATCACATTTCTTAGTCTGATCGTCTGGGTGCACCATATGTTTTACAGCGGCACCCCCCAGTGGATGCGTAACCTGTTCATGGTTACCACAATGCTGATTGCGGTGCCAACAGGGATCAAGGTGTTTGCCTGGATTGGAACTATTTGGCGTGGCAAGTTGCGGCTGACGACGCCGATGCTGTTCTGTCTTGGTGGTCTCATTAACTTTATTTTTGCCGGCATTACTGGGGTGATGCTGGCAACTGTTCCGATTGATATTCATGTTGGCAACACCTATTTTGTGGTTGGTCACTTCCACTATGTGATCTTCTGCACGATCACCTTGGGGGTGTTTGCTGCCATTTATCACTGGTTCCCAAAGTTCACGGGCCGCATGTACTACGAAGGGCTGGGTCAGCTGCACTTCTGGCTCACCTTCATTGGCAGTGCTCTCAACTTCTTGCCGA
>CAZWFG010000007.1:0-26966 GCA_964632245.1 uncultured Synechococcus sp. | reverse complement strand
TGCCGCAACCCATCACCTCAAGCCAGCGGCCGCGCCACTGCACATCGACCTCGGCACTGGGTTCGGTGAAGGGGAAGTAGCTGGCCCGGAAGCGCACAGGCAGATCACCGAAGAACACCCGCAGAAAGTGGGTGACGGTGCCGCGCAGATGGCTGAAATCCAGACCTTCGTCGATGGCCAGCACCTCCACCTGATGGAACACCGGCGAATGGGTGGCATCGACCGCATCGCGGCGGTACACCCGGCCGGGGGCGATCACCCGCACCGGTGGCGCATGCTGCTCAAGGTGGCGGATCTGCACCGGCGAGGTGTGGGTGCGCAGCAGCTGGCCATCGGGCAGATAAAAGGTGTCCTGCATGTCCCGTGCCGGATGATCGGCGGGAATGTTCAGCGCTTCGAAGTTGTAGTGATCGGTCTCGATGTCCGGGCCCTCCACCACCCGGTAACCGAGGCCGCAGAAGATGTCGACGATGGCGTCGGTGGTGCTGAGCAGCGGATGCCGATGCCCCGGCGGCACATGGCTGGGGGGCAGGGTGACATCGAGGGTCTCGGCGGCGATGCGGTCGGCCAAGGCGGCCTGACGCAGGCCGTTCTGCCGCTCAAGCAGCAGGCTCTGCAGCTGCTCCTTGAGCACATTGGCGCGCTGGCCCACCAGGGGACGCTGGTCACCGGGCAGCCGACCCATGGCCCCCAGCACCCCGGAGAGGCGCCCTTTCTTGCCCAGCAGATCGATGCGGAGCTGTTCGAGAGCGGCGGCATCCACCGCAGCGGCGATGGCCTGGCTGGCCTCACCCTCGAGGGCATCGAGCTGGCCGGTCAGCTCCTCGAGGGTCAGGGCGGTGCTCACGGCCGGGACAGAACCAGAGAGCGGCACTGTACGAACCGGTCCGGCGCCAGGCGGCCGCGGTTAGCTTTCCCCCGTCGCCGGCGTCTGCCATGGCCGATCCGCTGCGGATCTTGATCAGCAACGACGACGGCGTCTTCGCCGAAGGCATCCGCACCCTTGCCCTCGAGGCCGCCGCCCGCGGCCACCAGGTCACGGTGGTGTGCCCGGATCAGGAACGCTCGGCCACCGGCCACGGGCTCACCCTGCAGAGTCCGATCCGGGCCGAACGGGCCGATGGCCTCTTTGGTGACGGCATCGAGGCCTGGGCCTGCAGCGGCACCCCCTCCGACTGCGTCAAGCTCGCCCTGGGGCGACTGCTGCCGACCCCGCCCGATCTGGTGCTGTCGGGCATCAACCACGGCCCGAACCTGGGTTCCGATGTGTTCTATTCGGGCACTGTGGCCGCCGCCATGGAAGGCACCCTTGAGGGCCTGCCTGCCCTGGCGGTGAGCAGTGCCTGTTTCGACTGGCGCCGGTTCGACGGCGCCGCGCGGCGGGCCCTCGATGTGGCCGAATCGGTCCTCGCCGGGGGCTGGCCCGAAGGGTTGCTGCTCAACCTCAATGTGCCGGCGGTGCCGGCCGAACGCATCGGCCCCCTGCGCTGGTGCCGTCCGGCCGTGCGCCGCTATGTGGATCAATTCGACCAGCGCCACGACCCCCGTGGCCGGGCCTACTACTGGCTCGCGGGAGAAGTGGTGAATGATCTCGATGCCCTGGGGTCGGGCCCCCGCGACTGGCCCACGGACGTGGCCCAGGTGCAGGCCGGTGGTGCCGCCCTCACCCCCCTGCAACCCGACCTGTTCTGGCGCCATGGCCTCGACGCCCTGCCCACCCTGCCCGCCGCCGGCGCCTAGGGCTTCTGGATGCGCTGCAGCAGCCAGAGGGTGACCCAGAGACCGATGAGATGGCCGGTGAGCACCTGGGTGTTCGCCAGCACCGAGAACATCTCCAGGGAGGTGATGGCGTTGTTGCCCAGGCCGGCCGAGCCGGCGAAACCCGGTTGCTGCAGCGAAGCCTGGAAGGTGAGGCTGCCGGCCAGGGCCTGGTAACCCACCACCGCCAGGGTGACCCCACCGAGGCTGGCCAGGATGTGGCGTTTGAGGCGGGCCGTGGTTTCGCCACGGGACGGGCGGGCGCCACCGCCGCCGAGGCTGCGGCCCAGGCCGATCAACCCCCAGTCCTGCCACACCGACCAGGCCAGCAGCAGCAGCGAGAGGGTGGTGAGCGACAGGCCTGGACCGAGGCCGATGGCCCGCTCGCGGTTGCGGATCAGCTCGGCCCCGAGGCTGTTGAAGGTGAGCACCCCCAGGCAGACGACCGCCATGGCCAGCTGGGCCCAGAAGGTGATCCAGCCGAGTCCGCGGAAGGCGGCGCTGATGCGCTGCAGATCAAGTCGGTCGGCCAAGGGCAGCCCCGGCGGTGGCGTCCCCAAGTTGCCATGGGAGGATGCATCAGGCACGGCCGACCGCGTTGATTCCCCTGCGCTCCCCCCAGCAGGCCGCCACGCCCACGGCCCTGGCCCTCGGCAGTTTCGATGGTCTCCATGCCGGCCACCGGCGGGTGATCGCCGCCGCCGTGGCGGCAGCCAGGGACCGGCCCGGGCTGGTGCCCACGGTGGTGTCGTTCTGGCCCCATCCGCGGGAGGTGCTGGCGGGGGAACCGCGGCTGCGGCTTGATCTGGCCGAAGACAAGCTTGAGCTGCTCGAACCCCTCGGCATCGCCCAGCTGGTGCTGGTGCCCTTCGATCGGGCCCTGGCCCTGCTCAGCCCCGCCGCCTTCGTCGAACAGGTGCTGGTGCAGCAGCTGCAGGCCGGTGCCGTGGCGGTGGGCGAGAACTTCCGCTTCGGGCACCGCCGCAGCGGCGGCCCGGACGAGCTCAGGCAGCTGGGGGAAGCCGCTGGCATCACGGTGTCGGTGCTGCCGCTGCTGGATGACCGGGGCGATCGCATCAGCAGCAGCCGCATCCGGGCGGCCCTGGCGGCCGCTGACCTGGCCGAGGCGGCACGGCTGCTGGGTCGGCCCTACCGCTTCCGCGGCCTGGTGGTGAAGGGCCGGGGTCTGGGGCGGGGTCTCGGCTGGCCCACCGCCAACCTGCAGGTGGACGGTCGCAAATGCCTGCCCGCCGAAGGGGTCTACGCCGCCTGGGTGCGCCGCGACGATGGACAGCCCCTGCCGGCGGTGATGAACCTCGGCCGCCAGCCCACCATCGATCCCGAAGCCCCCTCGGCCGTGGAGGTGCACTTGCTGGACCGGGAGCTGGAGCTCGACGGCACCTGGCTGACGGTGGAACCGACGGCCCGCCTGCGCAGCCAGCAGACCTTTGCCTCCCTGGAGGCGCTGGCGGCCCAGATCGCCGTTGATGCCGCCGAGGCCCGACGGCGGCTGCTGGGGACGGAGGATCAGCCCGTCGGATAGGCGTGGGTGAGGCCCCAGGCGATGAAGGCGGCGATGCCGCCGAGCAGCACCGCCCCCCAGATCACCACCTGCATGGGACTGTCGGCACTGGTGACGGCGGGCAATGGGGCCGTCGGTCGGGGCTCGCGGGACGGGGGAGGGACGTCGGCCACGGACCACGGCATGCTCTGCCCAGGCTAGACAGGGGGCGCCGCCACCGCCCAGGACCCTGACCGCCACCCCGACCCCCCTGTTCCGCCTGCTCGACGCCAACCTCAACCGGGCCCGGGAGGGCCTGCGGGTGGCCGAGGACTGGGCGCGTTTCGGCCTCGACCGCCGGGATCTGGTCGAGGCCTTCAAGGATCTGCGGCAACAGCTCGGCCGCTGCCATCGGCCCGAGTACCGCCTGGCGGGCCACAGCGCCGGCGATGTGGGGGCCGGCCTGGGCCATCCGGCCCAGGAGCAGCGCACCCACCCGGGTCAGGTGGTGGCGGCCAACTGCGCCCGGGCCCAGGAGGCCCTGCGGGTGCTGGAGGAATTCGGCAGGGGGCAGGACCCTGACCTGGCCTCCACGGCGGCACGGGTGCGCTACCGCCTCTACGACCTCGAGATCCAGCTGCTGGCCAGCCAGGATCGGCGTCAACGGCTCGGCCAGGCGCGGCTGTATCTGATCACGGCCCCCGTGCCCGACCTCCTCGGGGTGGTCGACCAGTCGCTCCAGGCGGGGCTGAGGCTGGTGCAGCACCGCTCGAAGCTGAGCGACGACCTCAGCCGCTACCGGGAGGCGGTGGCCCTGCGGGACCGCTGCGCTGATCACGGGGCGCTGTTTGTGGTCAATGACCGCCTTGACTTGGCCCTGGCGGTCGAGGCTGACGGTGTCCATCTGGGCCAGGGGGATCTGCCGCCCGAGGCGGCACGGCGTCTGCTGGGGCCCGACCGGTTGATCGGCCGCAGCACCCATGCCCTGGACCAGCTGGAGGCGGCCGTGGCCGCCGGCGCCGACTACACCGGTGTCGGCCCCGTGCACGCCACCCCCACCAAGCCGGGCCGGCCACCGGTGGGCTTCGGCTATCTGGAGCAAGCGGTGGCGGCGGCGGTGCGCCCCGCCTATGCCATCGGCGGCATCGATCTCACCACCATCGACGCCGTGCTGGCCACCGGCATCTTCGGGGTGGCAGTGGTGCGGGCCGTGATGGAAGCCCAGGACCCTGGCGCCACGACCGCGGCGCTGCTGGAGAGGCTCGCGGCCCATCCGCCGCAGGATCCATGACCACCCCAGCCACCATCGAGGTGCAGGTCAATGGCGAACAACGCCGCTGCACCGCCGGCCTCACCCTCGACACCCTTCTGCAGGAACTGGGCTACAGACCGCAGCTGGTGGTGGTCGAACACAACGGAACCATCGTCCCGCGTCGACGCTGGGCCGAACAACCGGTGCGCACCGGCGACAACCTCGAGGTGGTGACGATCGTGGGGGGCGGCTGACCGCACCCGTCCCCCCGGCCATCGTTCCTACGATCAAGGCTGCTGATCCGCGAGGTCGTCCCCATGGCCCGCAGTCTCCGTTCCCCGCTCCGGCGTCTGATGCGTCTCCTCAGCCTTTCGCTGCTGCCGCTATTCGTGGCCAGCCTGTTCGCGCTGGTGGCACCGCAGCCGGCCGACGCCGCCAGCGGTGGTCGCATCGGCGGCGGCAGCTTCCGCTCCTCAAGTCCGTCCTTCCGAGGCGGCTCCTATGGCGGGGGCTCCTACGGCGGCCGTTATGGAGGTGGTTACGGCGGTGGTTACGGCGGTGGCGGCTTCGGCTTCCCCTTTCTCCTGCCCATCGGCTTCGGGTTCGGCGGCGCCGGCCTGTTCGGCTTCCTGATCCTGATGGCCGTGGTTGGCGTGCTGCTCAACGGCCTGCGCGGGGCCATGGGGGGCGGTGATGCTGTCGGACTGCCGGCCGAGGTCAGCGACGGCCCCGTGACCGTGGCCCAGATGCAGCTCGGGCTGCTGGCCAGTGCCCGCGATCTGCAGCAGGATCTGCGCCGCTCAGCCCGCACGGCAGATACCGGCAGCAGCGCCGGCCTGCAGCAGGTGCTGCAGGACACCACCCTGGCCCTGCTGCGCCATCCCGACCAGTGGGTCTACGCCAACAGCGAAGTGGGGCAAGTGCCCTTCAACGCCGCCGAAGCCACCTTCAACCGCCTGTCGATGGCCGAGCGCAGCAAGCTCAGCAGCGAGGTGACAACGAATGTGGACGGCCGCCGCCGGGCCGAGGCCGAGGCCGCCGTTCAGGCCGGCGATGCCGATGCCACCAACGATTTCATTGCCGTCACCCTTTTGGTGGCCAGCCGCCGTCCCATCCCCCTGAAAGCGGTCGACTCGGCCGATCAGCTGCGCGATGCGCTGCGGGTGCTGGGGGCGGTGCCCGCCACCGAGCTGCTGGCCCTTGAAGTGATCTGGCAGCCCGATGCCGAGGGCGATGTGCTGGAAGCCAGCGAACTGCTCACCGCCTATCCGCAGCTCAGGCACCTGTGACCCTGACGGCCGCCAGCAGCTGGGCCGCCAGGCCTTCTGCGCTGCGCCAGGCCCCCTCCACCCGACCGAAACCCGGCCCGGAGACGAAATCGCCGCAGAACCCCACACGGCTCTGGCCGCAGAGCATCAGTTCGGGGGGCAGGCCGGGGGGCAGCGGAAAGGCGGCTCCCCAGCGCATCAGCTGTCGTTGATCACTGCGGCGCAGGCTGGCCACCATCTCCGTCGACAACCAGGGGGCAAGGGCTTCGCAGAGCATCGCCGCCAGGCGCTGGATCACCTCCGCCTCCTCCACCTCCCGGGGGGGAAGGCCCTGGAGCAGAGCCACCGCCGAGCGGGAGCCGTAGACACTGAGGTGCTCGGTGGCGAAGACCGCGCTGGAGTGGGCCACCAGGGTGCAGCGCCCGTCCTCGAGGGGAAGGATCCGCAGCCGCGAGAGGCCGAAGCGCTGGCGGGCGGCCCCATCGAACTCCAGCAGCCGGAACGGCAGGGCCCGCCAGGCCGCGGCGGCAGGCGGATCACACACCACCAGCAGGTTGCTGCGGGGCTCCACGCGGATCGCGGCGATGCAGGCGAGGGAATGGTTGAGGCGGGCATCCCCCAGGTCCGCGGCCGCCCGACGCAGGGGGGCATCCTCCCAGCCGAGCACCAGCCGGCAGCGGGGATGGGCCGCCAGGGTGCTGCTGAGCACCAGCCAGTCCGCCTCCTGCAGCAGGGCACCGTCGGCATCCAGCAACCGCCAGCCTCCCCCCGGGATCGGCTGCAGATGCCGCACCAGCTGACCAAAACGCGGCGTCACCCCCTCGCCCGCGACGTGAAGCAACGCCATGCAAAAGCGGTCCATGCCGCCGGGGGCGATCAGCAGACGCCCCTGCACGAGCGGATCGTGACAACCCGGCAGCAGCTTCTGCGTCTCCCCCTGCAGCAGGGCGACGGGTTCCTCAAAGGGTGTCAGGGCCCCACCGGCGAGCAGGGGCGCCAGCAGCTGCGGCGGCTCGGTGACGGCAAGATTCAGCAGCGGTGCACCATGGTCGAACCGCAGATCGACGTCTTCGCGGGAGCGGCGGCTGGCGGTGCGTCCCCCCGGCCCGCGGCCGATCTCAAAGAGGGTGATGGGGCCGGGCCACTCCAGCTGCCGCAGACGGGCCGCCAGGGCGCAACCTGCCACCCCTGCACCGATCACCGCCAGCCGCTGGCCCTGGGCACCCATGCAGGCACCGTAGCGACGGCCGACCCGTGGGCGACCATGGCCCCGTGAGCACCTCCCCCCGGATGGCCCTGGCCAGCTTCTGGCGTCCTGTCTCCCTCGAGCAGCTGCTGCAGGAGCGCTGCAGCGGCCTGTCCGATGTGCGCCTGCTGCTGGCTGTGCTGGTGGTCTTCAGCCACTCCTGGCCCCTGCTGCTGGGCCCCGAGGCCGAGGTGAGCCTGGGGCCGCTGCAACCCGGCGCCATGGCCGTCCGGGCCTTCATGGTGCTGTCGGGTCTGCTGGTGGCCCGCAGCGCCCGGCGCCATCCGCCGCTGTCGTTCCTGCGCCGACGGCTGCTGCGGCTGTATCCGGGGGTGCTGGTGGCGCAGCTGGTGACGGTGCTGCTGCTGCTGCCCCTGTTCGCCTGGGCCCTGCGGATGCCCTACCTGCCCAGCCTGGTCGGCGACCGGGGCGGTCTGCGCTATCTGCTCGCCAACCTGTCGCTGCTGGTCAAACAGTCGGCCCTGCTGCCCTTCACCGACCTCTTCCCCTACCGGGGCGCCTTCAACGGATCCCTGTGGACCCTGTGGCCCGAGGCCTGCGGCTATGGGCTGCTGCTGCTGTTCGTGGGCCTGCTGGCCCTGTCCGGGCGGGCCTGGCTGCTCACCCTGGCGGTGCTGTTCGCGGCCACGGCCGTGCCTGCGGTGCTGGGCCTGCTCAGCCTGGTGGCGCCGCCGTTCCTGCTGGTGGACGGGCTGACGATCTGGCTGGGGGTGTACCTCGTGGTGGGGGTGCTGCTGGCCCGCTGGGCGCCACGCATCGCGCTGGCACCGCTGCCCGGCCTGCTGGCGGGCCTGACCCTGCTGCTGCTGGCGCTGTGGGGGGGCCTGCCACGGGTGCTGTTCGAAGCCCTCTCGCTGCTGCTCGGTCCCTACGGCCTGCTCTGCCTGGCCCGGGCCCTCGCCGGCCTCGGGCGCCTGCCGGGGGATTTCTCGTACGGGGTCTACGTCTATGCCTTCCCCTGCCAGCAGATGCTGGCTGCGCTATTGGGGAAGCACCTGCAGCCCTGGAGCTTCTTCGGGCTGTCGCTGCTGCTGGTGCTGCCCCTGGGGATCGCCAGCTGGTACCTGGTGGAGCGGCCGGCCCTGACCTGGGCGGCGCGGTTCGATCAGCGCTGAAGACCGAGAATGCGCAGGGCCGCCATGGCGGCTCCGTACCCGTTGTCGATGTTGACCACCGTGAGACCGGGGGCACAGCTGGCCAGCATCCCCTCGAGGGCGGCCCGGCCACCGGCGCTGACGCCGTAGCCGACGCTGACCGGCACAGCGATCACAGGCTGCGGGAGCAACCCGGCCACCACGGTGGGCAGGGCTCCTTCCATGCCGGCACAGGCGATCAGCACACGCCGTTCCCGCAGCTGCGGCAGCACCTCCAGCAGCCGGTGCAGGCCCGCCACCCCCACATCGAGCACCCGTTCACAGCCGATGCCATGGCAGGCCAAGGCCAGTTCGGCCTCGGCCACAACGGTGCGGTCGCTGCTGCCGCCGCTGAGCAGGGCCACCGGCGGCGGCCCCGGGGGCGGCGATGGCACCGAGCCCAGGGTGATGCAGCGGGCCAGGTCATGGATCTCGATGTCCGCCAGCTGGGCCTGCACGGCGGCGGCCTTGGCTGGATCGACGCGGGTGACCAGCGTCAGACGACCCGCCTCCGCAAAGGCCTGGGCGATGGTGACGATCTGGTCGGCGGTCTTGTGTTCTCCCCAGACGGCCTCGACCATGCCAAGCCGGTCGGGTCGCTGCAGGTCGAGGCGGTGCTCGGGGGAGGCCATGGTCAGGGGGTGCTGCTCACAGGGCGGGCGTTCCCAGGGCAGGCGTCCCCAGAGCGGGGCGCTCCCAGATCTGCTCCACCAGGGCCGGGGTGACCCAGAGGGACTGGCAGCGGGCGGCCTGCTCCAGGTCGGCCTCCAGGGCGCACTGGTCTGCGGCAGTCCAGAAGCCGGCCTCGGCCAGCCGGGGCGGATAGGCGGCCAGAAAATCCTGCAGCCACAGGGCCTTGGGCTCGCGACCGTCGCCACAGGCCATCAGGCTGCGGGCCTGCAGCAGACGCAGTCCGCGGGCCTCCAGCAGCGCCGGCAGGCGGCCGGCCACGTCGGGGTCCCCGCCTTCGGAACGCCAGTGGGCGATGGTGCGCTCGACGAAGCGGGCAACCCCGCCGCAGGAGGGATGCAGCGCGAAGGTGTCCCAGCGGATGTAATCGTGCAGCACCAGCCTTCCCCCCGGCCGCAGGCCGGCGGCGATGAGCGCCAGCAGCGGTTCGAGCCTGGGCAGGAAGAGGCAGAGCCAGCGGCACCAGGCCCCGTCCCAGCCGCCGGGTGCCGGCAGGGTGGCGACGCCATCCTCCTGGGCCAGGTCCAGCGGCAGCACCTGCAGCTGCGTCAGCCGCCGTTCCTCCGCCTGACGGCGGAGATGACCGAGATACTCGAGCGAGCTGTCGATGGCCAGCACCCTGCCGGTGGGTCCCACCAGGGTCGCCAGGTCCAGGCTGGCGAAACCGGGGCCGCAGCCCAGATCGAGCAGACGCTGGCCCACCGTGAAACCCGCCCGCTCCCAGGCCGCAAAGGTGTCGTCCCGCCAGATGGCATGTTGCCGCTCCAGCCGTTGTCGCTCGGCGGGATGGGTGCCCAAGGCGTAGGAGCCGTCGGCCATGCGGCGGGGAACCATCAAGGTCCGAGCCTATCGACGCCGGCTGAGCGAATAAGGAAACAGGTCTTGAACTTTTCCCAGGAGATCAGGGCGTCGGTCCCTCGGGGGACTTGGATGGAGAGTGCCCCCCTGTGCGCCGGTTCATCCCGGCAACGAAGGCCATGACCGCAACCGTGACCCGACCCGACGGGGAAGGCAGTGTCCAGGTGCACCAGGACGATGCCCTGCGCATCGAGGAAGGCGCCCTGGTGATCGCCGTGTACGGCAAGGGGGGGATCGGCAAGAGCACCACCTCCTCCAACCTGTCGGCAGCCTTCTCCAAACTCGGCAAACGGGTGCTGCAGATCGGCTGCGATCCCAAGCACGACAGCACCTTCACCCTCACCAAGCGGATGGTGCCGACGGTCATCGACATCCTCGAGACGGTGGACTTCCACACCGAGGAGCTGCGACCCGAGGACTTTGTGTTCGAGGGATTCAACGGTGTGCAATGCGTTGAATCAGGCGGGCCACCGGCGGGCACGGGCTGTGGTGGCTATGTCACCGGCCAGACCGTGAAACTGCTCAAGGAGCACCACCTGCTTGAAGACACCGATGTGGTGATCTTTGACGTGCTGGGGGATGTGGTGTGCGGCGGCTTCGCCGCCCCCCTGCAGCACGCCCATTACTGCCTGATCGTGACGGCCAACGATTTTGATTCGATCTTTGCGATGAATCGCATCATCGCCGCCATCCAGGCCAAAGCCAAGAATTACAAGGTGCGCCTCGGCGGTGTTGTTGCCAACCGCAGCCGTGACACCGATCAGATCGACCGCTTCAACGAACGGGTGGGCATGAAGACCATGGCCCACTTCCCTGACCTCGACGCCATCCGCCGCTCAAGGCTGAAGAAGTGCACGATCTTCGAGATGGAAGCCAGCCCCGAAGTGGAGGCCGTGCAGAACGAATACCTCAACCTGGCCCGGCGGATGCTGGAGAGCGTCCAGCCCCTTGAGGCCGAATCCCTCAAGGATCGGGAAATCTTCGACCTGCTGGGGTTCGACTGATCCCAACTGCAGGCCCCAGTCTCAGTCGAGCCGGTAGCCCAGCTCGGCCAGGCGTCCGGGTTTCTGGCGCCAGTGGGGCACCACCTTCACAAACAGTTCCAGGTACACGGGCCCGCCGACGACCGTCTGCATCTGCAGGCGGGCGCCGCGGCCGATCTCGCGCAACATCGAGCCGCCCTTGCCGATGAGGATGCCCTTCTGGCTGCTGCGCTCCACCAGCACCGTGGCCAGCACCGCCATCCGGGGGCCGTCTTCCTCCACCCGCTCGATCTGCACCGCCACCGAGTGGGGCACCTCTTCACGGGTGTGATGCAGCACCTGTTCGCGGATCAGCTCGGCCAGCAGCAGCCGTTCAGGCTGATCGCTGACCGTGTCGGCGGGATAGAGGTGGGGCCCCGGGGGCAGCAGCGGCTCGAGGGTCGCGACCAGCGACGGGCAGCCTTCGCCGCTGAGGGCACTGAGGGGCAGCAGCGGGGCCTCCGGCAGCGCCTCCTGGTAGGTGGCAATGAGCGCCTCCCGCTCCTCCGGCGCCACCAGGTCCTGCTTGTTGAGCCCCAGCACCACCGGCTGGGGGATCTGACGCAGCAGATCGAGCACAAAGCCATCACCCCGGCCCATGGGAACGCTGCCATCCATCAGGGCCAGCACCACATCAACTTCACCGATGCTCTGGCGTGCCATCTGCACCAGCCGCTCCCCCAGCAGGTGATGGGGCTTGTGAATGCCTGGGGTGTCGAGCAGCACCAGCTGGGCCGAAGGGGTGGTGAGGATCGCCCGCAGGCGATGGCGGGTGGTCTGGGCCACCGGGGACGTGATGGCGACCTTCTCGCCCACCAGGTGGTTGAGCAATGTCGACTTGCCCACGTTGGGCCGGCCGACCAGGGCGACGAAACCGGAGCGGAAGCCCTCCGGGGTAGATGGCAGCACAACAGGAAGGGTCATGGCTCCAGTGTGGGCTGCCGACGGCCCGTCCCCGGCGCCAGGCCCATAGCCTGGGCGTCACCCGCCCCGTCCCCGAGCCATGTCCGCTCCCTCCATCAGCTTTGAACAGGCCCTGGAGCGTGCCGCCCTCTGGTGTGGTGCCTGGGAGGCCGGCGAACTGAGTGACGAGGTGCTGGCCGACCGGGTGGCAGACCTGATCGACAGCCGCGATGGTGCCCGCGGCTTCTTTGTGGTCAGCCTGCCGTCCGAGAATCCGCTGATGGACCGGCTGCCGGAACCGCTGCTGGTGACTCTGCGCCAGGGAGGAGCCGCGGTGGTGGATCTGACGGCCCGAAACCTGGCGATGAGCACAGCCATGGTGCTGGCCCATGGCCGCAGTGGTGCCGAAGAGCAGCGCCAGGGCTCCGAACGGGTGGCCCGTCGCTGCGGCGAGCTGTTGCGCCAGCTGGATTCAGCCCTTGTCAAGGCACGGCTCGACACCCTGCTGGAAGCCACGGCTGGCACTGGCGAGGATGTCGCTTTTCTGCAGCGCTGGGGCTACGACGACGAACAGAAATCCGCCATTGCCAGCGCTGTGCTGGCCGTGGCGGATTGAAGATTCAGGTTCTGGAGGACAACGCGGTCGAACCGGCGGCAAGTCGAACCGGCGGCAATCAGTCGCGACGCGAGCCACCGTTCAGGGCGATGATCAGGCGCAGGATGAAGATGAAGAGATTGATGTAGGTGAGATACATCCCCAGAGCACCCACGAGGTACTGGTCATCGCGGTACTGGCGGGGCATCGTGTAGAAATCGACAAACGCGGCACCCACGAACAGGACGGTGCCGAAGCCGGCGATCATCAGCTCAAAACCGCCGCCACCGAAGCCGGGAACGAACAGTCCCCCCAGCAGCTGCACCACCATGGCGATGAGCAGGCCGATGATGCCGAGGCCAACGACCCCGCTCAGGGCCTGGCCGACGCTGTCACTCATGCGGCGGCCGAACACCGAGGCCACCACGAAGGTGAGGCCGGTGGCCAGGGCGGCCGTGCCGACGGCGCCGATGCCGGCACTGCCGATGGCCATGGCCACCAGACCGCTGAGGGTGAACCCGGTCAGGAGGCTGTAGACGGCCAGCAGGGGGAGAGCAGTGCCGTTGTTGCCCCGCTGGGCGACGTTCTGGGCCACGAAGAACAGCACCAGGTTGCCGATCAGTGCCACCCAGAACAGGGGCATGAACAGCGGAGTGGCGATCATCGACAGACCGCCCATCACCCCCAGGGCCGTGAGGATCATGCCGCCGCCCACGTAGGGCAGGGCTCGGTTCACCACATTGGGGCCAACGAGGGCACTGCTCTGGGCCTCGCGGATGGCCTCCTGGAAATCACTGCTGGCCGGCATGGCGCGTCAGGGGAAGGATCTGAATCCCATGCTGACAGCTGCAACGGTCATCTGCTGCTCCCCCGGGTTCGGTTCTCCGCCGCCGGGCTCGTTGAAGCCGTGGTCAGCGGCGTTGCTGGGCATCCCGGCGTCCGTAGGCCTCCACGAGCCGCTGCACCAGGGGATGGCGCACCACATCGGCTGCCGTCAGCTGACAGATGGCGATGCCTTCCACCCCCTGAAGCACCTGGGCGGCTTCGACAAGTCCGCTGAGCTGGCCGGGCGGCAGGTCGATCTGGGTGGGATCACCGGTTACCACCATCCGCGCGTTTTCGCCAAGCCTGGTGAGCACCATGCGCATCTGGGCGCAGGTGGTGTTCTGTGCTTCATCGAGGATCACAAAGGCGTCGCTGAGGGTGCGACCACGCATGTAGGCCAGCGGGGCCACCTCGATGGTGCCCTTCTCCAGCAGTGCGGCGGTGCGCTCATTGCCGACGAGGCCATGGAGGGCGTCGTAGAGGGGTCGCAGGTACGGATCCACCTTCTGCTGCAGATCGCCCGGCAGAAAGCCCAGCCGTTCGCCTGCCTCGACGGCAGGACGGGTGAGGACGATGCGCTCGACCCGGCGCTCACTGAGACAACGGACAGCCTGCACCACCGCCAGGAAGGTCTTGCCGGTGCCCGCCGGCCCCAGGGCCAGGGTCAGGTCATGGCGCTCCATCGCCTCGACGTACTGGTGCTGGCGGAGGGTGCGCGGCCGCAGCAGCCGACCGTTCTGGCTCCGGGCGAGCACCTGCTGGCTGAGGGCCCGATGGTCGGCGGCCCGGCCGGCATCCAGGGCCTGCAGGGACGCGTTGAGATCCACCTGGGTCACCGGCTGCCCCTCAGACCAGAGGGGACGCAGCAGTTCCACCAGGGCTGCACAGCGTTCCAGCTGGTTGGGCCGGCCGTCGATGTGCAGCTCAAGACCCCTGAGCACCAACCGGGCCCCTGTGAGATCAGCCAGTCGCTTCAGGATCGATTCTCCCGGACCCGCCAAGGCGAGGGCGGCCGGGGGGTCTGGCAGATCAATGCAGAAGTGCCGCGGGCCCTCATGGCCGTCCATGGCGCCGCTCAAGCGTCGGCGGCCGTCTCCTCGCTGGTGTCAGCGGCGGCGGCGGCTGCTGCGGCTTCAGCGGCGGCTTCGGCCGCTGCCTTGGCGGCGGCACGGGCCTCGGCCTCACGGGCCGCAGCCTGGCGGGCCTTGCCGACGATCTCAGCCGGGCGCACGGTCTTGGTCAGCAGCCCACCCTTCTCCAGCAGCATCCGCACGGTGTCGCTGGGCTGGGCACCCTGGTCGAGGCGGCGGCGGAGACCGTCAGTGTTCAGGCGGGTCTCGTCGGTGCGGGGGTTGTAGAAGCCCAGCTCTTCCAAGGGCCGACCATCGCGCCGGCTGGTGCTGTTGCAGGCCACGATCCGGAAGCTGGTTTCCCGCTTCTTGCCGAAGCGCTTCAGTCGGAGCGTGATCATCGGAACCCTTCTGGACGTGATGGACAATCCAACATCTTACCTGTCCGCTGGCCTCAAAGATCGGCGAAGCCCTTGCGGGGCTTGTCAGACCGCTGGCGACGCCGGGGGGCCGCGCCGCCGCGAGGGGGCACGCCCGGCATCCCGGGCATTCCTGGCATCGACGGCATGCCTGGCATCCCGGGCATTCCCATTCCAGGCATGCCGGGCATGCCGCCACCCCGGGACATCTGCTGCATAAAGCCACGCATCTTCTGAAAATCGGCCAGCACCTTGTCCACCTCCGCCGGACTGTGGCCACTGCCGCGGGCGATGCGCCGGCGCCGTGAGGGCTGCCCCGCCAACAGATCGGGATCCTGCCGCTCGGCCGGCGTCATCGAACCGATCATCGCCTCGATCCGCTTGAGCTGGGCCTCGCCCTGGCGCAGCATTCCGTCGTCAATCTTGTTCATCCCCGGGATGAGCTTCATCAAGCCGCCCAGGGAACCCATGCGCTTGATCAGGCGCATCTGCTGCAGAAAGTCGGAGAAGTCGAAACTGGCGTCCTGCAGCTTGCGCTGCATCCGTTCGACATCGGCGATCTCCACCTCCTTCTGGGCCTTCTCCACCAGGGTGAGCACATCGCCCATGCCGAGGATGCGACTGGCCATCCGCTCGGGGTGGAAGGGCTGCAGCGCCTCCACCTTTTCGCCAGTGCCGATGAACTTGATCGGGGCACCGCTGACCTTGCGGATCGACAGGGCCGCTCCGCCCCTGCTGTCGCCGTCCATCTTGGTGAGCACTGCCCCGGTGATTCCCACCTGCTCATGGAAGGCGCGGGTGAGCTCGGCCGCTTCCTGGCCGATCATCGCGTCGACCACCAGCAGCACCTCATCGGGCTGCACGGCGCCACGGATGCGCACCATCTCCTCCATCATCGCCGTGTCGATCTGGAGGCGCCCTGCCGTGTCGACGATGACCGTGTCAAAGCCCCCGTCGCGGCCATGGGCCAGGCCGGCGGCGGCAATCGCCTCCGGGGGGGTGTCCGCCCCAAGGCTGAAGACCTCGACACCGATCTGCCGACCCAGGGTCTGCAGCTGATCAATGGCCGCCGGGCGGTACACGTCCGCCGCCACCAGCAGCGGGCGACGCCCCTGCTCCTGCAGGTGCAGCCCCAGCTTGGCGGTGGCGGTGGTCTTGCCTGCCCCCTGCAGGCCTGCCATCAGCACCACGGTGGGGGCGGCGGCCGCCCGGGCGAGGGGGGCCTGGCCACCGCCCATCACCTGCACCAGCTGGTCGTGGACGATCTGGATGAACTGCTGATCGGGGGTGACCCCCCTCACCACCTCGGCGCCGAGGGCGGCCTCGCGCACCTCATCGATGAAGTCCTTCACCACCGGCAGACTCACATCGGCCTCGAGCAGCGCCCGGCGCACATCCCGCAGCGCCGCGTCGATGTTGCTCTCGCTGATGGACGCCTGACCGCGGAGACCACGGACGGCCTCCTCGAGCCGCTGGGACAGTTCCTCGAACATCAGGCCGTGGGTGAGGGCGGACTCGCCACTCTAGAAACCGGATCCAGGGCAGGGACGCTTCAGGACCCGGGCCTGAAGTCGGCCACCAGCCAGCCACCACCGGGCTGCGGATGCAGCACGTAGGTGTTGCGCAGAGTCGTGGGCCCGGAGGACTCGAGCACCCGGCCATCCGCCGCCAGCAGCTGCTCGCTGTAGCGGATCGTGGCGGTCAGCTCCCGCCGCGACGGGCTGTCGCTGCTGAGGGTCACCTCCTGCACGTCGGCCGTCACCCGCCGGCGCCGCCCACGGTCGGCATCGGCCTGACGGCTGGCCAGGGCGCTGTCGACCAGGGCGGGCACCGCCAGACCCCGCAGGGAGACGCCGTCACCTTGGCCGGCCATCAAGGCTGCCTTGGCCGCGAGCCAGCGGCGCAGCAGGTCGCCACTGGCCTGCTCAGGGGTGACCACCGGGGCCGGGCGGGGGGCTGGCACGGCGGGGGCCGCAGGGCGGGCCGGGGCCGGGGCCACGGCCGCCGTCCTGGCCGTCCGCAGCCGCCCGAGCCCCAGGCCCAGGGCCGCCGCGGCGACCATCCCGGCGGCCAGCAGCGCCAGGCGACGCCAGCCGCTGAGGTCGGGGTCAAAGGCAGCCAGCCATTCCCGGTTAGCGAGCCACTGGCGCAGGGCCACCCCACGGGAAAGCGGCACATCCCCCTCTGGCACTTCGGCGTCGTCTTCCCCTTCGGCCGCAAAGGGCGACAGGTCAGCGGGGGGAACGGCGGGGGTGGCATCGATCATCGGCAGGGGCTCACCCGAGCGGGCGCGGCGGCGGTCATCCCGCTCCACCCAGGCCTGCACGTCACGGTCGGCATAAAAGGCCTCGAGGTCGACGCTGGCATCGAGGTCGCGGTACCCAGGCAGCACCTGACGCTGCAACCAATCGGTGCAATACGCGCACAGGGCCGCCAGAGGGTCCCCGCCCTGCTGTTGCAGCCACTGCTTCAGATCGGGGTCGTCACCGCAGCGGAAAAGCGCCTCGGCCCGTTCGGTGCGGCCCAGCAGCAGCTGCAGACAGGCCAGTTCGGCGTCGATGCCGGCATCGCCGAGGGCCTGCAGCTGGAGCAGGGCCTGCTCGATCCGCTCGGGCTTGCGCTGGGCGAAGCCTGAAGCCGTCAAGGCGTACGCCCCCAGGAAGCGGCCGGCCACCGACCCACGGGCGGCGCTCTGCTCGAACAGGGTGATCTGCTCCTGCAGGGTGAGATAGGAGCGGATCTGCTTGATGAAGGCCTGGAAGGCCTCCGGCGGCAGATCGGGACTGGCATCCCCGTCGAGACCACCGTTGCGGTCCACCAGGTCTTCGAGCAGGGCCAGCCCCTGGGCGCGGGCCTCGGTGTCGGACAGGTCGCGGGCCAGCAGATCAAGAATCCGATAGGGCTGCAGACCCACCAGGTCGTTCTCAAGGTCCTGGCGCCTGTCAGGCTGCTGGCCGGTGCGCTGCAGCAGCTGGATGCCTTGCAGGAGCATCTGGGCCGCCGGCTCGAAGAGGCGGCGTTGGATCCGCTCCTGGCTCGCTTCGCGACAGGCCAGCAGCGCCAGCAGCGCCAGGTCGGCCTCACGGCCACTGCCCAGGGCCGGAGCCTGGGGGGGCTGCAGGGCCCGGCGGGCCCCCTCGAAGGCATCCGCAGGCTGACCCGACTCGAAGACGAGCAGCAGACCACCCACCTCCAGGTTGGAGGAAATCTCGAGGGCTGGCAGCACCGTGCCGTCGGCATCACCGGACTGTTCGGTGAGCAGGCACTCGTAACGATTGCGGCGATCGGGATCGAGCAACAGATCGGCGCTGGCACGCAGCAGCTCCTCGCGAGCCCCCAGGGCCTCCTTGGTGAAGCCAGGGCCGGGGGGCCGGTCGAGTCGCTGCTGCAGGGTGTTCAGCAGCTGCTCGGGGGTGGCCTTCGGGTTGACCCCCAGCAGGCGGAAGTGGTCGAGCGGCAGCTCCAAGGAGCGGATATCAGTGGCGCGGATCCTACGGGCCACGGACCGGTCCGTCGGCCTCCTGTCGTCAGGTCCGGGCAGAACCGATGCCCCCGGGGGTGTCCCCTTAAAGTCTGCCGATGCAGCAGGTGGGGAGTGCCATGACCATCGAGACCGCCACCGCGTCCGAGAGCCGGCCGGCCTCCGGCCTCACCCCCGAGGAGGGTCGGCTGCTCTACCGCGACATGACCCTGGGGCGCCGCTTCGAAGACAAATGCGCGGAGATGTATTACCGCGGCAAGATGTTTGGCTTCGTTCACCTCTACAACGGCCAGGAGGCGGTGTCGACCGGTGTGATCAAGGCGATGCGGGCCCAGCACGACTGGTTCTGCAGCACCTACCGCGACCACGTGCATGCCCTCAGCGCCGGCGTCCCCGCCCGCCAGGTGATGGCCGAGCTGTTCGGCAAGGAGACGGGCTGCAGCCGCGGCCGCGGCGGCTCAATGCACCTCTTTTCACGGGAACACCATCTGCTCGGCGGCTACGCCTTCATCGGCGAGGGCATTCCGGTGGCCCTGGGCGCAGCCTTCAGCAGCCGCTACCGCCGCGACGCCCTTGGTGATGCCGGCAGCAATGCCGTCACGGCAGCCTTCTTCGGCGACGGCACCTGCAACAACGGGCAATTCTTCGAATGCCTGAACATGGCCGCCCTGTGGAAACTGCCGATCCTGTTCGTGGTCGAGAACAACCTGTGGGCCATCGGCATGGCCCATGCGCGGGCCACCAGCGACACCGAGATCTGGCGCAAGGCTGCCGCCTTCGGCATGGCCGGTGAGGAGGTGGACGGCATGGATGTGCTGGCGGTGCGGGCGGCGACCATGCGGGCCGTGGAACGGGCCCGTGCCGGCGAGGGTCCGACCCTGCTGGAGTGCCTCACCTATCGCTTCCGTGGCCACAGCCTGGCCGACCCTGACGAGCTGCGCTCGGCCGAGGAAAAAGAGTTCTGGCAGCGGCGCGACCCGCTGCGGCATCTGGCCGGTGTGCTCACGGCGGAGGGGCTGGCCACGACGGCCGAGCTCGAGGCCATTGAGCAGGAGATCGATGCGGAAGTGCGCGACGCCGTCGAGTTCGCCCTCGGTTCCCCGGAACCGGACCCCGCGGAACTGACCCGTTACATCTGGGCGGAGGACTGACCCTCCACCCAGCGGCCGGAAAGCCTCACAACTGGGTGGGAACCCGGCGGGTGAGGTTGCGCAACTTGCGCAGGGCCTTGAGTTCCACCTGCCGCACCCGCTCCCGGGAGACCTCGAGCATGCGGCCGATCTCGGCGAGGGTGTGGCGCTGTTCGCCCCCGAGGCCAAAACGCAGCTCCAGCACCTGACGTTCCTGGACCGTCAGATAAGTGAGCCAGCGCCCCAGCTGCTCATGATGCATCCGCCGTTCCACGGCGTCGAGCGGTTCGTCGTTGCGGGTGTCGGCGATCAGGTCCCCAAGGAAGCTGCGGCCCTCGTCACCACTGATGGGAGCGTCGAGGCTCGATGTGGTGAGGGCCTGCCGCAGCAGATCGTCGAGTTCCTCGACGTCCATGGACAGGGCTTCGGCGATCTCGCGCCGGCTCGGCATCGCCCCCAGCTTGTGGGACAGGTCCATGGTGACCTTGCGAACCGTGGCCAGACGCTCACTGAGGTGAACCGGGAGGCGAATGGTGCGGCTCTGGCAGGCGATGGCCCGGGTCATGCTCTGGCGGATCCACCAGAAGGCATAGGTCGAGAACTTGTAGCCACGGGTGGGGTCAAACTTTTCAACCGCCCGCTCCAGCCCCAGGGAACCCTCCTGGATCAGATCGAGCAACTCCATACCCTTCCCCTGGTATTTCTTGGCCACACTGACGACAAGACGCAGGTTGGCCTTCATCATCCGTTCCTTCGACCGCCGGCCGATGCGGATCAGGCGCTGCTCGGTGGGGGTGAGGGGTTGGTCGTCGCCCCGCTCCAGCAACTGCATCATCTTCTGCACCTGATTGCCGAGTTCGATCTCCTCGGCAGGGGTGAGCAGCGGCACGCGGCCGATGGTGCCCAGGTACCAGCTGATCGGATCACTACCGCGTCTCGGACTGGTCTCTGCGCTGGAGAGCGTTGTACTGGTCATGGTCGCTCCCTTGAGTAGTAAGAGATTCCTACGGAAAGAAGAATGACCAGGGTGTTTTCGGTAACCCTTTAGATTCGTGAGTGGATTCCCAAACAAATCAGGGGAGATCTTCATCTTCCGATGCATTCCCGCCGGCATCAGGTGTCAGGGGTGCCCGCTGCAACTGCCGGGCCACCGCCAGCGGATCGGCGCAACCCTGGCCGCCACGGGCCAGCCGCAGGCCTGCGGTGGCATGGCGCAGCATCGCCAGGGGCAGCGGCGGCATGGCGGAGGCCGACACCCGGCCCAGGGCGGCCAGACCACCGGCATAGCCGGCCAGCACGTCGCCCAGGCCCGCCCGGGCCGCCCACGGACTGGCCTGGGCCAGCTGCCAGCGCTCGCCCGTCGGGGAAGCCACCAGCGACCGGGCTCCCTTGAGCAGCACCCAGGCCCCGCTGCGCTCGGCCGCCGCCGCCGCCGCCGCCAGCGGGGGCAGATCCTGAAGATCATTGAAGAGACGGGCAAACTCGACCTGGTGGGGGGTAATCCAGGTGGGGGCGGGGCGGCGCCGCAGCCAGGCGCTGGCGTCTCCCCCCGCGGCAAGCCGGTTGAGCCCGTCGGCATCCAGCACCAGCGTTGCCGTCAGAGTCTCAAGGCCATCGGGCAGCGGCCCCTCCGGCCCCAGCCCCGGTCCACACACCAGGGCATCAAGGCGGTCGACGGCGGCGCCCTCGGAGGCCAGCACCACCTGGGGCAGGTCCTGCCAGAGCTGGGCGGCCTGGGGAGGGGGCAGCTGGGCCTCGAGCCAGCCCAGGCCCGTGGCACTGGCGCCCTCGAGGGCCAGGCGCGCCGCACCTGGATAGGCGCTGCTGCCGGCGATGACCCGCAGCCGCCCCCGGCCATGCTTGGCCGCAGCGGCCGCGGGGGTCGGCCCCGGGCGGTCGTCCGCCGGCCACAGGCCCCGCACCAGACCTGCCAGCGGCAGGGCCAGCCGCGCCAGGGGCAGCCCCAGGTCCACCCGTTCCAGTTCCCCCACCCAGGGCAGGGCCGCGTCCTGCCAGAGGCCCTGTTTCCAGAGGCCGATGCTGAAGCTGCGGCTGCAGCGGGCCGCCACCTCCCCCAGCGGGCGACCCGTGTCGCTGCAGAGGCCACTGGGCCCATCGACCCCCCACACCTCCCCAGCTGCCGCATCCCGCTGCCGCAGCAGACGTTCGAGGACAGGGGGCAGGGGTCGCCGCTGGCCCAGCCCGAAAAGCGCATCGATCCAGAGGCTGGCTTCGGCGGGATCGGGGGCGGTCGTGAGCCGGGGCACCCCCAGCCACGTGAGGTGGGCCAGGTGATCCGCCGTGAGGGGGCGATGGCTGTCGAAGGGGCTCCAGACCCGCACAGGCACGCCGGCCAGGGCGAGTTCCCTGGCCAACACCAGCCCGTCCCCGCCGTTGTGTCCGGGACCCACCAGCACCAGCACCCCCCGCCGCCGCAGGTCATCGGCGTGGCGCAGCACCCGCCGGGCAAGGGCGAGGGCCGCCTTTTCCATCAGGGCCGCCACGGGCAGACCGCTGGCGAAGAGGGAGTCCTCCAGGGTCTGCATCACAGCGGCGGTTACCAGCAGGTGGTCCGCATCGGCGGCCGGCCAGGATGGCAGCGTCGGCAGGGCAGGGGACACCGGCGGCAGTCGTGCTGCCTCTGATCTAGAGGCAACATGGACCCATGGCCAGTGCAGGCGCCGCCACGATGATCCCGACATCAGCCCCACCGCCGCTGCCGGCGGTGGCGGCAGCCGTGGAACGGCTGCGCGCCTGGCCCGGAGACCATCGGGTGGCCGTCGGGCTGTCTGGAGGCGTCGACAGCTCCCTGACGGCGGCCCTGCTGCAGCAGGCGGGCTGGGATCTGGAAGGGGTCACCCTCTGGTTGATGAGCGGCAAGGGTGCCTGCTGCGCCGAGGGTCTGGTGGACGCCGCGGGCCTCTGCGATCAGCTGGGGGTGCCCCACCACATCGTCGACAGCCGCGAGACCTTCGCCCGCGAAATCGTCGGGATGCTGGTCGAGGGCTACAGCCAGGGGATCACGCCCCTGCCCTGCTCCCGCTGCAACCGTGCGGTGAAGTTCGGGCCGATGCTGGCCTGGGCCGAACGGGAGCGGGGCCTCACACGGCTGGCCACGGGCCACTACGCCCGGGTGCGGCCGGCGGCAGACGGTGGCCGTCCCCAGCTGCTGCGGGGGCTCGATCGCCACAAGGATCAGAGCTACTTCCTTTACGACCTGTCCGCCGCTGTGCTCGATCGGCTGGTGTTTCCCCTCGGGGAGCTCACCAAGGCCGACACCCGGGCCGAAGCGGCCCGGCTTGGCCTGCGCACCGCCAGCAAGCCTGAAAGCCAGGACCTCTGCCTGGCGGACCACCATGGTTCGATGCGGGCCTTTCTGGATGCCCACATCCCCTCCCGCCCAGGCGAGATCGTGCTGACCGACGGGCGGGTGCTGGGTCGGCACGACGGCATCGAGCACTTCACGATCGGCCAGCGGCGCGGCCTTGGGGTGGCCTGGAGCGAGCCGCTGCATGTGGTGCGGCTGGAGGCCGGTCAGAACCGTGTGGTGGTGGCCCCGCGGGCTGAAGCCGGCCGCAGGGACTGCCGGGTGCAGGCCATCAACTGGGTGTCTGTGCCACCCCTCAGCGAACCGCGAGAGGTGGAGGTGCAGGTGCGGTATCGCAGCGCCCCCGAGCAGGCGCTGCTGCGGCCGCTGGATAACGGGGCCGCCACCCTGGAGTTCTTGGAGCCCCAGTTCTCGATCGCCCCAGGCCAGGCCGCGGTCTTCTACGACGGCGAGGTGCTGCTGGGGGGTGGACTGATCAGCAGCCCCTGAATCTGGCCCGATGCCCGGGGTGCCGGGACCAGCAACACAAGCACCCCAGCCAGGGTGAGGGACGCCGCCAGCACCGAGACCGTCCGGGTCCTGCCCCGCAGCAGCAGCCAGTCCCAGCCGCCCATGGCCAGGAGCAGCACCAGCAGGGCCGCGAGGGGAATGCCGAGCAGGTATCCCAGCAGGGTGGGCAGGGAACCCACGCCCTGAAGGTGTCCCAGGGCCGTGCCGTGCAGCACCAGGGAGGGCGACAGGGTCCAGGCCGGCAACCAGTCGAGGAGCACCAGGGCCAGGGTGAGAAAGGTGATCAGGAGCAGGGAATGCAGCGACGGCAGTTCGAGCAGCGCGCAGCCCACCATCAGCCCCACCAGCCCGTGGCTGAGCAGCATCACCATCCAGGCGAGGCCCTGGCGCACCCCCACCAGCCCCAGCACCAGCAGGAAAAGGAGATGGCGGGGGTCGGTGAACGGATGCGCGAGTCCACTGGCCAACCCCGACCAGGGGGCCGGCAGTTCCGCGGTCAAGGGCGCATGGTGGGCCCAACCAGGGGATGCCCCCAGCAACAGCAACAGCAGCACCAACGGCATCAGGGTCAGCCCTGGCTGGATCAACCGTCGACGGCGCTGAAGCCGCTCCCGGAAGGGGACCATGGTTTGGCCACAGCTGTCCGGATTATGGATGCATAACAGCCAGGTGAGTAAAACCTGAGGCACCTCGGGAGCACCAGCCCATCACCATCACCAATGGGGATCGTCGGCAAAGTCCACCGTCAAGGGCGCGAGGCTGCCCCGGGGCACCGCGGCCACACAGGCCCTCACCGTGTCGCCATTCACCTCAATCTCACAGGCGCCACAGCTGCCACCAAGACAGCCCGTCGGGATGTTGACACCGGCCGCGGCAGCGGCCTCCAGCCAGGGGGTGCCTGGCCGCGCCGGCTGGCGGCGGCCGCCCGGCCAGGTGATCAGCCGTTCATCCACGAACCCGCAGGGCTCCATCGGTGAGCAGATCCTGCCAGCTCACGTGGGCATCGAAGGCATCCGCCAGGCGGTCCAGCAGCCGCTCCCGCTGCAGATGGTGACCCGCCACCGTGAGGGGCAGGGGGGCCAGGCCACGGCGCTGCCGCAAGCGGTTGAGCCAGCTGCGGCGCCATGCACCGTCATCGAAGACGCCATGCAGATAGGTGCCAGCAACCTCCCCCTGCACCCAACCGAGACCCTCCCCATCCGCCAGGGGTTGGACGCCGTCGACGAGCACCTCGCTGCGCCCCCGGTGCAGCTCAAAACCCGCCAGATCGCCCGCCGCCCCCGGCGGCCACAGGGGGCGGCACCGCCGCTGGCGGCAGAGCTTGTCGGCGGTGAAGCGGGTGCGCAGGGGCAACAGGCCAAGCCCCGGCTGTCGATCGGCCCCATCCCCGTCGAATCCCTCGGGGTCGTCGAGCTCGACACCAAGCATCTGCAGTCCTCCGCACAGGCCGAACACGGCACCGCCGGCGGCCACGAACCGTTGCAGGGCCTGGTCCAGGCCCGCGCGGCGCAGCTGGGCCAGGTCGGCGAGGGTGCGCTTGCTTCCGGGCAGCAGCACCGCATCGGGCTGCCCCAGCGGCTCCCCCGGCCGCACCCAGCGCAGGCGCACGGCAGGCTCGGCCTCGAGGGGATCCAGATCAGAGAAATTGCTCAGGGACGGCAGTCGCAACACGGCGATCTCCAGATCGGCCGAGGGCTTATGGCGACGGCGTTCAAGCAGATCCAGGGAGTCCTCAGGTGGGAACAGGTCGTTCAGCCAGGGCATCACCCCCAGCACCGGGACGCCGGTGCGCTCTTCAAGCCAGCGGCGACCGTTGTCGAACAGCTCCCGCCGGCCACGAAAGCGGTTGATCAGAATGCCGCGGATGAGGGGACGCTCCACCGGGCGCAGCAGGGCGAGGGTGCCGACGATCTGGGCAAAGACGCCGCCCCTCTCGATGTCGGCCACCAGCAGACAGCGGGCACGCAGAAACTGGGCCAGGCGCAGGTTGGTCAGGTCCCGGGGCTGCAGGTTCATCTCGACCGGACTGCCGGCCCCCTCCAGCACCAGCCGCCCAGCCGGGTGACCCTGCTCAAGCTGGGCCAGTCCCGTGCGGATGGCCCGCCAGCCGGGTCGGAACCAGTCCTGGTAGTAGGTCTCGGCGCGGGCGATGCCGGCCGGCCGGCCATTGAGGATCACTTCACTGGTGCTGTCGCCCTGGGGCTTGAGCAACACCGGATTCATCGCACAACAGGGATCAAGCCCCGCCGCCCAGGCCTGCATCGCCTGGGAGTAGGCCATCTCGCCGCCGTCACCATCCACCCAGGCGTTGAGGCTCATGTTCTGGCCCTTGAAGGGCAATGGCCGCTCGCCGCGACGCAGCAGCACCCGGCACAGGGCCGCCGTCATCAGCGACTTGCCGGCGCCGCTGCTGGTGCCGAGCACCATCAGAGGGGCCTGGGGTCGTGTCACAGGCGGGGCCAGTGGCGCCGCAGACCATGGCGCAGGCGGCGAACGGGGCCCGCCATCGGCAGTTCGCCGGGCCAGTCCGACAGGATCTGGCGACCCATGGGCGTCAGACGCACCCGTTGGGTCAAGCCCTGGCCATCCACCTCGCGACGCAGCACCCCCAGGCGGATCAGCCATCGGAACGCGTCTTCGACCTGGTCCTCGCCGCAGGGGCGGCGGCACCAGTCGGCCCGCTCGGCCACCTGGCGGCTGGCCAACGGCATCGCGCCCACACTGTCGTAGAACCCGCGGCTGAAGGGCAGACAACAGAGGGCTTCACGGGCCCGGTTCAGGGAACGGGCATCGAGCAGCGGCGATTCGTTCATGCAGCGACCCTAGGCAGAGGGCCGCCGCGGCAGGGGCAGAGAATGACGGCTGCCCGTGCGTCGCCCTCGATGCTGCTGCTGGCCTCTGCCTCTCCGGCCCGGCGCCGCCTGCTGGAACAGGCCGGGATCCCCCATCGAGCTCAGGCGAGCGGGTTCGATGAAGCGACCATCACAGCCGCAGATCCACGGCAGCTGGTGCAACAGCTGGCCCGGGCCAAGGCCCTGGCCGTGGCCGAGGGTCTGCAGGGTTCTGAGCGCCCCCGGAACGGGGTGCTGGGGTGCGATTCGGTGCTGGTGTTCGAGGATGAGATCTTCGGCAAACCCCGCGACGCCAGCGAAGCGATCAGCCGCTGGCAGCGCATGGCCGGCAGCTGGGGCCTGCTGCACACCGGCCATGCCCTGCTCGGGGGTGCTGCAGGCCCGGGCGAACGGCTGGAGACCGTGAGCACCCGGGTGCTGTTCGCCGCCGTCGAACTGGCGGAGATCGAGCGCTATGTGGCCAGTGGCGAACCGCTGCAGTGCGCTGGCGGTTTTGCCCTTGAGGGCCGGGGGGGCCTGCTGGTGGAACAGATCGAAGGTTGCGTGAGCAATGTCATCGGCCTCAGCCTGCCCCTGCTGCGGCGCTGGCTGGCGGGCCAGACATGAGACTGAGCGGCCCTCCCTTCTGCTGGTGATCGTGGCGGTGCTGAAACCCGGTGAGCCATAAAAAAACCCCCGCCGAAGCAGGGGCTGAAAGAGGACGCGAAGAGCCGGATATCGAAGGCTGAAGAAGTGCTTCAGTCGAGGTCAGGCATCGCCAGCACGGGCTCGGCCTGACGGTCGATGCCCTTCTCGAAACCAGCGGCGGCAGCACGGGCACGGCCGGCATGCCAGAGGTGACCCACCAGGAAGAAGAAGGCGAGCACGAACTGGGTGGAAGCCAGCCACTGGCGGATGTTGACGTAGTTCACCGAGTTGGGCTCGGTGATGATGCCGCCCACCGAATTGATCGACGCATTGGGTGCGTGGGTCATGTATTCGGCGGCACGACGAACCTGCCAGGGCTGGATGTCGTTCTGGAGCTTGTCGAGGCTGAGGCCATTGGGACCACGCAGGGGCTCAAGCCAAGGACCACGGAAGTCCCAGAAGCGCATGGTCTCACCA
>CAZWFG010000006.1:0-27498 GCA_964632245.1 uncultured Synechococcus sp. | reverse complement strand
GGCGACGACCGCTTCGATCCCCGGCGCTGGCGCAGCTTCAACCTGGATGAGTACGTGGGCCTGGCGCCCCAGGATCCCCGCTCCTTCGGGGCGTACATGCAGCAGCACCTCGGCGGGCCCCTCGGTCTGCCGGCGCAGGCCCTCCAGCTTCCAGATGGGGCCGCCGCCGACCCGGCCGCCGAGGCTGCCCGTTATGGCGAGGCGGTGCGCCGTCGGGGCCTGGGGTTGCAGCTGCTGGGCCTGGGCAGCAACGGTCACGTGGGCTTCAACGAACCCCCCTGTGCCGCGACGGCCCCGTGCCGGGTGGTGCAGCTCAGCGACAGCACCCGGCGCCAGAATGCCGGGGCCTTCGCCGGCGATCCCGCCGGGGTGCCAGTCCAGGCCATCACCCTGGGGCTGGCCGAGATCCTGGCGGCCCGGGAGTTGCTGCTGGTGGTGCTGGGGGCCGGCAAGGCCGCGATCCTGCGGCGGGCCCTGCAGGAGCCCGCCGCCGCCGAGCTGCCCGCCAGCTGGCTGCAGGGCCATCCCCGGGTGCGGGTGGTGTGTGACCTGGAGGCGGCGGCCCAGCTGGGCTGAGGCTCCCCTCAGGCGGCCAGATTGCAGTTGACGCTGCGGACATCGTCGAGGCCATCGAGGCTGTCCAGCAGCCGCTCCAGTTGCTGCAGGCTGTCGGGATCCGCCAGCTCCACCAGGGTCTGGGGTCGCCATCGCCGTTCGGCTTCCTGCACCGGCCAGCCGGCCGCCAGCAGCTGCCGGTGGAGGCCCTCCAGGGACGGCAGTGGACACCAGATCTCCCCCTGGCAGTCATCCAGGCGGTAGCTGTGCACATCGAGGTCGAGCAGCACCTCCAGCAGCGGATCCTCGGCCAGGGCTTCGTCCCCTTCGAGCCAGATGACCCCCAGCTGGTCGAACAGGTAGGCGACGCAGCCGCTCTCCCCCAGGTTGCCGCCGTTCTTGCTGAAGGCGAGCCGCACATCGGCGGCCGTGCGGTTGCGGTTGTCGGTGAGGGCCTCCACGAGCACCGCCACCCCGCCCGGGCCATAGCCCTCGTAGCGCACCACCTCGAAGCTGTCGCCATGACCGGCCCCCTGGCCGGACCCCTTGGCGATGGCCCGCTCGATGTTGGCGTTCGGCACACCGGCGGCCCGGGCCTTCTCGACGGCGGTGCGCAGCTGGAAGTTGCCGGCCGGGTCAGATCCCTGCCGGGCGGCGACGGTGATCTCGCGGGCGAGCCGCGTGAAGACCACGCCGCGGCGGGCATCCACCACCGCCTTCTGGCGCTTGATCTGTGCCCACTTGCTGTGGCCGGCCATCGGTATCGGAACGGATCGGAGGGAAGGCCCGCCCTCAGCCGCTGGCATCGAACACGAGCCGGGGCTGCAGCTGACCATCGTCGCTGCGGCGAGCCATGCCCGCAAGACTGCCATCCGGCCGCAGCATCACCACGGCCTCCTCCTCCGGACCGTCCTCACCCCCCGGCAGCCGCTGACCCCGCGTCCAGGCCTGCCATTCGTGGCTGCCCAGCCGGCGGCGGGGCAGGTGCCCCAGGGCGATCAGGGGATCCTGCAGGGGAATCCCGGGCTGCAGCTGCTCTGGCGCCAGGGCCTGCTCGAGGCCGAATCCAAGGGCATGGGTGCGTCGCAGGGAGGCCAGGGCACCCCCGCAGCCCAGCCGTTGCCCGAGGTCCCGTGCCAGGGATCGCACGTAGGTGCCGGCCGAGCAGCGCAGCCACAGACCCACGACGCCGGCCTGCGGATTCCAGTCGGTGAGTCGCAGATCCTCGATGGTCACCAGCCGCGCCGGCAGGTCGGGGGCTTCGCCGCGACGCACCCGCGCATGGGCCCGTTCCCCATCGACGTGGACCGCGCTCACCTGGGGGGGGCGCTGGAGCAAGGTCCCCATGAAGCCCAGCAGTTCGGCCTCGAGGGCCGCCGTCTCGAGGGGAGGCCAGGGCCGGTGTTCCAGCACCTCTCCCTGCAGATCGTCGGTGACCGTGCGCAGACCGAGCTGGATGGTGCCTTCGTATTCCTTGCGGCCGTCGAGGTAGGGCAGCAGCCGGGTGGCCGGTCCCACCGCCAGGGGCAGCACCCCGGTGACGGCCGGATCGAGGGTGCCGCCATGGCCGATGCGCCGGATGCCCAGACGGCGCCTGGCCAGGGCGACACAGTCGTGGGAGGTGGGCCCGGTGGGCTTGTCCAGCACCAGAAAGCCACAGGCGGTGCTCATGGCCGGAGGGGGGATGGGGCGCCCCCTACGGTGGGCTGATTGCTGGGGCAGCCATGGTGGCGCTCGACATCGATGCCTTCCTCGCCGATGGCTTCGCCCTCAGGGAGCATCTGGAGACCTTTCTGAAACTGCCGCCCGGTGAGCTCGAGCCGCGCATGGCAGCTGCCACCGACGCCCTGGCCCAGCTGCAGCCCGCAGCCCTCGACGACTCGGGCTGTGAACGGTTCTACGAATCCGACGTCGGCACTGGCCATCTCTATGAACTTGCCGGCTGGCATCTGCAGAGTGCCGACTACATCGCCGACACCCTCCGAGTGCAGAGCACCGCGGCCCACGGCGACCACCTGGATTTCGGCGGCGGCATCGGCAGCCATGCCCTTGCCGCCGCAGCCCTGCCGCAGGTCCGCAGGGTGTGGATGGTGGACCTCAACGGCACCAACCGGGAGTTCGTGGCCTGGCGGGCCCGGAGGCTGGGGCTGGAGGACCGGGTCATCTGCTGCCGTGACCTGGACGACGGTCAGCTGCCCCAGCGCTTTGACAGCATCACCTGCCTGGACGTCCTGGAACATGTGCCCGATCCGGCCGGGTTGCTGGCGCAACTGGCAGACCGGCTGTCGCCTGGGGGTGGGGTGGCCCTGTTGAACTGGTACTTCTTCAAGGGGTTCCAAGGGGAATATCCGTTTCACATCGACGACCCCAACCTGGTGCAGCGGTTCTTCGAGGTGCTGCAGGACCGGTTGCTGGAACGGTTCCATCCATATCTGATCACCGCCCGCACCTACATCCTGCGAAGCCAGGGGTAGGTGCGGGGTTCTGGCATGGCTGGTCAGCCCGGTCAGAGGGGGGCCACCGAGATGCGCTTGCGCTCGCGGGTGTTGCGGCGGATCGTCTCGAACACCACCACCCCATCGACGAGGGCGAAGAGGGTGTCGTCGGACCCCTGACCCACGTGGGTGCCGGGCAGAACACTCGTGCCCCGCTGACGGATCAGGATGGAACCGGCGGTGACCTTCTCGCCGCCATAACGCTTCACACCGAGCCGCTTGGCGTTCGAATCGCGGCCGTTGCGTGTGGAGCCTGTGCCTTTCTTGTGGGCCATTGGGGGGGTGGTGGAGGGAGTTGGAGTCGGGAGAGATCGGGGCGCTGAGCGCCGGACTCGGGGTCAGGCCAGGGCCTTGCCGGCCACGGTGATGGATTCGACCATCACCCGGGTGAGTTCCTGGCGGTGGCCGTTCTTGCGCCGGGTCTTTTTCTTCTTGCGCATTTTGTACACGATGATCTTCGGACCCCGGCGATGGGCCAGCACCCGCAAGGTCACCTGGCCACCTTTCACGTACGGCTGGCCGACGGTCACGCCGCTGGCATCTGACACCAGCAGCACCTCGTCGAGGGTGAGGGTGGCGTCGACGTCGGCGGCCAGCCGGTCAAAGTCGTAGTACCGGTTGGGTTGCAGCCAGAACTGCTGCCCGCAGGCCTCGACGATGGCATAGGGGGCAGGGTCCGTCGCGGCGCTCGTGTTGGCGGCGCTGGCGTCTGCGGACGCCGAAGGGGAAGGGGCCTTGGTCATGGGGCGGCTCAGGCATGGCCAGGCAGCACGGCTCCATGGAGCCGTTCTTTAAGCCTGGCGCACGACCAATCGAAAGACAAACAATGATCTTCCCTCAAGGCGATGCCCTCCGTCAACACTGAAGCAGCCGATGCGATGGCCGAGAGGCGCCATGAAGGAACCCGACCTGGTCATCGGCTCGCTGATCGCCACACCACAGGTGCGGCAGGCCTGCGGCCAGTGGCTTCAGGACGGGCGTTACGCCCTGCAGCCCCTTCCCCTGGGGGGTGAGGGCTGGCAGGAAAGGATCGTCGCCGCCTGGGAAGGCCTCGACGGCCTGCTGATCGAGCAGAACGCCCTCGACCCGCATCTGCTGGCCAGGTTGCAGCAGGAAGGGCTGCTGCCGACGGTGGTGATCGGTGCTGTCACCGGTCAGGTGACCTGCCACGAAGCTGAGGTGCACCTCCAGGCCGATCAGCTTGAGCAGCTGCCTTACGTGCTTGATGCCGCCGTGTCCCGCTTTCTCGAGCGGCGGGTGCTGCGGGGGGAAGCCCGGGAGGGCACCGCTCCCGAGCAGTGGCGCCTGTCGCAACGGCTTGAGGATCGGCTCGGCTACCTCGGCGTCTTCTACAAGCGGGACCCCGCTCTGTTCCTTCGTCATCTGCCGGCTCCCGAGCAGGCGGAACTGCTGCGCTCGCTTGAGCGGAGCTACCGGGACGTGCTGCTGAGCTATTTCCGCGATCCGCCGGCGGCGAACCAGGCCATTGAGAGCTACGTCAACACCGCCTTCTTCAGCGACCTCCCCATCACGCGAACCGTGGAAATCCACATGAATCTCATCGATGGCTGGTCCAAGCAGCTGCGGTTGGAGGGCCACAAGAGTGACTTTCTCCAGGATTACCGCCTTGCCCTGCTGGACGTGATGGCCCACCTTTGTGAGATGTACCGCCGCTCGATCCCCCCCGAGGTCGGTGCTGGTCCATCCCGTCTGCCGGCCCGGCACCGGCGCCAGGAGGAAACCCCATGAGTCCACGCAAGACCTACATCCTCAAGCTCTACGTCGCGGGCAACACCCCCAACTCGATGCGGGCGCTCAAGACTCTGCGCAACATCCTGGAGACCGAATTCCGTGGGGTCTATGCCCTCAAGGTCATCGACGTGCTCAAGAACCCCCAGCTGGCTGAGGAGGACAAGATCCTCGCCACCCCCACCCTGGCCAAGATCCTGCCGCCACCGGTGCGGCGGATCATCGGCGACCTCTCGGATCGGGAGCGGGTGCTGATCGGCCTTGACCTGCTGTACGAAGAGCTGAGCGACGATGCCTTCAGCGAGGTGACCGACGACCCGGATTCTGAATAACCTGAAGCCATGACCAGTGCTGCAATGACGGACGACCAACGCCCCGATCCCCTCCACCTGTCCCAGGTGCAGAAGTTGCCGACGGGCATCGAGGGATTTGATGACGTATGCCACGGGGGGCTGCCAATTGGGCGCTCGACCCTGATCAGCGGCACTTCCGGAACGGGAAAGACCGTTTTCTCGTTGCATTTTCTTTATAATGGCATCTGCCACTTCGATGAGCCTGGCATTTTTGTCACCTTTGAAGAGTCACCCCTCGACATTCTTCGGAATGCGGCGAGCTTTGGTTGGGACCTGCAGTCCATGGTCAGCCAGGACAAGCTCTTCATTCTTGATGCTTCTCCAGATCCTGAAGGGCAGGATGTGGCCGGTAGTTTTGACCTCTCCGGCCTGATTGAACGGATCAACTACGCCATTCGCAAGTACAAGGCCAAGCGTGTGGCCATTGATTCGATCACGGCCGTGTTCCAGCAATATGATGCTGTCTCGGTGGTGCGACGGGAAATCTTTCGTCTGATCGCCCGTCTCAAGGAGATTGGCGTCACCACGGTGATGACCACCGAGCGCATTGACGAGTATGGTCCCATTGCTCGCTATGGCGTTGAGGAATTTGTTTCTGATAATGTTGTAATTCTGCGCAACGTGCTGGAAGGTGAGCGCCGCCGCCGCACGGTGGAGATCCTTAAGTTGCGGGGCACGACCCACATGAAAGGGGAGTTTCCTTTCACCATGGGAGCCCATGGAATCAGCATCTTCCCGCTGGGGGCGATGCGTCTCACCCAGCGCTCCAGCAATGTGCGGGTCAGTTCTGGTGTGCCGCGGCTCGATGAGATGTGCGGAGGCGGATTCTTCAAGGATTCAATTATTCTCGCCACCGGTGCCACGGGCACGGGCAAAACGCTGTTGGTCAGCAAGTTCCTTGAGAACGCCTGCGCCAATCGTGAGCGAGCGATCTTGTTTGCCTATGAGGAGTCGCGGGCCCAGCTGCTGCGCAATGCCACCAGCTGGGGAATGGATTTTGAGCAGATGGAATCGGATGGTCTTCTTAAGATTGTCTGCGCCTATCCCGAATCGACCGGCCTTGAGGACCATCTGCAGATCATCAAGACTGAGATCAGCCAGTTCAAGCCCTCCCGCATGGCCATCGACTCCCTTTCGGCCCTTGCCCGGGGGGTGAGTCACAACGCCTTCCGGCAGTTTGTGATCGGCGTGACCGGCTATGCCAAGCAGGAGGAGATTGCGGGATTCTTCACGAATACATCCGAGGAGTTCATGGGCAGTCATTCCATCACTGACTCCCATATTTCCACAATCACAGACACCATTCTGTTGCTCCAATACGTTGAGATCCGCGGTGAGATGTCCAGGGCTCTCAACGTCTTCAAGATGCGCGGTTCCTGGCATGACAAGGCCATCCGTGAATTCGTGATCACCGGCAATGGGCCTGAAATCAAAGATTCGTTCGCCAACTTTGAACGCATCATCAGTGGTGTTCCCCACCGGATCACCACCGACGAGCGCAGTGAGTTGTCACGGATCGTTCGCGGTGTCGACAGCGAGAACCTCTGATTGCAGCCTGGTCATGCCACCAGGGCGTTCTCCCTGCGTTGGGCGCGCATGAGCAGTTCGTCCTCGTCGGCGTGCTCAAGGGGCAGGTCGAACCAGAAGGTCGTGCCGCACCCCGGTTCGCTGATGATCTGCACCCTGGCGTCATGCTTATCGAGGATCCCCCGCACGATCGAGAGGCCCAGGCCCGTGCCCCGCTCGGTGTGCACGGCGTTTTCAACCCTGAAGAAGCGTTCGAACACCCGCCTCAGGTCCTCCTGGTCGATGCCGCAGCCGGTGTCGCTGATCTCGACCCGCAGCCGAGGCAGCGGTGAGCTGGCGTCTGCGGCGGCGGCGATGGGGCAGATGTCGGGCCAAGGGTAGGCCCGCAGCATCACCAGGCCACCGGCCGGGGTGAACTTGACGGCATTGCCGACGAGGTTGTCGAACACCTGCAACAGCAGATCCCAGTTGCCGCGGATGCGTGGTGCGGACTCCGGCACATCCAGGGCCAGTTCCACGCCCCGCTCTTCGGCGTTGAGTCGGTAATTGCGCAGGGTCTGCTCCATGGCCGAGGGCAGATCCATCGGTTCCAGCTGCCACACCCGGTCGGATTCGAGGCGTGACAGGTCGAGCACATCATTGACCAGACGCGTCAGACGGTCGGTCTCATCATTGGCCGTGGCGAGGAACTCCTGGCGCTGCTCATCGCTGAGCTGGTCGCCGTAGTCATGGAGCGTCTCGACGTAGCTCTTGATGTTGAACAGCGGCGTGCGCAACTCATGGGACACGTTGCTGATGAAACGGCTCTGGGCCGCATTCAGCTCCACCTCCCGGGTCAGGTCCTGCACGGTCACGGCGATGCCCTTGAGGGTTCCACCGCTGCCGTCCCGCACGCCCTGGAGCACCAGCCGCAGGGTGCGGGTGGGCTCGCCGAGGTTGCACCGCAGTTCGGCGCCGTCGCGCAGCCCCTGGCGGATCTGCTCGAGGCTGGGCTGTAGATCCATCGCCAGGCCGTCGGGCAGCAACCCCATCAGCTCGACCCCGTCGAGGCTGCGGCCCTCCCAGCGGAAGAGACGCCGCGCCGTGGGATTGGCCAGCACCACCCGTCCGTCGGCGTCGAGCAGCAGGGCGCCATCGGCCATGGTGGCGATCAGGGTTTCCTGCTTCACCTGGGCCGCTGTGAGCTCCTCGATGTTGGCGGCGTCATAGGCCTCCAGCCGGGCCGCCATGTCGTTGAATCCCTGCAGCAGTTCCCCCAGTTCTCCCCCCACCGGCAGGGCAATGCGGGCGGCGAAGTCGCCGTCGGCAACCGACCGCACCCCCCGCAGCAGTTCCTTCACAGGTCGGGTGATGGTGAGGGCGTTGAACACCGCCCCGAGGATCACCAGCACCCAGATCGAGACGAACACCGCCACCGTCACTTCGCGGGTGAGGGCACCGCTGGCCTCCACCGCATCGTTGGGGTTGATGCCCAGGGCCACGACCCCCAGGTAGCGGCCTTCGCTCACCATCGGCACGAAGACATCGGTGACGAGGCCATCGGGGGTGAGGTGCTGGCGCAGCAGCGGATTGCCCGGTCGCTCGCCGAGGTCGGCCGGCAGCTCCAGCCGGCGGCTCAGCTGCAGGTCGTTGCCGCTGTCGATGCGGCTGATCGGGATCCCCAGGTAGATCACCCCTTCGGGATCGGCGTAAAAGATGTACCGAAGGCTGCGGCTCGACCGCCAGAAGTCTTCGGTGACCCGTGCCAGGTCGCGGTCGCGGCCTTCGGCCGCCAGCGGCGTGACGTTGCTCGCCAGCAGCAGCCCCAGGTCCCGCGCATAGCGGGTGTCCCCCATGCGGGCCTCCATCTGGATGCCGTTGAGGGAGAAGAAGGTGAGGCCGGTCATCACCAGGCTCACCACGAGGGTGGCGACGGCCAGCAGCTTGGTCTGGAGGCTGAATTCGGCCCACCAGCGGGCGATGGCCTCCCCCAGGCTGCGGCGGGGGGGAACGGTGGTGGCTGGACTTGTGGTCAGGGCGGGGCCGGGCACAGCATGGGGCCCAGCCTAGAAGCGGCGCACCTGATGGCCGATGTCGCGGCGCACCTGCATGCCGGTGAACGACACATCGTCCAGCCGTGCGTAGGCGGCGGCAAAGGCGGCATCGAAATCGTCGGCCTCGGCCACGGCCGCCAGCACCCGGCCCCCACTGGTGCGCAGGCAACCCTCCTCGTCGCGGAGGATGCCGGCATGGAACAGCCGACGGTCATGGCCGTCCTGGCCCCGGTCGAGCACCTCGTCACCGAGCCGGGGTTCGTCGGGGTATCCGCCGGCGGCGGCCACCACACAGGCACTGCACAGGGGGCGGATCGTCAAGGGCGGAGCCTGGGCCAACCGGCCCTCGGCGCAGGCCAGCATCAATGAGGCCAGGTCCCCCTCCAGCAGCGGCATCAGGGTCTGACATTCCGGATCACCGAAACGGCAGTTGAACTCGATCACCTGCGGTCCGTCGGGCGTGAGCATCAGGCCCGCGTAGATCACACCGCGGTAGCTGATGCCACGGCTTCGCAGGGTCTGCAGCAGCGGCTCCAGCACCTGGCGTCGCACCAAGGCCAGCCCGTCGGCATCCAGCAGCGGGGCCGGTGCATAGGCCCCCATGCCGCCGGTGTTGGGGCCCGTGTCGCCCTCGCCGATGCGCTTGTGGTCCTGGGCGGGCGGCAGCAGCAGCAGTTCTGTGCCGTCGGTGAAGGCGAACACCGACACCTCGGGTCCCCGCAGGCGCTCCTCAAGCACCACCGTGCGTCCCGCCGCACCGAACCGCCCACCGAAGCAGTCCTCGATCGCTGCCTCGGTCTCGTGCAGCGTCTCGGCCACCACCACACCCTTGCCGGCTGCCAGGCCGTCGGCCTTGACCACCAGGGGGCGTCCCAGGGAGCGCACCAGCGCCAGCCCCTCCTCCCGGGTCATCACCGTCCAGAAACCGGCGGTGGGAATGCCGGCTTCGCGCATCAGCGTCTTGGCCCAGTCCTTGCTGGCCTCCAGCCTGGCGCCATCGGCCCCTGGGCCGAACACCGCCACTCCCGCCTGACGGAGCTCATCCGCCAGGCCTGCCGCCAGGGGGGCCTCGGGGCCGATCACGACCAGTTCGATCGCTTCCCGGCGGCAGAGCTGCAGCAGGCCGTCGCCGTCATCACTGGCGATCGGGACCACGCTGCAGCCGGGCAGGTCGGCACTGCCGCCGTTGCCGGGGGCGAGCCACAGCCGAGGTTGGCCCGGAGACCGCGCCAGGGCCCAGACCAGGGCATTCTCCCGGCCCCCCGAGCCCACCACCAGGATGCGTGCGACGGTCAAGGTCGGGCCCTCCGCTGGAATGACGGCGCGGCCGGGGGGGCCACCTAGCGTTGGCCCGCTGCGAACACGCCATCCTTGCTGTTCCCTCCTACCGCGGCAGCGGTGCCGCCGGCCTCCCCACCGCCGCTGCCGGCGGGGGCTCTGCCCCAGGCCGCCTTTGACCGGCTGCTGCTGGACGGCGGTGCCCGCGCCCTGGGGGACGCCTGCGTCAATGCCCTTGCCGTGGGCCTCGATGCCCGGCTGCCCCTGGCCCGGGGCCGGCTGCTGACCCTGAACCCGGAACCGGACGATCTGGCGACGGTGCTCGACGATGCCGCTGCCCTGCTGCAGTGCCGCGCCCCGGACGCTGCGCTCACGGTGCTGGATCGGGTGGGGCCCGCCGCGGGCGACGAACGGCGCCGCTGGTTGCTGTTGCAGTGGCAGGCGGCCCGCGATGCCCGGGACCACCGCCGTGCCGTCCTGGCGCTGCAGCGCCTCAGCCAGGGGTCGGTGGAGACGTTGCAGGCCCTGAACCTGCCGGTCACGGATCGCCCCCTGCCGGTGGCCAGCGCCCTCGATCTGCAGGCCGAGCACCTGGAGGCCGAAGGCCGCTCCGCTGCGGCCGCAGGCCTGCTGCAGACCCCCGCCAGCGACCCCCTGGCGACCGCGGAGCGGTTGGCGGAGGCCACCCGCGTGCTCGCCGGTGCCGGCAAGGGCCCGCAGGCCCTCGGGCTGCTGCCCCGCACCCTCGACCAGGCCGCCGCTGCGGCCGCCTGGGGCCTCGCCGGCCAGCTGCTCAGTCGCCAGCGGCAGCTGGAGCTGGAGGCTGGCCAGTCGGCGGCGGCCGCCGCCACCAACCAGCGGCGGGAACGGTTGGCCCGCCGCCTTGAGGACGGCATGGGCCTGCGGGCCTCCCTGCGCAGTGCCCGGGCCGATGGCACCCGGCAGCCGGCCCTGGCCCAGGCCCTGCTGGACCGGCAGGAACCCCTGGAGCAACGCCACGGCGATGGCCTCGACCTGCTGCTGCAGCTCAGCGATGCGCCCGAGGCGGATCGCAGCCAGGCACGGCTGACCCTGGCCGCTCGCCTCGCCGCCACCCTCGACCATCGCGAACGTTGGAGCGATCTGCTGGCGGACCAGCAGCGGCTGGCCAGCGAGGCCGGTGACAGCTGGATGCTGGACCGGGTGGACCGCGAAGCCCTGCGGATTGCCGCCGGGCGCCCCCTGAGGGAGCTGGAGGCCCTGGACCGGCGGCTGCAGGAGCTGGAGGGCGACCCCCGGCCTGCCCGCCATCCCTGGACCATCGAGACCCTCGGAGGGCGGGAGCCGCGGCGGCCGGAGGTGGATTCTCCCCCGGCCATCCACGCCCTGCCGGCCCTGCTTGAAGACGCGGAACGGCTGCGCCAGGCGCGGGCCGACGGGGCGGACCTGCTGCTGGCTCCCGGCTCCTTCGGAACCCTGCCGTCGCGGCTGCCCAAGGTCGAGGCCACGGCGCGGCAGCAGCAGCTGGAGGCGGCGCTGGAGGACCGCCTGCCGGAGGCGGGCCCCCGGCAGCAGGCCCGGGAGCGTTTCGCCCTGCTGGTGCAGCGGCAGTGGCGGCGCCTGGACCTCGAGAACGGCCTGGCGGCGGCGGTGCAGCGCCAGCGCCTGCCGGGTGATGCCGTCGAGCGGCAGCAGGAGCTGCTGGATCTCGAGCGGCTGCTCGATCTGCGCTCCCCCTGGCTGCTGGAGCTGGAGGCCGAGGGGCGCAGCGGCGAGGATCTGGCCAGCCTCGAAAGCTGGCGGCGGCACCGCGAGCAGCTGCGGTTGCAGGATCGACGGGCGGAAGCCCGCCAGCTGCGCCGGCGGCGGCAGCAGCTGACCCTGCAGCAGCACGATCCCCTGCCCACCGCCCAGCAACGGCAGGCCACCGAGATCACCCAGCGTTGGCGGGCGTTGCTGGCCCGCCCCGACGAGGCCACCGCTGCGGCGCTGCAGCCCCTGGCCGTGGCCCGGGAGCAGGAGACCCTCGAGCTGGAGCTGGTGCGGCTGCGGTTGGCGGGGCTGTTGCGGGAGGCCGGTCAGCTGCGGGACACAATGCAGGAAGAGCTGCGGCTGGACCGGCAGCTGCGCTCACCCCTCCGGCCCGGCGGCCATGCCGGCCCCCCTGCAGAGGCAACCCCATGACTGCGACTGCACTGACCATCGGTCCGCTGCTCCACGAGGGCAAGGCGAAGAAGGTCTTCAGCACCGACCGTCCAGGGGTGCTTGCGGTGCAGTTCAAGGACGATGCCACCGCCTTCAATGCCCAGAAAAAGGAGCAGCTGGCGGGCAAGGGGCTCCTCAACTGGGAGATTTCGGCCCGGTTGTTCGAGCTGTTGGAGGCCGAGGGGATGGCCAGCCATTACCTGGGTTGCCTTGATCCCGGCTGGATGGCCGTGCGGGCCGTGCGGATCGTGCCCCTGGAGGTGGTGCTGCGCAACCGGGCGGCGGGGTCCCTCTGCCGCCAGCTGCCACTGGCGCCGGACACCCCCCTGGAGCCTGCCCTGCTCGATCTGTATTACAAGGACGACGCCCTCGGCGATCCCCTGCTGACCGAGGCCCGGCTGGGGCTGCTGGCGTTGCTCATGCCCGAGGAACGGGCGCAACTCGAGGCCCTGGCGCGGCAGGTGAACTCCATCCTGAGCCGTCGCTTCGGTGAGGTGGGCATCGATCTGGTGGACTTCAAGCTCGAATTCGGTCGCACCGATGCGGGTCTTCTGCTGCTCGCCGATGAGATCAGCCCCGACACCTGCCGCCTCTGGGACAGGGGCCAGCGCGCCGGCACCGACCGGATTCTGGACAAGGACCGCTTCCGTCAGGACCTCGGGGGTCTGGTGGAGGCCTATGGGGAGGTCCTCAAACGGGTCCAAGGGTTGGGGCCAAGTCCCCGTCCCTACCGATAAGGTCACCCGACCGGCGCTGCTCTGCGCACTGATGCCCAGCCCCTCCATGGCTTCCGGCCCCACGGCTGCCTCCATCCAGCGGCGCCTGGCCCACTGGACGGTCCGCCTGTCGACGCCGCTGCTGGGGGTGTTCGTGCTCGCCGGTGCCACCCTGGCCCAGACCGCCGCGCCGGCGCCCAGCTCTGACCAGGTCGACACCCCTTCGGCGGCGCCGGCCGCCACCCCCGACCCGACCGCCGCTCCCCCCACCAGGCTCCCCACGGCGGCTCCGGCAGCGGCCGCCGAGACCAAGGTCCCCATCAGTGAAGTGGCGGTGGTGGGTCTCGAGAACCATCCCGAACGTGAGCGCCTCGAGCGTGTCGTCTACGACGCCCTCACGGTCCGTCCGGGGAGCAGCACCACCCGCTCAGCCCTCAAGACCGACCTCTCGGCGGTGTATGCCACCGGCTGGTTCAGTGATGTGCGCATCCAGCCGGTGGATGGCCCCCTGGGGGTGCGGCTGGTGGTGAATGTCACCCCCAACCCGGTGCTGACCGAGGTGACCTTCGACAATCCGAAGGCGCTGCTGCCAGCGCCGGTCGTCAAGGAGGTCTTTGCGACCGACTACGGCCGCACCATCAACCTGCGCACCATGGAGCGGCGGCTCAACGAGCTGCAGAAGTGGTATGGCGACCAGGGCTATTCCCTGGCCCGCGTCACCGGCCCCAGCCGCATCAGCCCCGAAGGTGGGGTTGAGCTCAGCGTGCGCGAAGGGATTGTCGAGGGCGTCGAGGTTCAGTTCGTCAATGCCAACGGCGACACCGTCGACGACAAGGGACAACCGATCCGCGGCAAATCAAAGCCATGGGTGGTGAGCCGGGAGATCTCGGTCAAGCCTGGAGGGTTGTTCAATCGTCGCCAACTGGAAGGTGACATCAAGCGTCTCTACGCCACCGGCCTGTTCTCCGATGTGAAGGTCACGCTCAAACCGGTGCCGGCCAAGCCGGGGGAGGTGGTGCTGGTGCTGGGCGTGACCGAGCAGTCGACGGGGTCGCTGTCCGGGGGCGTCGGCTACAGCCAGAACCAGGGTCTGTTCGGCCAGATACAGCTTCAGGAAAGCAATCTGTTCGGCCGGGCCTGGAGCACCGGTCTCAACTTCACCTATGGCCAGTACGGAGCCCTTGCCGATTTCAACTTCGACATCCCCTGGCTGAAGGATGACCCCAACCGCAGCGCTCTGCGGGTGAAGGGCTTCATCAGTCGTGAAATTCCTCAGATCTTCCAGAGTCAGTACGACGGCTCCATCCGCACAGTCCAGGGCTTCTACGAGGCACCGTCCCGGTCGATCAATGCCCAGCAGGCGGTCGTGCTCAACCAGGCCGTCGGCAGGCCGCGCAATTACGTTGTCAACGTTGAAGATACCGAGTTCAACAACGTCAACGCCGCATCCGCGGCCCTGCCCGGGTTCAATTACTACGACCCCGAGGGCGACCTGGTGCGGGTCCAGCGCACCGGTGGCAACATCCAGTACATCCGCCCCCTGCGCGGCGGCGACCCGTTCAAGCGCAACCTCTGGACCCTGATCTTCGGTCTCAGCGGTCAGGAGGCGATTGTCATGAACGGCAACGGCACCCCCCGGCGCTATGGGGCGGCCCCCTTTGACAATGACGGCAATCCCTACGCCAACCTCAACGAGATCATCTGCCTTGCGTACAACTGCGCCAGCACCAACCAGCTCGTCGGTGGCCGCTTCGCTGTTTCCTACAACACCCTCAACGACAACAAGAGCCCGCGTTCCGGCACGTTCATGACGGCCAGCACCGAGCAGTACGTCAGTGTCGGCGAAAACTCACCCACCTTCAACCGCCAGCGGCTCTCGGCGACCCACTTCATTCCGGTCAACTTCCTGAAGCTGTACAAGGGCTGCCGCAGCAAAAAGGGAGAGCCGGAAGATTGTCCGCAGTCCATTGCCCTGCAGCTCACCGGGGGCAACATCAGTGGCAGCCTGCCCCCCTACGAAGCCTTCTGCCTCGGCGGCAGCAATTCGGTCCGTGGCTACTACGACTGTGATCTTGGGGTCGGCCGCAGCTACCTCGAAGGCACCATCGAATACCGCTTCCCGATCTTCCGGATCATCAGCGGCGAACTGTTCTTCGATGCCGGCACCACCTTCGCCACCCAGGATCAGGTGCCTGGCAGCCCCGGTATCCTGCTGCAGAAACCAGGCCAGGGCTTCTCGGTGGGCACCGGTGTGATCGTGACCACCCCTGTGGGCCCCCTGCGCCTTGAGGTGGCCAGCCAGGATTTCACCGACAACTGGCGCTTCAACGTCGGTGTGGGATTCAAGTTCTGACCATGGCCTGGCCCTCCGACTACAGCCGTCGCCACACCCTGGCCGCCACCGTTGAGCGGCGGGGGGTGGGGCTGCACTCCGGCAACGGCACGCGGGTGCGTCTTGAGCCTTCAGACCAACCGGGATTCCGGGTGGGCTGGTTGGATCAGCCAGCGCTGGGGCTCCAGCCCCTGCACCCCGGCCTGGTGCACGAGACCCGTCTCTGCACCTGCCTGCGGCTGGGCGAGCGGCGGCTGGCCACGGTGGAGCACCTGCTGGCCGCCCTGGCGGGCACGGGCCTCACCCAGGTCAATCTGTGGATCGAAGGCGACGAAATCCCCCTGCTCGATGGTTCGGCGGCCCCCTGGGTCGAGGCCATCGGTGAGGCGGGTCTTCACGACCTGGGTCCCCGTGATCCGCTGCCGCCCGTCGATGCTCCCGTCACCCTGCAGCAGGGCCCTGGCGTGGCCGTCGCCGTGCCCAGCGACCAGCTCTGCCTCACGGCTGCCATCGAGTTTCCGCAGCCGGCGATCGGCCGCCAGCTGTTCAGCATCACCCTGACGCCGGAACGGTTCGTCTCCGAGATCGCCCCGGCCCGCACCTTCGGCTTCCGGGATCAGGTCGAGCAGCTGCGGCAGGCTGGACTCATCCGCGGTGGTGATCTCGACAATGCCCTCGTCTGCGACGGCGAGCACTGGCTGAACCCTCCGCTCCGCTTCGTTGACGAACCGGTGCGCCACAAGCTGCTTGACCTGATCGGGGACCTGGCCCTGGCCGGCCTGCCAAGGGCCCAGGTGATCGTCTATCGCGGCTCCCACGCGCTGCACACGGCCCTGGCCGCAGCCCTCAGCAGCCGCCGTCTCGCCATTGCCCCCGAGTCCTTCCCCCTCGTTGCCGACCGTCCCCACGCCGCCTGATGACCGCTGCCAACCCCGTCACCGTGCTCGAGAGTGAGCAGATCCTCAACCTGCTGCCCCACCGTTATCCGTTTGCGCTGGTGGACCGGGTCATCGAACATGATCCCGGCCGGCGCATCGTGGCGATCAAGAATGTCACCCTCAACGAACCCCAGTTCCAGGGGCATTTCCCCGGCCGGCCGCTCATGCCCGGCGTGCTGATCGTCGAGGCGATGGCCCAGGTGGGGGGGCTGATCGTGGCTCAGATGCCCGAACTGCCTGCGGGCCTGTTCGTGTTTGCGGGGATCGACGGGGTAAGGTTCCGCCGACCTGTGGTGCCGGGGGATCAGCTTCGGATCACCTGCGAGCTGATCAGCCTCAAGCGCCAGCGCTTCGGCAAGGTGCGAGGCGATGTCACCGTCGACGGCCAGGCTGTCTGCGCCGGTGAGCTGATGTTTTCCCTGGTGGACTGACCATGAATCTTTCCGCCACCTCCACCCGCATCCATCCAACGGCCCTCGTCGACCCCGCCGCCCGCCTGGGCGAAGGGGTGGTCATCGGCCCTTATGCCGTCATCGGCCCGGAGGTCTGCCTGGGGGGCCGCACCGAGATCGGCCCCCATGTGGTGATCGAGGGCCGGGTGCTGATGGGGGAAGACAACAAGATCTTCCCCGGGGCCTGCATCGGTCTCGAACCCCAGGATCTCAAGTACCGCGGCGACGCCACCGAAGTGGTGATCGGTGACGGCAACCGCATCCGCGAATGCGTGACGATCAACCGGGCCACCGCCGCCGGCGAATCCACCCGCATTGGCAGCCACAACCTGTTGATGGCCTACAGCCATATCGGCCACAACTGTGTCCTGGGGGACCGGATCGTGGTGGCCAATGGCGTGGCTGTCGCCGGCCATGTGCACATCGAGGATCGGGCGGTGATCGGGGGGGTGCTGGGTATTCATCAGTTCGTGCACATCGGCCGACTGGCGATGGTGGGGGGCATGAGCCGCATCGATCGGGATGTGCCCCCCTACACGATGGTGGAGGGCCACCCCGGTCGACTGCGGGGCTTCAATCGCATCGGCCTGCAACGCAGCGGACTGGTCGATGCCGATGACGGGTCGGTGATGAAGGAGCTGCAGCATCTGTGGAAACTGCTTTACCGCAGCGGTCTGCCCCTGGCCACGGCCCTGGCCCAGGCCCGCACCATGCAGCTCAGCCCCACCGGTGAACACCTGGTGGCCTTTCTGGAGGCCAGCTGCACCCCGGGCCGCCGCGGGCCCCTGCCGCCGGCCCGCCCGTGAGGCCGCCGACGCCGTGACCCACCTGCTGATCAGCACCGGCGAGGTGTCCGGTGATCTGCAGGGCAGCCTGCTGATCCAGGCCCTGCGGCTGGAGGCCGAGGCCCGGGGATTGCCCCTGCGGCTGAGCGCCCTGGGGGGACCGCGAATGCGCGCCGCCGGTGCCGAACTGCTGGCCGACACGGCGCCCCTGGGGGCCATCGGTCTCTGGGAGGCGCTGCCCCTGGTGTGGCCCACCCTGCGGCTGCAGCAACGGCTCAACCACTGGCTGCGCCGCAACCCGCCCGATGGCGTGGTCCTGATCGATTACATGGGGGGCAATGCCCCGCTGGGGCGGCGGGTCAAGCGCTGGTGGCCCCACCTGCCGGTCCTCTACTACATCGCACCCCAGGAGTGGGCCTTCAGGCTCGGGGAGACAGGCACCACCCGCCTGATCGGTTTCAGCGACCGGATCCTGGCGATCTTTCCGGAGGAGGCCCGCTTCTACGCCAGCCGTGGGGCCAAGGTCGACTGGGTGGGTCATCCCCTGCTCGACACCCTGGCGGGCGGCATCGACAGGCCCACGGCGCGTCGGCAGCTGGGGCTCGGCGAGGACGATCGGCTGTTGCTGGTGCTGCCCGCCTCGCGCCGACAGGAGCTGCGCTGGCTGCTGCCGCCCCTGCTCGATGCCGCCACGGAGCTGCAGCGGCAGCGACCTGGGCTGCAGGTGATCGTTCCAGCGGCCCAGGCCAGTTTTGAACCCGTGCTGCAGGCGGCGGTGGACCAGCGGGGTCTGCGGGCCCGGGTGCTGTCCGCCGCCGAAGCCGATGCCCGCCGGCCTGAGCTCTTCGCGGCCGCCGACCTGGCCTTGAACAAATCCGGCACCGTCAACCTCGAGCTGGCCCTGCGGCGGGTGCCGCAGGTGGTGGCCTACCGGGTCAGCCGGCCGACGGCCTTTGTGGCCCGGCATCTGCTGCGCTTTCAGGTCAGCCACATTTCACCCGTCAATCTGGTGCTTGAGCAGCGGCTCGTGCCTGAGCTGCTGCAGGACGAGCTTTCCGCCGAAACCCTCCTGGCTGCTGCCGGTCCGCTGCTGGACGACGGACCGGAACGGCAGCACATGCTTGAGGGCTACACGCGGCTTCGGCAGGAGCTGGGCGAACCTGGGGTCACCCGACGGGCAGCCCGTCTGATTCTCGACAGCCTCCATGGCCCCTGATCACCCCCGCCTCCCGGGCGCCTTGTTGGCCGCACTGCTGCTTTCTTTGCTGCTGCTGGGGTTGCCTGCCCCGGTCCTGGCCGCGCCGCTGCAGGAGGCCGTCTTCGCCGGGGGATGCTTCTGGTGCCTCGAACACGACCTCGAGCAGCTCCCCGGTGTGGCCGAAGCGGTCAGCGGGTACAGCGGTGGTCGGTTGGCGCAACCCACTTATCGCCAGGTGAGTGCCGGTGGCACCGGTCATCAGGAGAGCGTGCGGGTGCGCTTTGACCCCGATCGCCTCTCCTACGAGACCCTGCTGCGGGCCTTCTGGCGCAACATCGATCCGAAGGACGGGGAGGGCCAGTTCTGCGACCGCGGCAGCTCCTATCGACCGGTGATCTTCACCGCCGACCGGCGCCAGGAGGAAGCGGCCCGCGCCAGCGTCGCGGCCGCCGCCCGCGAGCTCGGCACCCCGGCCCCGTCGCTGCGGGTGGCGGTCCGTCCCCTGGGCCCCTTCTGGCCGGCGGAGACCTATCACCAGGATTACGCCCGCCGCAATCCCGTCACCTATGGCTATTACCGCTGGCGCTGCGGCCGTGATGCCCGCCTCGAGGCGGTCTGGGGACGTCGTGCCCGCAACAGTGAAGCGTGGGCAACCGCACCTGCAGCCTCCGGACAATCGGGCTAATTTGGCCCTGTGAGACGGAGGCCAGATGTATCTGCTGACCATCCGGGAGGGCCTCGCCACCCGGTACATCGGCCCTTACGAAACTCCCAAGCATGCGGCCGATGACCTCGACCGTCAGCTTGCCCATTGCGATGACCGGGCTCGCTGGCAGATCCACGAGTTGCAGTCGCCCATGGTGTCGATCAGCGGTGATGGCGGCCGGGCGGTGCCGGCCCCCGCCGCCTGAGGCGTCATCGCCGCGGGTAGCCGCGAAACAGGCCACTTTCCACCATCAGCCCAACGCCGGCGTTGATGCTCAGCAGGCTGAGGGTGCCGATCCAGAACCAGGGTCTGGGGGGATCGGCCGCCCGTCGCACCAGCGCTTCTCCGAACAGGCAAAGCCCCAGAGGCAGCAGCAGCATCCCGGCCTGCGCCCGCAGGTACCACTGCCAGCGGGGGGTGAGCCAGGGGGGTGGAAACCAGCGGGGGGACCGCAAGAGACGGCTGCTCAGCTGACTGCAACCTTAAGCGGCGGCACCGGCCAGCACCCGCGCCTGGCGCCGCAGCTTGCGCAGGGCGTTCTGCTCCAGCTGGCGGGTGCGTTCGCGGCTGAGGCCGAAGCGGCCCGCCAGGTCCTGCAGGGTGGCCGGCCGGCCTGGACCATGGCGACGGCGCAGCAGTTCGCTCTCGCGGTCGCTGAGCTCGGTGCTGGCCAGCAGACGCTCCAGCTCTTCCGCCGCCAGGTCGCTTTCGAGGCATTCCATCGGACCCGGTTGGCCGTCCTGGATCAGGTCGGCGAGGGTGCCGTTGTCAGCGTCGCCCCCCAGGGGCGTGTCGAGGCTGCAGCCGAGGCTGATGCGGTGGGCCCGCTGCAGCTCCAGCAACTGCTCGGCGCTTTCGCCGGTGGCTTCCATCAGCTCCTGGCGACTGGGCTGGCGCCCCAGCCGCTGGGACAGGCGCTGGGTGGCGGCCGCCAGCCTGGCGAGGCGGTCGGCCACATGGAAGGGCAGCCGCACGAGGCTGCTCTGCTGGCTGGTGGCCCGTTGCAGGGCCTGGCGGATCCACCAGTAGGCGTAGGTGCTGAAGCGGTAACCGGTGGTGGGGTCGTACTTCTCCACGGCCCGTTGCAGGCCGATGGCCCCCTCCTGCACCAGATCCTCAAGGCTGAGGCCCCGCAGGCGCTGCTTCTTGGCCAGGTGCACCACCAGGCGAAGGTTGGCCTGCACCATCCGCTGGCGGGCCCGCAGGCCCAGCCGCCGCACGGCGGGCGGTGCCGCATCGGGCCCATCGGGGTGGTCCTGCCAGGCCCGCACCTGGCGGCCCAGCTCCACCTCTTCGGCCGGGGTCAGCAGGGTGTGACGACCGATGTTGTCGAGCATCCAGCCGACACAGTCGGCGCTGCGGGAGGACGGGGCCATGGGGCACATCCGGGGGACTTCCCGAACGATGGATCCGCAGGCCGGCTGGAGGGGAGGTGGAGAGCCGTCCGCCGCGGTGCGGCTCTCCACCTGCACCGGCGGCCGGCTCAGCCCGGCAGGGGTTCGTGCAGGGTGGCCAGCGAGAGCTTCTGCTCCTCCTGAAACCACAACTCACAGGCGGGACTGAAGGCTTCAGGGAAGGCGGCGTCAGCCAGTTCGCCGGCCAGGCGCTGGCGCAGGCGCTCATTGGCGATCACCGGCGCCAGGATGCCTTCGGCTTCGGCGTGAAATCGCCGCCAGTCAGAGACTGCTGCTTCGCAGGCACGACCCACCTCACCGTCCCACTGGCCGGGGTCTGCCCCGTCGAACCAGAAGGCGGAATGGTCGGAGCCGGTGGGCTGGAACAAGCGGATCACGGCCTGGGGGTCGTTACTGCCCTAATCCCCCCGGGGGCTCCTGCGCAAGCCGGCAGCACCATTCCACAAGGGTGCGAACGCCGTAACCGGTGGCCCCGGCAGGATCAAGGCCGCGTCCTTTCTCGCTCCAGACCGGTCCGGCGATGTCGAGGTGGGCCCAGGGGATGCCCTCGCCAACGAACTCCCTCAGGAACAGGGCGGCGGTGATCGATCCGCCAGGACGCGGGCCGGTGTTCTTGAGGTCAGCGAACGAACTCTTGAGACCTTCCTTGTAGGAGCTCTGCAGCGGCAGACGCCAGACCGGCTCGGCGGCGGCCGCCGCCGCGGCTTCGATCTGGGCCGCCAGGGTGTCATCGGCGGACCACAGACCGGCGATTTCATCGCCGAGGGCAATGACGCAGGCTCCGGTGAGGGTGGCCAGGTCAATGATGGCGTCGGGCTTCAGTCCTGAGGCGTAGACAAGCGCATCGGCGAGGGTCAGCCGCCCTTCGGCATCGGTGTTGTTGATCTCGATGGTCTTGCCATTGGAGGCCGTGACGATGGCGCCGGGATGGATCGCCTCGCCACTGATCATGTTCTCTGTGGTGGCACTGAGGATGTGAATCTCGAGTCCGGGCGGGCGCAAGGCTCCCAGGCTGCGGGCTGCCCCCAGCACGGCACCGCAGCCGCCCATGTCGTATTTCATCATCTCGATCTGACTGGGGCCGACCTTGAGGTTGTACCCGCCGGAATCGAAGGTGAGGCCCTTGCCCACCAGCACCACCCGCCGCTGCACCGGTCCTTCAGGGCGGATGGTGAGGTGCAGGAACCGCGGCGGCACGGCCGCCCCCTGGGCGACCGCCAGGTAGGCCCCCATGCCCCGTTCCCGGCAGCCTTCGGCATCGAGCACCGTGAGATCGAGACCCAGCTCCTGGGCCAGACCCCGGGCCGTGACCTCAAGGGTGAGGGAATTGACGGCGTTGGGTGGGGCCGCCACCAGCTCCCGGGCCAGCTCGACGCCGGCGCAGATCTGCTCTTCGCGGTTGATCAGCGCATCAAGGGAAGCGTCGAGCCCCATCAGCCAGACGCAGCCCGGCAGCTGCACCGGCTCGGGTTCGCTGCGGAACCGCTGGTCCTGGTAGGTGCCCAGGCGGAACCCCTGCACCAGGGCCGCCAGGGCCGACGGCGGATCGAACCCTTCGACCGGCAGGGCCAGGGCCAGGGCGGCGATGCCCAGGTCGCGGCTGGCCCGGGCCAGCTGGGCGACGGCAGCCCGCAGGGTCCGGCCATCGAAGCTTTCGGGGGTCCCCAGGCCGGCCACCAGCACCTGGCAGGGCTCGTCACCCGCCAGGGTGAGGGTCTGCAGTTCGCCCGGTTTGGCCTGGAAACGACGGCGTTCCAGCAGGGTCCTAACCGAGGGCAGCACTTCTGCGGGTAGACGGGCCGCCAGGTCTTCGGACCAGCGGTCGGCGAACAGGCCCAGGGCCACGGCATCGCAGCCGGCAGGGAGTGCCGCAGCTGAGCTGCAGCGGAACGTCAGCGCCATGGTCCGGCCGTGCGGGGCTGGCGCGATCGTACCGGTCGGAACCCGGCTGTGGGCTCAGTCCGGCGGCTTCTGGAACGGCGTCTGCCAACGCTCGCGGCATTCCTTGTTGAATGGCGGCTGCCAATGGCGGATCTGCTGCTGCTCCAGCTGCCGTCGCGGCCGCCCCGCCGCGGGGGCATCGCACCAGAACCGGATGCTGAGCCGGGCCGGTGCGCTGCCGCGGCTGAGGGTCTCGCCGTAGTCGGCCAGATAGGCCTTGCAGTCGTGGTCACCTTTCCAGCGCCGGTCGGCATGGGCGGTTTCACCGACGTAGAGCAGCAGCGGCCGGTCGCCGGCCAGGCCATGGTCGATCACGAAGTAAAGCGCCGGACCGCTGTGGGCAGGCACAGGCCAGCGCCAGAACTGCAGGGCCAGTGGTGCCAGCAGCAGCGGATCCGGCACCACGGGCCCGTCGGTTCCCTCCCCGGGCATGGCGATCAAGGGGAGGCACCCCTGGTCGGCGCCGCTGTTGTGGCGGCGGTCGTGCTGGAACGCCGCCACCCGTTCCCGCCAGGCCTGCAGAGCCCCATCGTCGGGACGCCACTCCGGCAGTGCCGCCTCTGACCGCATCGACGGGAACAGCTCGCCCTGGCGCATCTCAGGCGCGGGGGCGGGGCAGCACCGGGCCGGCAATGCCGCCGCCGAACACCACCCGGCCGATCAGGGCTTCCACCACGGTCGGGGGCAGGCCAAGGCGCTGTTGCAGGTCGGCCAAGTCCCTGAATGGTCGCCGGGCGCGCTCCCGCAGCAGCCGGCCGCAGCGTTCGGGGGTGAGCAGCCCCAGGGTGTCCAGGGCCGCCGCACCGGCACGGTTGAGATCGATGGGCTCCGGAGCCGCCGCCGGGGGTTCGCTGTACCAGCGGAACAACAGATGGGGGCGCCAACGCTGCAGTTGCTCCGGCGGCAGGTCGAGCAGCTGGGCCAGGTCGGATGCACTGCTGAGCTGCACGCCGCCCTGCTGCAGCCGCTGCAGCAGATCGGCCTGGTCGTCGCGGCAGCCGGGCAGCCGCAGCCAGTCGCTGCGGCTGGCGCGGTTGACGTCGATCTGCCAGGGGGCCGGTGCCGCCGGCGGTGGGCCGTCGAGGAGGCGCAGCACCCGGCGGGCCAGGGGATCGAGCCAGTGGCGGTCAGCCATCTGCGGGGGCGGCCGGGCAGGGCACCCAGTGTGACGAACCGTGGGGCCGGGGCAAGCCGTGGGGCCGGGGCAGGGGCGGGCGGAGATCCGCCCCTCCGCGGCTGGACGGCGGCTCCACAATGGCGAAGCCAGCTCTGCCGCGATGAGCTTCTTCGAGTCAGACATTGTTCAGGATGAGGCCAAACGCCTGTTCGGCGATTACCAGTCGCTGATGCAACTCGGCAGCGATTACGGCAAGTTCGACCGTGAGGGCAAGAAGCTTTTCATCGAACGAATGGAAGAACTGATGGATCGCTACCGCGTCTTCATGAAGCGATTTGAACTCTCCGAAGACTTCCAGGCCAAGCTCACCGTCGAGCAGCTGCGCACCCAGCTGGGTCAGTTCGGCATCACTCCGGAGCAGATGTTCCAGCAGATGCAGCTGACCCTCGATCGCATGAAGCAGCAGCTTGAAACCGCCGGCTGAGGCGCCTGCCTGCCGGTGCCTACGATCCGTCAACCCATGAACGGAGCAGCCGATGACCCCTGGATGCTGCAGCGAGGCCCTGCCCTCCTGGCTGCGTCGGGGCCTGGCGGATCTGTTCCCGGCCGGGGCGGCCCCCGACCCCGACCAGCGGCTTGAGGATCGCCTCGATGCCGCCGCCTCGGCTGGCCGGCCCCTGCGGGTGAAGCTGGGCATCGACCCCACCGGCGCCGAGATCCACCTGGGCCACAGCCTGCTCTTCCGCAAGCTGCGGGCCTTTCAGGATGCCGGCCACACGGCGGTGCTGATCATCGGCGACTTCACGGCCCGCATCGGTGATCCGACGGGCAAGAGCACCACCCGGGTGCAGCTCGATGCTGCAGCGGTTGAGGCCAATGCCGCAACCTATCTGCGACAGCTGGGCCAGGGTCAGGATCCGCGGCGGGCCCTGCTCGACTTCAGCACTCCCGGTCGCCTGGAGGTGCGGCGCAACAGCGAATGGCTGGCCGCGCTCGACCTGCCGGCGGTGATTGATCTGCTGGCCATCAGCACCGTCGGGCAGATGCTGGCGAAGGAAGACTTCGGCCGCCGTTATGGTTCCGGCACGCCGATCAGCCTGCACGAGTTTCTCTACCCATTGCTGCAGGGATACGACTCGGTGGCGGTGCAGGCCGACGTGGAACTGGGGGGCACCGATCAGAAGTTCAATGTGGCCATGGGCCGGGATCTGCAGCGACATTTCGGCCAGCGGCCGCAGTTCGGCCTGCTGCTGCCGATTCTGCCGGGGCTGGATGGGGTGCAGAAGATGAGCAAGAGCCTGGGCAACATCGTCGGTCTCGAGGAAGATCCGCTGTCGATGTACTCGAAGCTGGAGAAGGTTCCCGATGTGGTGGTCGACGAGTACCTGACGCTGCTCACCGATCTTGATCTGGCGGATCTGCCCCCCAACCCGCGGGAGCGCCAACGGGCGATGGCCCTTGAGATCACCCGCCAGCGCCATGGATCCGAGGCGGCCAGCCAGGCCCAGGCCGATGCGGCCCGGCTGGTCGGTGGTGCCGGTGGCAGCGGGGCGGCCGATGCGGAGGTGCCCGAGGCGTCGCTGGCGCTGGTGAACTTTCCGGCCAAGGCCTTTTATCTGATCGGTGCCCTCGGGATCGGCGTCACAAGCAGTGAGGCCAAGCGCAAGATTCAGGACGGTGGTGTGCGGCTGGATGGCCAAAAGCTCCTGGATCCCAACCAGGAGTTCGCCAGTCCGGCGGAGCTGCAGGGGAAGGTGCTGCAGCTCGGTAAAAAGACCTTCCGCCGATTCCGATGAACCACACCGCCAGCGACCGCATCATCGTGGCCCTTGATGGGATGGATCCTGCCCAGGCCGTGACCCTGGCCGCTGGCCTGCCGGGGCTGAGCTGGGTGAAGGTGGGGCTGGAGCTGTTCCTGGCCGGCGGTCCCTCAGTCGTCGCGCAGCTGCGGCAGCAGGGCCTGCGGGTGTTTCTTGATCTCAAATTCCACGACATCCCGGCCACCATGGCCGGCGCCTGCCGTCGTGCCGCCGCCCTTGGTGCCGAGCTGATGACGGTGCATGCCGCCGCCGGCCGTGAGGCCCTGCAGCAGGCTGTGGTCGCGGCCCGGGAGGGAGCCGCCACCGCCGGCCTGCCGGCACCGACGCTGCTGGCGGTCACGGTGCTCACCAGCTGGGACGAGGCCCGCCTCGCCGCCGAGCTGGGGCTGTCGGAGCCCCTTGCGGACCACGTGCGACGGCTGGCGACCCTGGCGGCCGGAGCGGGCATCGGCGGCTGCGTCTGTTCCCCTCTCGAGGTGTCCCATCTGCGCACCCTTTTCCCCGAACCCTTCTCGCTGGTGACCCCGGGCATCCGCCCGGCGGGAAGCGTTTGCGGCGATCAGGCGCGGGTGCTGGGGCCCGCCGAGGCCATCGCCGCCGGCGCCAGTCGCCTGGTGGTGGGCCGGCCGATCACCACCGCCCCCGATCCTGCCGCCGCCTTCGCCGCCTGTCTCGCTGCCTTGTGATGGATGCATGTCGGCTGCGGTCGTTGCGAACCGTTGTTCCGCTGTTGCTGAGCCTGGCGCTCGTGCTGGGTGTTTCGCCGTTCACAGCCCGTTCTGCCGCTGCCGGTGTTTCGTCAGGGGTTGTTGAGATCGACATGAGGATTGAGAACATCTATGGCTTCTCTGCGCGAGATAAAACCTTTAATGCCGAAGGGACATTGTGGACGATCGGAAGCTCTGGCTCCGTCGCCTCTGGGGGTGCAATGCCATTTGAATTCGCCAACATCATTCAGCCATGGAACTCGCGCATCGAACCTCTTCTGGCGGAGCCCAGGTCTCTTCCTGGTGAGAGACTGCTGCAGGGCTACGCTTTCAAGGGGACATTCTATTCGAATCAGATTGATTTCAAGTCGTTCCCGTTTGGCGGATTCAGCCTTGGCGTGCTGGTGCGCCCCCGCCAGGGATCCATGGTGGAGCTGAGGCCTGGACGCGGCGAGATCGGTGACTGGACAGGACTGAATGGTTACCACCTGCAAAGGTGGAGTTTCGGTCGTCAGATCGGCAGAAGCGGCTCGCGCGTCGGCAGAGGCATGGCCGAGTTCAGGGAGCAGCTGACCTTCAATCTGATCTACCGCACCAGCATCTGGACTCCACTCATGCGCTGGCTCCTGCCCCTTGGGTTGGTGATGGTGTTGATGCTGCTCGCCCCGAATATCAGCTGTGAAATGACGAGTGAACGGCTGGCAATCCCGCCGGTGGTCATGCTCACCGTCGTCTTTCTGCAGCAGTCCTACCGCGAGTTCCTTCCCAATCTTAATTATTTGACAGCCATGGACTGGCTCTATGCGCTCTCGACAATCGTGACCGTGGTCTTCTTTGTCCATTTCATCCGCGCGGCAAATCTCGTCCGTGCGGTCCATGAGGAAGGCCGCAAGGCCCTGGTCCGTCGCCTTGATCGTCTCGATCTGTGGTTGCAGATGGCCAGCCTCATGGCCTACGGGATGGTGCTGATCGGCGCCCTTCGCCTGAACTGAGGGCGATCGAATCTTCAGGCCGCCTGACGGTGGCCAGGCACGAGGTCTCCGTAGAGCTGCTCGAGCCGATCGAGGTTGGCGGTGAGGGTGTAGCGGTCGAGCACCCGCCGGCGGGCCTGGCGGCCCAGCTCGGCGGTGAGCAGGGGCTGGTCACGCAGCACCGGCAGCAGGGTGCGCAGCTGGGTGGTGACCCCCTGGGTGCTGA
>CAZWFG010000005.1:9348-29663 GCA_964632245.1 uncultured Synechococcus sp. | reverse complement strand
TGGCCGGTGCCGTGCAGGATCCCGTCGAGGGCCAGGGCTATGCCGTCGTCGAAGACTTCACGGGCCACGGCGTTGGACGCAACCTGCATGAAGAGCCCTCGGTGTTCAACTACCGCACCGATGACCTGCCCAACGTCACCCTGCGCTCGGGCATGACCCTGGCCGTCGAGCCGATCCTCAACGCCGGCGGCAAGGCCTGCCGCACCCTGCGGGACCGCTGGACCGTCGTCACCCAGGACGGCAGCCTCTCGGCCCAGTGGGAACACACCGTGCTGGTCACCGCCGACGGCTGCGAGATCCTCACCGATCGCGACGCCGTGTGACCGCGCGGTAGTAAAGCTGCCGGCCGGTCTCCACCGCCGGCATCAGCAGCCAGGTGAGGGGGTTGGGGGTGACGATCACCAGCCGGCGACCGGCAGCGGCCTGGTGCAGCACGGCCCGCGCCACCCCTGCGGCCCGCATCACCCCATAGGGGTTGAGCTCGGATCGGAAGGGCCCCAGCACCAGCCGGCGCACCGTGCAACTGCCGTCGGCATCGAGGCTGCGCAGGCTCACCAGTTCCCCCAGCGTCCGCTTGCTGATTTCGTACAGGGGGCTGAAGGCCGGACTCACCTCGGCTTCAGAGGTGTTCACCCACACCTCCCGCGGCCGTCCCTGCCGGGGAGGCAAGGCCAGCATCTGCTCGAACAGCCGCAGGGCGCTGAGGGTGTTGACCTCGAGGGTGCGGCGCAGGGCCTCGGCATCGCGGGCCCCCAGGGGATTGATGCCGTGGTTGATCACCAGCACATCCAGGCCGGCCAGCACCGGTGCCAGGGCCTCCTCCTCCCCCACGGCCCAGCTCACGGTCTCGATCGGCTGGAGACGGCCGTCGTCCAGCTCAAGGCTGAGGGCGTCCTGGCCGTGGCGCAGGGCCACGGGGTCGGCCCCCGCCTCCAGCAGTCCCTGCAGCAAGGCACGACCAAAGGCGCCGCCGGCCCCGGTCACGCCACAACGCAGGCCGGCGTACGGGAAGGTCGCCACAGCGCCCATCCAGCCGTCGCAGCTTCGGTAGATTCTCGCACTATTGGCCTGGACCCATGGGGCACCCGAGCGTCACCCTGCTGCTGGGGTCCTGCGAAGCCTTCAGCGGGAAATCGGCCCTCGTGCTGGGTCTGGCCCGCCAGCTGCGCTCCCGTGGGGTGCCGATCCGCTACGGCAAGCCCCTCGCCACCAGCCTCGAGGAGGCCGGTGACGAGGGGCCGCTGCTCGACGACGACGTGCGTTTTCTGGGGGACTTCTTCGACCTGCCGCCGGAGGCGCTGCTGCCTTCCCTCTGCGCCCAGGGCGAGGAATCGACCCGCCGCCAGCTGCTCACCGGTGCCTGCGTGGCCGCCGACAACGCCATCGGATCCCTCACCAGCTTGATCGGTGCGGCCCCGGGCGTCACCCTGCTCGAGGCGGCGGGATCCCTCAGCGAAGGTCGTCTCTTCGGTCTCTGTCTGCAGCAGCTGGCCCGCGGCCTGGGGGCGCCGGTGCTGCTGGCCCATGCCTGGGAGGATTCGTGCAGCGTCGATCCCCTGCTTGAGGCCCGCGAGGTGCTGGGGGAGCATCTGCTGGGGGTGGTGCTGAACAACGTGCCCGCCGATCAGTTCACGGCCATGGCCGACGAGGTGGTGCCGGCCCTCGATCGTCTGGGGATGCCGGTGTATGGGGTGCTGCCCCGCAGCCCGTTGCTGCGCAGCGTCACCGTCGGTGAGCTGGTGAACCGTCTGCGGGCCCGGGTGCTCTGCTGTGCCGACCGGGGCGATCTGCTGGTCGAGACCCTGAGCATCGGCGCCATGAACGTCAACTCGGCCATGGAGGTGTTCCGGCGCATGCGCAACATGGCCGTCGTCACCGGGGCCGACCGCACCGACATCCAGCTGGCGGCACTGGAGGCCTCGACCCAGTGCCTGATCCTCACCGGTGCCGCCGAACCGTTGCCCCAGCTCGTCAACCGCGCCCAGGAACTGGATGTGCCGCTGCTCAAGGTCGAGCACGACACCCTCACCACCGTGGCCGCCGTCGAGAAGGCCTTCGGCCACGTGCGTCTGCACGAAGCCGTCAAGGCCACCTACGCCTGCCGCATGGTCGCCGAACACTGCGACTTCGCGCCGCTGTTCGAGCGGCTGGGTCTGGGGGGCTGATCGCTGCCAGAGACTGACGCTGCTACGGTCGAACCACCGCCGAGCGTGGGCCCCAGCCAGTGACCCGGTCCCTTGATCTGCCAGCCCTCGGCAAGGTGGACACCCTTGCCCAGGAACTCGCGCTCCTGCAGGACACCGGCAAACGACGCATCGCCATGCTCGGCACCCGCCACGTGCCGGTGGTGTCGATCCATCTGGTCGAACTGGTGGCCCGCTCCCTCGCCATGGAGGGCCACAGCCTGCTCACCTCCGGCGGCCAGGGGGTCAATGGCGCCGTGATCCGCGGCGTGCTGGGGGTCGATGCCTCCCGGCTCACGGTCATCCTGCCCCAGAGCATCGAGCGCCAACCGCCCGAATCCCGGGATCAGCTCAGCGGTGTGCTGCATCTGGTGCAGAAGCCCGAGCACGACGCCCTGCCGTTGGTGGAGGCCAGTTCGATCTGCAACCGCGAGATCGTGAGCCGCTGCGATCAGCTCATCTGCTTCGTCTTCCACGACAGCATCACCCTGATCGACAGCTGCCGCGCCGCCGAAGACCTCGGCAAAGTGGTGACCCTGCTCTATTTCGACTGAATCTTCGAGGGAATCGGGCGCTGCGGACCGTTCAGCCCGCCAGCACGGCTCAGCCCGCCAGCACGGCCCGCAGCCCCTCGGCGTAGAGCACCCCCGTGCACACAAGGCCCCCGGCCCAGCAGAGGCCCCGCAGCGGCGGCACATCACCCACGTAGGCGCCGATGTAGGCCAGCCGCAGCAGCGGATGCAGCCAGGCGGCCAGGGCCGCCGTCGGGGAGGCCACCGCCAGCGTCAGGCAGAGCAGGGCCGCCGGGGCATGCAGGCCGAAGGCCTCGAAGCAGTTCTGGTGGGCCCAGCTGGCCCGCTGACCCCAGGGGGGCAACCGGTCGAACATCGCCCGCGGTGCCCGCAGATCAGACAGCTGGAAGTTCGCCCGCGAGCGGGCGGCCCCCAGGGGGATCACACTCGCCACCACCACCGCGGCCGACAGCAGCAGGGAGGCGACGTAGGGGAGGGAGGGGCTGACCACGGTGGAACAACGGTGGGGCCCCTTTCTAGGCTGGGACGGTCCCGAGCTGCCGACGTCCCCATGGCCGACACCTACAGCTTTGACGTGGTCTCCGATTTCGACCGCCAGGAGCTTGTGAACGCCGTCGATCAGGTGCGCCGGGACGTGAGCCAGCGCTACGACCTCAAGGACTCGGCCACCGAGATCGATCTGCAGGAGCAGGCCATCCTGATCACCACCGCCAGCGACATGACCCTGGAGGCGGTTGTGGATGTGCTGCGGCAGAAGGCCACCAAACGCAACCTGTCCCCGAAGATCTTCGATCTGCAGCCGGTGGAGGCCGCCGGCGGCAACCGCGTCCGCCAGGAGATCCGCCTGCGGCGGGGCCTCAGCCAGGACCTGGCCAAAAGCCTCAGCCGCACCCTGCGGGAGCAGCTCAAGAAGGTCACCGCCTCGATCCAGGGCGACAGCCTGCGGGTGACCGGCAAGAGCAAGGACGACCTGCAGGCCGCCATCCAGCTGCTGCGGGACCAGGACCTGGAGGTGCCGCTGCAGTTCCAGAACTACCGGTGAGCGGCTGGCGCTTCTGGATCGACCGGGGCGGCACCTTCACCGATCTGGTCGGCCGGGACCCCGACGGCGCCCTGCACGTGCGCAAGGTGCTGTCCGAGCAGCCCGGTCAGCCCGGTGATCCGGCCGTGCGCGCCATCCGCTCGGTGCTGGGGCTGGCCGCCGATGGCCCCCTGCCCGCCGGCGCCATCGCGGAGGTGCGGCTGGGCACCACCGTCGCCACCAATGCCCTGCTCGAACGCCGCGGTGCCCCGACGCTGCTGCTGCTCAACCGGGGCTTCGCCGATCTGCTGAGCATCGGCGACCAGCACCGTCCAGACTTGTTCGCCCAGGCGATCGAACGGCCCCCGCCGCTGCACCGGCGGGTGCTGGAGGTCAGCGGGCGCCTGGCCGCCGACGGCCGCGAGCTGGAGCCGTTCGAGCCCGACGACGCCCTCGAGCAGGCCCTGCGCCAGGCCCTGGCCGACGGCCTGAGCAGCGTCGCTGTGGCCCTGCTGCACGCCCATCGCCAGCCCGCCCACGAGCAGCGGCTGGGGACCTGGCTGCGGCAGCTGGGTTTTGAGGCCGTGGCCCTCTCCCATCAGGTGAGTGCACTGCCGCGGTTGGTGCCCCGCGCCCAGACCACCGTGGTGGAGGCCTATGTGGGGCCGGTGCTGCGGCGTTACCTCGATGGGCTGCAGCGGGAACTGGGATCCGCCGTGCCCCTGCGGGTGATGCAGTCGAGCGGCGCCCTGATCGACCCCGGTCGGTTGCGGGCCAAGGACACCTTGCTCTCGGGGCCGGCGGGCGGGCTGGTGGGGGCGGTGCGCACGGCCGCCGCCGTCGGCGAGACCGTGATCGTCGGCTTCGACATGGGCGGCACCTCGACCGATGTGTGCCACGTCAGCCCCGACAGTGCCGCCGATCGGGCGGAGGCCACCGCCCTCGGCGGCTATGCCGTGCAGGCGCCGATGCTGCCCCTGCACACGGTGGCGGCCGGGGGCGGTTCGATCCTGCGGCTGCTGGACGGCCGGCTGCAGGTGGGGCCGGCCTCCGCCGGCGCCGATCCCGGCCCCGCCTGCTACGGCCGCGGCGGACCGCTCACCATCACCGACGCCAACCTGCTGCTCGGCCGCCTGCGGCCGGAGGGATTTGCCGCGGTCTTCGGTCCCGACGGCGACCAGCCCCTCGATGGCGCCGTGGTGCGCCGTGGCTTCGTCGACCTGGCCGCGGCCCTGGGGGGCCTCAGCCCCGAAGCAGCGGCCGAGGGGGCCCTGGCGGTGGCCGTCGAGCACATGGCCGAGGCCATCCGCCGGGTCGCCCTCGAGCGGGGCCACGATCCCCGCCAGGCCACCCTCTGCAGCTTTGGGGGCGCCGGCGGCCAGCACGCCTGCGCCCTCGCCGAGAGCCTCGCCATGGAGCGGGTGCTGCTGCATCCCCTGGCGGGGGTGCTGTCGGCCTATGGCATCGGCCTGGCCGATGAGGGCGCACGCCAGGAGCACCTGGTGCGACGGCCGCTCACCGCCGCATTGCTGGCCGACCTGGCCCCCCTGGTGGCGGCCCAGCCAGCGGAGGCGGCCGTGCAGCTGCTGCTGCGGCTGCCGGGCCATGAAGGCACACCGCCGCTGCCGTTGCCCTGGGGCCCGCTGCCCGACCTGCTGGAGGGCTTCGCCCGGGCCCATGCCCGCCGCTACGGCGAGGGGTCGGGCGATGGGCTCGTGCCCCTGGTCGAGCGGCTGGTGGTCGAAACCGTGCGGGTCCGGGGCGAGGTGCCGCTGTGCCGGCCCCCGGCCGAGCCGTGGCAGCCGGCGACCCCGCTGCCGGCGACCGCCTCGGTGTTTCTGGATGGCCGCTGGCAGCAGCTGCCGTTGCTGCAGCGGGCGCGGCTGCCGGCGGACCAGGCCCTGGCCGGGCCCGCCCTGATCCTCGAGGCCACGGGCACCCTGCTGCTGCGACCGGGCTGGCGGGCCCGGGGGCTCAACGACGGTTCGCTGCTGCTCGAACGCCAGCCCGCCGCCGCCCCGGCCGCGGGGGCCCCGGTGGCAGATCCGGTGCGGCTCGAACTGTTCCACCGCCGCTTCACCGCCATCGCCGAACAGATGGGCACGCGGCTGCAGCGCACCAGCGTTTCGGTGAACATCCGTGAACGGCTCGATTTTTCGTGCGCCGTCTTTGACGGCCGCGGCGGCCTGGTGGCCAATGCCCCCCACATCCCCGTGCATCTGGGGTCGATGGGGGCCAGCGTGGCCGATCTGCTGGAGGCGGTGGCCAGGGGTGAGCGGCCGCCGCTGCGGCCCGGGGATGCCTGGGTCAGCAACGACCCGTTCCATGGCGGCACCCATCTGCCCGACCTGACGGTGATCACGCCGGTGTTCGCCGGTGGCAGCGACGATCCCGGCGGCTCCCTGCCCCTGTTCTTCGTCGCCAGCCGCGGTCACCATGCCGACGTGGGCGGCCTCACCCCCGGCTCGATGCCTCCCCACAGCCGCACCATCGCCGACGAGGGTCTGCTGTTGCGCAATGTGCCCCTGCTGCAGGCGGGGGTGGCGGTGGCCGACGACTGGTCGCGCCGGCTGGCGGCCGGCCCCTGGCCGGTGCGGGCGCCGGAGGTGCTGCTGGCCGACCTGCGGGCCCAGGTTGCCGCCAACCGGCTGGGCGTCGAGCGACTGCAGGCCCTGGTCATCCGCGAGGGGGCCGCCGCCGTGGCTGTCGAGATGGAGCGTCTGCAGCGGGCGGCGGCGGCGGCGGTGCGGCGGGTCATCGACCGTCTCCAGGACGGGAGCTTTGCGGTCGAGCTGGACGGCGGCCTGCGCATCGCCGTGGCCATTCGCATCGACCGGGCCCGGCGCCGGGCCTGCATCGATTTCAGCGGCACCTCACCGCAGCAGTCCGACAACCGCAACGCCCCCCTTGCCGTCACCCGGGCGGTGGTGCTCTACGTGTTCCGCTGCCTGCTCGACGAACCGATCCCCCTGAACGACGGCTGCTTCGATCCCCTCGATCTGGTGGTGCCGGAGGGGTGCCTGCTGCGGCCACGGCCCCCGGCGGCCGTGGTGGCCGGCAATGTGGAGACGTCCCAGGCCGTTGCGGCGGCCCTCTTCGCCGCCTTCGGCCTGCAGGCGGCCTCCCAGGGCACCATGAACAACCTCAGCTTCGGCAACGACCGTTGCCGCTATTACGAGACCATCGGCGGCGGCACGGGTGGCGGCTGCCGCCCCGACGGCCGGGGGTTTGCCGGGGCCGATGCGGTCCACAGCCACATGACCAACGCCCGCCTCACCGATCCCGAAATCCTCGAAGAACAGCTGCCGGTGCGCGTCGAGCAGCTGGCCATCCGCCGCGGCAGCGGCGGGGCGGGCCGCTGGCCCGGCGGCAACGGCATGGTGCGGCAGCTGCGCTTTCTCGAGCCCGTCACGGTGGCGCTGCTCACCGGTTCGCGCCAGGTGGCGCCCTTCGGCCTCGGCGGCGGTGGCCCCGGCGCGCCGGGCCGCAACGAACGCCTGCGGGCCGATGGTGGCGTTGAGCCCGTGCCGGGGTGTGCGCGTCTCGACCTGGCCGCCGGTGAGGGCCTGCGCCTGCTCACCCCCGGCGGTGGGGGCTTCGGGGTGCCTTCGGGGGGGCGTGCCCTGCCTGCTCTGCTGCTGCCGCTGCTGCTGGCCTTCACCCCGGCGGCCGGAGGTCTGCAGGAGGCCGGCCAGCGCTTCCGGCCCGTGGCGTCGCCCGCAGGCATGGTGGTGAGTCAGGAGGCCCGCGCCAGCGCCGCCGGGGCCGCCGTGCTGCGCCAGGGGGGCAGCGCCGTTGATGCGGCGGTGGCCACGGCCTTCTGCCTGGCCGTCACCCTGCCCCAGGCCGGCAATCTGGGGGGCGGTGGGTTCCTGATGGTCTGGGATCCGCAGCGACGCAGGGCCCATGCCCTTGATTTCCGCGAGACGGCGCCACGGCGGGTGCGCCCTGACCTCTACCTGGGCCCCGACGGCCGTGTCGATCCCCGTCGGACCACCGACAGCCTGCTCAGCGTCGCCGTGCCCGGTTCGGTGGCGGGCCTGCTCGAGGCCCAGCAGCGGTTCGGTCGCCTGTCGCGGGCCCAGGTGCTGGCCCCGGCCATCGCCCTGGCCCGGGATGGCATCGTTGTCGACAGCTGGCTGGCGGGCTCCCTGGCCCAGGCGGCCCCGCGGCTGCGGCGCGACCCGGCCGCGGCCGCCCTCTACCTGCACCCCCAGGGTCGCCCCTACCGGGTGGGCGAACGGCTGCGCCAGCCCGAACTGGCCGCCACCCTCGCCCGCCTGGCCCGCCAGGGACCCGACGGCTTCTACCGCGGCCCCTTCGCCACCGCCCTGGCCGCCCTCATGGCCCGCGGCGGCGGCCTGATCGACCAGGCCGACCTGGCGGCCTACAGGCCCCGTTGGCGGGAGCCGGTGGGCACCACCTTCGCTGGCCTGACGGTGCTGTCGATGCCGCCCCCCAGCAGTGGCGGCATCACCCTGGTGCTGTTGCTGCATCTGCTCGAACCCCTCGACCTGGCGGGCATGGGGCTCAACAGCGCCGCCGCCATCCACTGGATGGTGGAGGCCATGAACCTGGCCTACCGCGATCGCAACGCCCTGCTGGGGGACCCCGATGCCGGCCCCCTGCCCGTGGCGGCCCTCACCGACCGGGGCTATGCCGATCGCCTGCGGGCCGGCATCGACCCCCAGCGGCACACGCCGGCGGACCGGCTGGGCCCACCACCCCTGGCCGCGGGCGGTGGCGGCGAGAACACCACCCACCTGTCGGTGGCCGACCGCGACGGCGGACTGGCGGCCCTCACCACCACCCTCAACCTGGCTTATGGCAGCGGCATTGCCGTGCCCGGCACCGGTGTGCTGCTCAACAACGAGATTGACGATTTCACGATCGTGGCCGGCGCCCCCAACGCCTTTGGGCTGCGCCAGGGCGATCGCAACGTCATCGCCCCAGGCCGGCGGCCCCTGAGTTCGATGACGCCCACCCTGGTGCTGGCGGCCGACGGTCGGGGCTGGATCGCCACCGGCAGCCCCGGCGGCAGCCGCATCATCACCACGGTGCTGCAGGTGCTGCTCAACCGCCTGCGCCATGGCCTCAACCTGGCCGCTGCCGTGGCGGCCCCGCGGCTGCACAGCCAGCAGTGGCCCGATGCCGTGCGCCTGGAGGACGGCTTCAGTCCCGACACCCGGCGGCTGCTGCTGGAGCGGGGCCATCGCCTCGAGGACGGGGCCGCCATGGGGTCAGCCAACAGCGTCGAGCTGCTGCCGGGTGGTGGCAGCCTTGGGGCGGTGGACCCCCGGCGGCCTGAGGGGGCGGCGGTGCCCGAACGGCCCTAGCGGCCGAGATAACTGGCCCGCAGGCCGCTGTCTTGGCGCAGGTCGCTGGCACTTCCCCGCAGCACCACCCGGCCGGCCTCCAGCACCAGACCGCGGTCGGCGATGGCTAGGGCGGCTTCGGCGTTCTGCTCCACCAGCAGCAGGGTGAGACCGCTGCGGTGCAGGTCGGCCAGGGTGCCCATCACTTCTTCCACCAGCCGTGGCGCCAGGCCCAGGCTGGGTTCATCGAGCAGCAGCAGGGTCGGGCGGGCCATCAGCGAGCGGGCGATGGCCAGCATCTGCTGCTCCCCGCCCGAGAGGTTGCCGGCCAGCTGATGCCGCCGTTCCGCCAGCCGTGGAAACAGGCTGTAGCAGCGGTCGAGGTCTTCCCTCACCCCGGCCGGGTCCCGCCGCAGCCAGGCGCCCAGTTCCAGGTTCACCGCCACGGTCTGGCGGGCCAGCACCCGTCGGCCTTCGGGGCAGTGGCTGATGCCCAGCTTCACCGTCTGCTCGGTGCGCAGGGGCAGCAGCGGTTGCCCTCCCCAGAACAGACCGCCGGCGCTGGCCGGCACCAGCCGCGAGATGGCGCGCAGGGTGGTGCTCTTGCCGGCGCCGTTGGCCCCCAGCAGGGCCACCAGTTCCCCGGCCTGCACCTCCAGATCGAGGCCATCGAGGGCCAGCACGCTGCCGTAGCGCACGCTCAGGCCCTGCACCTGCAGCAACGGCGGAGGGGGGGTCATGGCATCACCTCCGGGGGGGTGCCGGCCGTCCCGAGGTAGGCCTCGATCACCAGCGGGTCGTGGCGCACCTGTTCGGGGCGGCCGAGGGCGATGCGGCGTCCGAAGTTGAGCACCGCCAGCCGGTCGCACAGCTGCATCATCAGCGGCACGTGGTGCTCGATGATCAGCACCGTCAGGCGCAGCTCAGCCGCCAGTCGCCGGATGAGGGTGCTCAGCTCCTGTTTCTCGCCGGGGTTGAGGCCTGCCGCCGGTTCGTCGAGCAGCAGCAGCTGGGGCGATGAGGCCAGAGCCCGGGCCATCTCGAGCCGGCGGCGGTCGCCGTAGGCCAGTCCCCCCGCCGCCTCGCCCGCCCGCTCCTGCAGCCCGAACAGGGCCAGCAGCTCAAGGGCGCGGCGGCGGTCGCTGCGGCCCAGCCCCACCTGCACGTTGTCGAGGCAGCTGAGACTTTCAAACAGGCGCAGATTCTGGAAGGTGCGGGCCAGGCCGAGGCGGTGGATGCGGTGGGGCGGCAGGCCTTCGATCGGGTTCTGGTTCCACAGCACCTGGCCGCTGCTGGGGCGGGTGACGCCGGTGATGATGTTGAACAGGGTGGTCTTGCCGGCGCCGTTGGGGCCGATCAGCCCGAAGATCTCTCCTTCCTGCAGGCCGAACGAGACATCTTCGAGGGCCTGCAGGCCGCCGAAGCGCCGGCTGATGCCGCGCAGTTCGAGCAGGGGGGGCAGGGTCATGGCCGCAACCTCCGCAGCAGGCCGGGCGTCACCACCCCCTGGGGAAACAGCAGCGGCCCCAGCAGGATCACGGCGCCGAAGACCACCAGCCGCAGGTCCCCCACCGGCCGCAGCAGCTCCGGCAGGGCCGTGAGCACCAGCCCGCCGAGCACCGGCCCGAGCCAGAGCCGGGAGCCGCCGAAGACCACGAAGGCGAGCGTGGTGATGCTGGCATCGAAGCTGCCCTGGCGCGCGTTCCAGGTGTTGAAGAAGTGGGCGGCCAGCACCCCCGTGAGGGCGGCCAGCACGGCACTGGCGCCGAAGGCCATCAGCTTGATGCGGAAGCTGTCGACGCCGCTGCACGAGGCCGCCAGCTCGTCGTCGCGCACCGCCGCCATGGCCCGGCCCAGCGGGTGGCGGGCAAGGGCCTGGCAAGCGGCCCCGGCCAGCAGCAGCAGCAGGGCCAGGGCCAGCAGGTAGCCGAGGGGATCCCCGAAGGGCTGGGGAATGGCGAAGATGCCCACCGCGCCACCGGTCCAGCTGCTGTTGAGCAGCACCACCCGCAGGATCTCGTTCAGGGCAATGGTGGCGATGGCCAGGTAGATGCCCCGCAGCCGCAGCACCGGCAGGCCCACCAGCAGGGCCAGGGCCAGGGCGATGACGGCGGCCAGCAGCAGCTCGAGCAGCAGCGAGGGCAGGGGGTAGAGGGGTTCGGCTCCCCCCAGGGCGGCCACCCGGGTGGACAGCAGCGCCGCCACGTAGCCCCCCACCGTCATGAAGCCGGGGGTGGCCAGGGACAGCTGACCGGCCGCCAGCGGCAGGTACACCGACAGCCCCAGGAGGGCGCCGATCAACATCTGCACGAGCAGGGAACCATCGAGCATCACTACACCTTGGTGATGGGGGCCCGCCCCAGCAGCCCCTGGGGCCGCAGCAGCAGGATGGCGAACAGAAACGCGAAGGCCACGGCGTCCTTGAGACCCGACAGTTCGCCGGGCACCGCGGCCTCGGCCAGGCCCACCACCAGGCCCCCCAGCAGAGCCCCCGGCACACTGCCCAGACCCCCCAGCACCAGCACCCCCAGCCCCTTGAGGCCATAGACGATGCCGAAATAGGGGCCGGCGATGCTGACGCTGAGGCCCACCAGGCCGCCGGACAGTCCGGCCAGCAGGCCGCTGAGGGCAAAGCTGAGCCGCACCATCGCGTCGCTGTCGATCCCCAGCAGCCGCGCCGTGACGGCGTCCTCCGACACCGCCTGCAGGGCCCGACCGCCACGGCTGCGTTCGAGCCAGAGGGTGAGCACGGTCATCACGGCGGCGCACACCAGCAGCAGCAGCAGCTGCACGCTGCGGATCCTGGCGCCCGCCACGGTGAGCAGCGGCGGCAGATCGCCGAGGGCATCGGCCGGCAGGGCATAGCCCTCGGCGCCGAAGGCAATCTGCAGCAGGTTCACCAGCACCACCCCGGCGCCGAGGCTGGTGATCAGGTAGAGCAGCGGTTCGGCGCGGCGGCGGCGCAGGGGTCTGAAGGCCACGGCCTCCACCACCAGGTTGGCGCCGGCGCAACCGACCCCTGCCAGCACCAGGGCCGCCGGGAACGGCAGGGCCAGGGGCAGGCTCCACCCCGCCAGGGCGCCGTTGCTGCCCACGGCCCCGCCCACCCCCAGGTAGGTGAGGTAGGCCCCGAGGGTGAACAGGGCCCCGTGGGCGAAATTGATCACCCCCAGCACCGAGAACACCAGGGTGTACCCGAGGGCGAAGAGGGCATAGACGGCGCCCACCGACAGGCCATTGACCAGGATCTGCAGCAGGCCTTCCATGGCGGTGTCCTTCAGTTGAGCAGCTCGAAGCGGCCGTGACGGCCGTCGGCGTCCATGCGCACGCGGGCGACACCGAAGTGCTCCTGGATCACTTCCCCCTCGGGGGTGAAGCGGATCGGCCCCAGGGGGGTGTCGTAGCGACCCGCCAGGATCTCGCTGTTCAGTTCCCGCCGCACCTCCGCCAGGGGGCGGCCTCGCAGCGGTCGGCGGGCATCCAGCCGCCGCAGGGCGTCGGCGGCCACCTGCACGGCGGTGTAAGCCTGGGCAGTGAACTGGGGCGGGGTGTCGCTGCCCAGCTTCTGCCGGTACGCCGCCACGAAGCGACGGTTGGCTTCGCCGGGGAGCGAGGGGCTGTAGGCCTGGGCGATCAGCAGGCCGTCGCAGAGTTTCTGACAGATGGGAAAGATGTTGGGCGAGTTCATGGCATTGCCGGCCACGATCTGGCCGCGATAGCCGAGGGTGCGCAGCTGTCGCACCAGGTTGCCGCCGTCCACCGGTCCGGCCGAGATCACCGCCAGCTGCGGCTTCAGCGGCAGCACTGCCGTCACCTGGGTCTGGAAATCGGTGTCGCTGAACTGATGCCGCTGGATGCTCACCGGCGTGAGCCTGCGCTCGGCCAGCGCCTTCTGGAAGATTGCCGTCTCTGAGGTGCTGTAGGCGTCATCCTGGGCATAGAACACCGCCACCCGTCGCAGCCCCGGGTCGTTGCCGAGGGCCCGGGCGATCGAGAGCGGGGCCACCTGCGACACCGGTGCCGACACCCGCAGCACGAAGGGGCCGATCTCGGGGATGCCGCGGGCTGTGTTTGATGGCCCGATCACCGGCACCCCTGCCCGGTCGGCCACCGGATCGGCCGCAAAGGCCTGCTGGGACAGGGATGGTCCGATGACCGCCAGGGCGTCGCGACCGATCAGGGTGCGGAAGGCCTGGCTGGCGCTCTGCTCATCGGTGCCGGCATCCTCGATGGCCAGGCTGAGGCCCAGCGGTCGGCCGGGACCGGCGGGCGCGATCGTGGCGGCCGCCAGGTCGAGGCCGATGCGCTGATCCTGACCGATGGCGCTGGCGTTGCCCGTCAGGGCCACCGCCGCCCCCAGCAGGGGAGGGTTGCCAACGCGGCGCGCCGCAGGGCTGCAGGCCGCCAGCAGCAGCAGCAGGCCGGAGGCCAGCGCGCCGCCCCTGAGGGCGTCCGTGGGGAAAGACGACAGGGGTGGCATGTCAGGGCAGCAGGGCGAAGCGGCCCGAACGGCCGTCGGGGTCCATCTTCACCTGCGCCACATAGAACCGCTCCTGGACCACCTCCCCCTCGGGGGTGAAGCGGATCGGCCCCAGGGGGGTGTCGTAGCGACCCGCCAGGATCTCGCTGTTCAGTTCCCGCCGCACCTCCGCCAGGGGGCGGCCCCCCGGGGGATGGCGCTTCTGCAGCCGATCCAGGGCTTCGGCCACCACCTGGTAGGCGGTGTAGGCCTGGGCCGTGAGCTGCGGCGGCAGACTGCTGCCACGGGCAGCCCGGTAGCGCTCGACGAAGGCGCGGTTGGCAGGGGTGTCGAGTTCGGGGCTGTAGGCCTGGGCGATCAGCAGACCGTCGCAGGCCCGGCGGCAGAGGGGGTAGATGTTCGGCGTGTTCATGCCGTTGCCGACCACGATCGTGCCCCTGTAGCCCAGCTCCCGCAGCTGCCGCACCAGGTTGCCGCCATCCACCGCCTGCAGCGACAGCACCACCAGGTCGGGTTTCAGCTGCAGGGCGGCACTGATCTGGTTGAGGAAGTCCTGGTCGTTGAGCTGGGTGCGTTGCACCGACAGGGGCCTGAGGCCCCTCTCCGCCAGGGCCTTTTGAAAGATCGTTGTCTCGGCGGTGCTGTAGGCGTCGTCCTGGGCGTAGAACACCACCGCCCGTTTCAGGCCGGGGTTGAGCCTCAGGGCCCTGTCGATCGAGAGGGGCGCGATCACCGAGCTCTGGGCCGACACCCGGCTGATGAAGGCCCCCAGCTGGGGGATGCCGGTGGCGGTGTTGGACGGGGCCAGCACGGGCACCCCCTGGCGTTCGGCGATGGGGTCGGCGGCGAAGGCCTGCTGCGACAGGGTCGGGCCGATCAGGGCCAGGCTGCCGCGGCGGATCAGCAGCTGGAAGGCACCGGTGGCGCCGGCCTCGTCGCTGCCCCCGTCCTCGATGGTCAGGGCCAGCGGACGCCCCCGGCCCGGGACTGCGGCGCGGGCCAGCTCCAGGCCGATGCGCTGGTCCTGGCCGTAGAGGCTGGCGTTGCCGGTGAGCGACAGCACCGCCCCCACCGGCAGCGGGCCGGTCTCCGGCAGGGTGGCGGCCGGTCGGCTGCAGCCCCCCAGCAGGGGGACCAGGGCCAGCAGCCCGGGCAGCCATCTCCACACGGGTCGACGGCCCATGGGATCAGGCGGCGGTGGCGGCAACGCTGGCGCGGAAGGCCTCCAGGGTGGCGTCGATGTCGTCGTCGGAATGGGCCAGGGACGTGAAGCCGGCCTCGAAGGCGCTGGGGGCCAGGTAGACCCCGCGCTCGAGCATGGCCCGGTGCAGGCGGGCGAAGCGGGCGGTGTCGGCGGCCTTGGCCTCGCCGAAGTTGCGCACCGGGCCTGCACACAGGAAGAAGCCGAACATGCCGCTGATGGAATCGGCGCAGAGGGGCAGCCCGGCCTCGCCGGCGATGCTCAGCAACCCGTCGCGCAGGCGACGGGTGATGGTCTCGAGTCGCTCGTAGGTGCCGGGACGGCGGAGCAGTTCAAGGGTCTTGATGCCCGCCGTCATCGCCAGGGGATTGCCGCTCAGGGTGCCCGCCTGGTACATGGGGCCCGCCGGGGCCACCAGGCCCAGGATGTCGGCCCGGCCGCCGTAGGCCCCCACCGGCAGCCCACCGCCGATCACCTTGCCCATCGTCGTCAGATCCGGCGTGATGCCGAAGCGGGCCTGGGCACCGCCGTAGGCGATGCGGAAGCCGGTCATCACCTCGTCGAACACCAGCAGGGCCCCATGGTCGCGGGTCAGTTCCCGCAGGCCTTCGAGAAAGCCGGCATCGGGGGGGATGAAGCCGGCATTGCCCACCACCGGCTCAAGAATGACCCCGGCAATGGCGTCGGGGTGGGCGGCGAAGAGGGCCTTCACCGCCTCCAGGTCGTTGTAGGGGGCCGTGAGGGTGTCGGTGGTGGTGCTGGCCGGCACTCCGGGGGAGTCGGGCAGCCCCAGGGTGGCCACGCCGGACCCGGCCTTGACCAGGAACATGTCGGCGTGGCCGTGGTAACAGCCCTCGAACTTGATCACCTTGTTGCGACCCGTGTAGGCCCGCATCAGCCGCAGCACCGCCATGCAGGCTTCGGTGCCGCTGTTCACGAACCGCACCATCTCGACGCTGGGCACGGCGTCGATGACCATGCGTGCCAGCTGGTTCTCGAGTTCACAGGGGGCGCCGAAGCTGGTGCCGCGCCCCAGGGCCCCATGCAGCGCTTCGATCACCTCGGGGTGGGCGTGGCCGCAGATCGCCGGCCCCCAGCTGCCCACATAGTCGATGTAGCGGTTGCCGTCCACGTCCCAGGCGTAGGCCCCCTCCACCCGCTCGAAGACGATCGGCTGACCGCCGACCGAGCGGAAGGCCCGCACCGGCGAGTTGACCCCGCCGGGCATCAGGGTCTGGGCCGCCGCGAACAACGCTTCGGAGCGGCTGGTGTTCAGTGCGGCAACGGTGGCCAAGGGATGACGGAGCATGACTGAGGTCATCCTGACGCAGCGTTCAGCACCGCGAAGGCCCAGCTGCAGATACCGTGGCCCGTTGTCACCGGGATGCCGTTGGACTGGTCTGCCCTGGCCGAGGACCTGCGGCACCTGCTGCCCCCCCGGGCGGTGGTGAGCCGTTCCCAGGAGCTGCTCAGCTACGACTGCGACGGGCTCACCCTCGATCGCCATCGCCCCCCCTTGGCGGTGCTGCCCGAGACCACCGCTGAGGTGGCCGCGGTGCTGCGCCTCTGCCACGAGCGCGGGGTTCCCTTCGTGGCCCGTGGCAGCGGCACCGGTCTCTCCGGCGGCGCCCTGGTGGACCAGCCGGCCCTGCTGGTGGTGACCAGCCGCATGCGTCAGGTGCTGGAGGTCGATCTGCCCAACCTGCGCATCCGTGTGCAGCCGGGCGTGATCAACAGCTGGGTCACCCGCACCGTGAGCGGGGCCGGCTTCTACTACGCCCCCGATCCCTCCAGCCAGGTGATCTGCAGCATCGGCGGCAATGTGGCCGAGAACTCGGGGGGCGTGCACTGCCTTAAGTACGGCGTCACCAGCAACCACGTGCTCGAGCTTGAGGTGGTGCTTCCCGACGGCAGCATCACCACCCTCGGCGGCGGGGTCGCCGAACAGCCCGAGCTTGACCTGCGGGGGGTGTTCATCGGCAGTGAGGGCACCCTCGGCATCGCCACCGCCGTGACCCTGCGGCTGCTGCGTGTTCCCGAGACGGTGGAAGTGCTGCTGGCTGACTTCACCTCCATGGAGGCGGCCGGGGAGGCCGTGCGTGCCGTCACGGCGGCAGGGGTGCTCCCCGCCGGCATGGAGATCATGGACAACCTGACCCTGCGGGCGGTGGTGGCCATGCTCGGCGAGGGCCTGTACCCGGCCGATGCCGCCGCCGCCCTGCTCATCGAACTCGATGGCAGCGCCCGGGAGGTGGAGGTGGCCGCGCGGCTGTCCGAGCGGCTCTGCCGCGGGGCCGGCGCCCGTCAGGTGCGGCGGGCCCGCACCGCCGATGACCGCAACCGCCTCTGGCAGGGACGCAAGACAGCGATCTCAGCCCTGGGCCGCCTCTATCCCAGCTACTACCTGCATGACGGTGTCGTGCCCCGCAGTCGCCTGCCGGCCGTGCTCGCCGCCATCGACGCTCTGGCGGCGAGCCACGGCCTGCCGGTGGCGAACGTCTTCCATGCCGGCGATGGCAACCTGCACCCGCTCATCCTCTACGACGGCAGCGAGCCCGGAGTGGCTGACCGGGTGAAGGACCTGGCCGCCGCCATCCTTGACCTCTGCATCGAGGCCGGGGGCAGCATCACCGGCGAACACGGGGTCGGGGCCGATAAACGCTGCTATCTGGACCGCATGTATGCACCCGCTGACCTGGCGATGATGCAGCGGGTGCGTGCAGCCTTCGATCCCCAAGGCTTGGCCAACCCGGGCAAGCTCTTTCCCACGCCACAGACCTGCGGTGAGGCCCTGGTCCGCCGCCGTGAGCTGGCCGTGTCCGAATCGCTGGCGCCGGTCCTCTGATCGGTCCGCGCCTGCCTTGCCTTGCCTGGAGGGGCGTTATAGGGTGCCGCGAGCATCGGTCCCAGTGTGTTCGCTGACCCTCAGGTGTACATGGCGGAGAGCATTTTCACGAAGCTCACCCCCGAGCGTCAGCTCAACGTGTTCCGCACGATCCAGGAGGGCATCGAAAGCCATCCGCCTCGACCGCAGGCCACGTTCATCAACGTCTGCATGGCCTACGCCGCCGAGCAGTTCCTGCTGGATGCCGCCCGCGAGGGTCGGCTCGACCATGCCAAGGTGACGGCACTGCAGCAGCACGTCGATGACGCCGGTGGCGTGCTGTGCCACGGGCTTTCGAGCCAGGGTGCCAATTCGATCGCCGATTTCCGGGAGGGCACGTTCGGACGCCTGGAGCGGGTGCTCCCCCCCGATGTGCAGACTTCGGCACTGCAGGCCCTCAATGCCCGCCTGAAGCAGCAGCCCCCCCACACCATCGACGAGCTGTTCGGCGGGGTGCGCCAGTTCCTCGAACCCACCTTCGGCCAGACACCCTCGGGGGCCAGCAGCCTGGCCGACCTTGATGGCGCGATGCAGCGGCGCCTGTTCGACACCATGGCCGCCGGCGCCGCCGACCCCCGCGGTCTGGTGGCCCAGCCCCATGTCGTCGCCGCTCTCCAGGCCGAGCGGGCCGTTGTCCAGGCGGCCCGCCTCGGTCAGCTTCAGGAAGGTCAGCTGATCGATCTCGAGCGCAGCATCGATGCCGCCGGTGGGGAGATTGCCCCTGGCCTGCGCTCCAAGGGCCCCAGTTCGGTGGCCACCTTCCGTTCCTCCCTGTTCGGCTGGGTCTCCGACAACCTGCCGGTGCGGGTGCAACCGGCGGCCCTGTGGACCCTCAACGCCCTGCTGGCCCACCGGGCCCCGGCCGGTCTTGACGATGTGTTCGCCGGCGGTGCCGAGTTTTTGGAGCCTCTGCAGCGGCAGGGTCCTTTCCAGGGGCTCAGGCTCGAGCGCCAGGTCCGGGTGTTCGAAACGCTGCGCGACAGCTTCCACAGCCGACCGGCCCTGCACAGCCAGCGCTTCAGCGACACCTTCGCGGCGGTCGTCAGGACCCTTGACCTGGAGCAGGAGGTGGTGGGGGCTCCGGGGGCGGGTCAGCCTTTTGTTGAGCAGATCGCACGGCTCGACAAGGCCCTCGAGGCCACCGGCCGCCTTCTGGTGACCGATGACGACGCCGCATCCGCCGACAGCATCCACGCCTTCTGCACCGGCCCCCTCGACCGCATCCGCAACGGACTGCCACCGGAGCTGGCCCAGGCCTGCTTCTCAGCCCTCAACTCGCGGCTGGCCACGGCCCAGCCGTCCCACACCGGCACCCGCGAGATGGTGGCTTCCGCCTCCACCTTCCTGGAGCCGGTGCTCAAGAGCCTCGATCTGCAGGCCGACCGGGCCGGCACCGATCTGCCTGAACCCTCCCCGCTGAGCGACGGTCAGCGGGCTGTGGCCGTCCCCGTGCAGCCGTCGGCGGCCCCCGAACCGGTCGCCACCCCTCAACCCGTGGTGGCTCCCCAACCAGTTGTGTCTGCCGAACCGGTGGTTACCCCTGAACCGGTCAGCACCCCTGAACCGGTGGTCACTCCAGAGCCGGTCATCACCCCCGAACCTGTGGTCACCCCTGAACAGGTGGTCATTCCTGAACCCGTTCCGACTCCCACCCCGGTGTCGACTCCTGAACCGGTGGTCACCCCCCAGCAGGTTGTGACTCCCACCCCGGTGGCTGTCGAAGCGCCGGTTGTCTCACGGGAGCCCCGGGAACCCGTGGTGTCCCCTGCACCTCAGTCGGCCCCAGCCCCTGCGCCGGCGTTCACCGTTCCGACGCTGGTCGACCGGGTGGAGGCCACCGTCGAGTCCCCCGCCGCCACCGTGGTGCGGCTTGACGAGCCCTCCTCCGAGGCCATCGAGGTTCCCGTTCGCGACACCGTTCCCGTGGTGGAGCCCGAGCCCGAGCCCGAGCCGGAGCCCGAGGTGGCCGCCCGTCCCCAGGCAGGGCCTTCCCTGGGCCTGATCGATGACTTCTCCGGTGGCACCCTGCAGCCGGCCCGTCGTGACGGCGGTGCCGAGGACGGGACCGAGCAGGAAGCGCCTGAGCAGGCCGAGCCGCCCCGCAGGCGTTTCCGCATCCGTTTCAATTTCCTCTTCCTGCTGGCGCTGCCGGCGGGCAGTCTGGCGGCCTATCACGTCACCCAGCAGCTGTCCCGCGGTCCCCAGCGCCCCACCCCCTCCCCAACGGTCGCTGACCTGCCTGCCAACCCGGTGATTCCTGTGGGCTCCGGCCCTGCGGCCGCCCCAGCTGCGGCTCCGGTTCCGGTGACCACCACGGCCAGGACCCAGCAGGTGCCGCCCCCTCCACCAGCCGACGACAGCCTCGAGCTGCTGACCACGCCCCTGCCGGATCTGCCGACCCCCATCCCGATGCCTTCGTTCGTCGCGCCTTCCAGGCCGGTCGCGACAACACCCCCTTCCGTCACCAACCCACCCTCCACTCCGGCGGCACCCTCCGTTCCCACGGCTGCCTCCACACCTGCGCTCTCCACCCCCGCGCCATCCAGTCCCGCGATTTCAGGTCCCGCACCTTCAAGTCCCACGCCCACGCCCACGCCCACGGTTACGGCTCCGGCGGTCGCCCCCCAGACCGTTCAGCTGTCGATGGACCCCAGTGGCCGCGTCTCCATCGGTGGTGATGCGGCTGATCCGGCCGTGC
>CAZWFG010000005.1:0-9248 GCA_964632245.1 uncultured Synechococcus sp. | reverse complement strand
ATGGACCCCAGTGGCCGCGTCTCCATCGGTGGTGATGCGGCTGATCCGGCCGTGCGACGCCATGCGCAGCAGTGGGCCCTGCAGCAAACCCCTCCGCCGGCCGGTCTGGAGGCCGTGGCCATCAGCCGCCTTGAGGCTCCGGCTGTGGTTCCCCCCACCAGGCCCGCCGTCCAGCCCCGGCCCACGCTGGAGACCGCCGATCCCTACGCCGACCTCCCCGAAGCCCTGCGTGAACCGCTGCGGCAGCAGGTTCAGAGCCTGCTGGTGAGCGAAAGGCTCGAACGACGGCTGCGGGTGCTGCCTGCGGGCAGCGTGAACCTCAGCTCACCCCTGGCGGCGGCCCGTCGTGTGGAACACATCCCCGTGGTCATGTTCACCGATGGGCAGATCGTGCTGCTCAAGCCCCCCAGCGATTCGAGTCTGATGGCGTCGATTCAGGCCTGGGCTGATGCCCAGCCCCTCCCCCCCGAAGGTTTTGTGACCCCTGTGGTCCTCTCTTTCCAGCCGCGGGCCTGACCGCTCACTCCTCCGGATCCTCCTCGGCTTCGTCGGCCAGCTCCACCAGCACCGGCGCATGGTCGCTGGGGCGTTCCCTGCCCCGCTCGTCGCGGTCGATCCGGCACCCCAGGGCCCGCTGCAGCAGCAGCGGGCAGAGATACAGGTGATCGATGCGCCAGCCCCGGTCCCGCGGCCAGCCACCGCCCCGGTAGTCCCACCAGCTCCAGTGGCCGGCCGCCGGCTCGAAGAGGCGGAAGGCATCCTGCAGGTCCTCCCCCAGGCAGGCCCTCAGGGCCTCCCGTTCGGCTGCACTGGCCATGATTCCGCCCTCCAGTCGGGCTGGATCGTGCAGGTCCCTGGCCTCGGGGGCAATGTTGAAATCCCCCAGGACGCACAGGGGTTCGCCCTGGGCGCGCTGCACATCGAGGTATCGGCGCAGGCAGCCGAGCCAGGCCAGCTTGTAGCCGTACTTGTCAGAGTCAAGGGCTGAACCGTTCGGCACGTACAGGTCCACGACCCGGACCCCCTCGACCCAGGCGCTGATCACCCGCCGCTGTTCCCCGAGGGTTTCGGCCTCGGCATCCCCGGGCAACAGTGCCGTGAAGCCCACGCGCACGTCCTCCAGATCATGGGGGCTGAGCAGCGCGACGCCGTTGTACGTCTTCTGACCGCTCACCACCGCCCGGTAGCCGAGGGCCTCGAGGGGGCCATGGGGAAACTCCCCGTCCGGCACCTTGGTCTCCTGCAGTCCGACCACATCGGGCCGTGACCGGTCCAGCCAGGCCAGCAGGTGCTCCTGGCGGCTGCGGATCGAGTTGACATTCCAGGTGGCGATGCGCACGGTCCGGGTCTCCTAAACTGCGCGGGCTTCATCAGGGGGATCATGCATCAGGCCCGACGGATGGCAGCCCCGCTCATCGGTGCTCTGCTGCTGTGGTCAGCCCAGGCCCTGCGGGCCGCACCGGCCAATCCCCAGGAGAGTGCGACCCAACGCAGCTTCAGCGACTACTCCCCCAGCCAGCAGGACAAGCGCAGCCTGCTGGATGTGGCCAATCCGCTTGAGCTGATGAACCGCCTGCGCAACCTCAACAGCATGGAGAACGCCACCAGTCCGGTCGACGCCATCGACCGGGCGTTGAAGCAGTTGGACCAGCCTGCCGGCACGCGCTCAGCGCCCGTCAGGCCGGTCGCCCCCTGAGGCCGGTGCAGCAGGGGCCGCCGGAGCCCGGCGCAGATCGTCCAGGGACCAGGCCGTGGCCACCCGGTCCAGCACGGGTCGGGCCAGGCCGGGGCTCACCTGCCGTGCTTCGGCCAGAAGCCGCCGCGCTTCTTCCCCTGCCCCCTGCTGCTGTTTGAGCAGGGCCAGGGCCAGCAGGGGCCGCGGATCGTCGGGACGGCTGCCGTTCTGTTCCCGCAGCAGTTGTTCGGCCTCGGCCCCCTTGCCCCGCCGCTGCAGCAGATCGGCCAGCAGCAAGGCCAGGGGCATCGACGAAGCCTGACCCTTGCGGGCTGTGAGGGCCTGACGCAGTTCAACCTCGGCCTGGTCACCGTCCCCCCGCGCCAGCCGCAGCCGGGTCAGATCCCTCAGGGCGGTCACGTCGTGGGGATGGCGGTTCAGCACCAGCCGCAGCTCGCGTTCCGCCCCGGCGCGGTCGTTCGCCTGGGTGCGCAGGTCGGCCAGCAACAGCCGCAGGCCAGGCCGGTCGGGCTCGCGGTCGGCGAGGGTTTCGAGCAGATCGGTGGCGCCGTCACGGTCACCGAGGGCAAGCCGCAGCCGCAGCAGTTGCTGTTGTTCCACCGGTGTGGCCCGGCCGTTGCGCAGCTGCCCCTCCAGGGAGGCCCGGCGGCTGCGCAGCTGTTCGATGGCCGTCGAAGGGCCGTCGACGGGCAGGCTGTTGCGGCCGGCCCACCAGCCCAGGCCACCACTCACCAGCAGCGCACCACCCCCCAGCAGGGCCCAGACCCCCGGACCAAGACCATCACCGCGCAGGGACGGCAGGGCGAAGGGACCGATTTGCACGGCGCAGCAGCCACCACTGGCCCCCAGTTAACCCCCTCCGGGGAGGCCTGTCAGGGACGGCTAGATTCACCCCTGCTATCCCGGCCCGATGCGCGCCCACCCCATCCCACCGGTGACCGAGCCCATGCAGTACCGGGCCATCGGTCTTGTGGAGGGCACGTACACCCCGGCCGACCCCGACAACCTGGCCCGGGGGGTGCTCACCACCACCGATGGTGAACCGGTCGAAGCGGTGGTGCTGGGCCGGGTGCTGAGCCTGCTCCGGCGGCATGTCGACCTGGCCCTGCCCCACCTCTGGGTGGTCTATCCCCGAAGCCGCGAGGCCGGTCGGCTGCAGCTGCAGCTGATGGGGGTCTGGGAGCCCAGCACCCTGGCCCGGGGCGAAGGGGATGCCGCGGTTGACGCAGCGGACGAGCTGCCCGAAGGCGATGGCTACTTCTCGGTGCGGGGTGAGCTGGTCTTCACCCGACCCGAGACCGGCGATCTGGTGATCAAGGTGCGCCAGAAGCCCCGGGCTGACGGCAGCCGGCCCCAGCCCTTCAAGATCCCCCTGAGGGGGGAGGTGCCCCTGGATCACCTGCGCCAGTTCGTGTCCCTCGGGGCGCGGCGTCGGGGTCAACAGCTTGAACTCGAAAGTCTGGAGGTGGTGGGTCCCCTGCCCCGCAGCGGTGACCGGCGGGGTGGCCGGCGGCAGGTCCGGCGCAGCCCGGGGCCGGCCTGAGGGTGGACAGCTCGAGGGCCGCATGGGCGGTCGGCCTGATCAGCATCACGGCAGTGGCAGGGCCACCCCTGGGCCTGTCTCCCGCCTGGCTGGTGCTCACCACCGTGCTCGGCTTGGCGGCCTTCAGCGTCGATGCGGCCGTCTGGAACGGCCGCGGCGGCCACCTGCTCGCTGAACGACTGCCGGGGGGACGGGCCCGGCTGCGGCGCATCGCCCTGCATGAGGCCGGCCATCGGCTGGTCGCCAGCCATGAGGGGCTGCAGCCCGGGCCCACCCTGGTGGGCACCCTCGCCTGCCTGCAGGCGGGCCGCGACGGTTGCGGCAGCACCGAGCTGCCCCTGCCGCCCTCGGCCCGGCTGCCGCTCGAGGATCTGCGCCGCTGGACGCGGGTGCTGCTGGCCGGTGGTGAGGCCGAACGGCTGGTTTATGGCAGCTGCAGGGGCGACGAGGACGATCGCCGCCGGCTGGGGCGGCTGTGGGGACTGTCGGGCCAGCCGCTCGCCAGCGCCCGTCTTGAGCAGCGTCGGGCCCGCCGGGAGGTCGAGAGCTGGCTGGCGGCCCGTCGGCCAGCGCTGGAGGCCGAAGCGGAGCGCCTTCTGGCCGGAGAAGCCCATGGGCACTGACTGGGCCTATCTGGACCTGCCGACGGGGGTGGCTGGCGACATGCTGCTGGCGGCGCTGCTCGACCTGGGCGTACCGGAGGCGGTGCTGCTGGATCCCCTGCGGGCCCTGGGCCTGGGGGAGGCCTTCCGCTTCTCGGCGGACGCCGCCCGATCCGGCGGCCTGCGGGGGTTGAGGGTGAACGTTCTCCCCCTCGAGGCCCTGCCGCCGCAGCGCCACTGGCGACAGCTGCAACCCCTGCTGCAGGCGGCCCCCTGGCCCGAGCCCCTGCGGCAGCGGGTGCTGGCCACGTTCACGGCCCTGGCGGAGGCCGAAGCGGCGGTGCACGGCTGCCCCCCCGAGGCGGTGCACTTTCATGAGCTGGGCGCCGTGGATGCCCTGGTCGATGTGGTGGGGGTCTGCGCTGGCCTGGTGCACCTCGGGATCGACGGGCTGCTGGCGTCGCCGCCCCCCGCCGGCCACGGCCACGTCGACACCGCCCATGGCCGATTGCCGCTGCCGGCGCCGGCGGTGCTTGAGCTGGCCCTGCGCCATGGCATCCCCTTCGCCGACAGCGGCGGTTTTCCGGCCGGTGAGTTGTGCACCCCCACCGGCCTGGCGCTGCTGAGCGTGTGGGTGCAGGCCTACCGGCCGCTGCCGGCCCTCACCCCCCGGGCCGTCGGCATCGGCCTCGGGCACCGCACCCTCGACCGCCCCAACCTGCTGCGGCTGTGGCTGCCCGAGGGCGCTGACGCCGGCTGGCCGGCCCGGATGGCCCCGGTGCTGCTGCAGCAGTGCCAGATCGATGACATGGACGGCGAGGCCCTGGCCTTCCTCCAGGACGAGCTGCGTTTGGCCGGTGCCCTGGATGTGTATCTGCAGCCGGTGCAGATGAAGAAGGGCCGACCCGGCGTTCTGCTGTCGTGCCTGGCCCGGCCCGCCGAAGCCCGGCAGCTGCGGCAGGTGTGGTGGCGCCATTCGACCACCCTGGGCCTGCGCGAGCAGATCCAGGACCGCTGGGAGCTGCCGCGGCAGGATCTCGCGCTGCCGAGCCCCTGGGGCCCGGTGCAGGCCAAGCGCCATCCGGGGCCCGCCGGCCCCCGGGTCAAGGTCGAGGCCGACGAGCTGGCCCGCCTCGCCCGCGAGCACGGCCTGGGCTGGCAGGACCTGCGGGACCGTCTCGACCCATCCCCGGAGGAGGACGATGGTGCGCTGGCCTGAAGGGATGCGCTGGCCCCGGCTGCGATTGCCGGGGGGGCTGCGGCCCTGGGTGGGGGGGGCCTGTGTGGTGCTGCTGGGCCTGGCCCTGGTGACCCATGGCCGCGAGGTGCTGGCCCTGGCTCCCGACCGGCGCGGCTGGGGTCTGCTGATGCTGGGCCTGGGTTTCACCAGCGTGGCCCAGTGGAGCAATGCCCTGGCCTGGTGGGGGGTGCTGGGCTGGTTGGGCTGTGCGGAGCCCATGGCCGACGTGCTGCCCCTCTACGTGCGCACGACGCCCCTCAAGTACCTGCCTGGGGGTGTCTGGCATCTGCTGGGGCGCCTGCGCTGGCTGCAGGCCCGGGGGCGGCCCGGGCGCCAGGCCCTGGCGGCGGTGGTGCTCGATCCCCTGCTGATGGCCGTGGCAGCCCTGGCGTTGGTGCCCTTCGGGGGCCTGCAGGGGGGGCTCGGCCTGGTGAGCCCCCTGGCGTTGCTGCTGCTGCGGCCCCGTTGGCTGCAACCCGTGCTGCAGCGGCTGATCGCCGGCAAGCGCCGGTTGCTGCAGGATCCAGCCAGTGAAGGGGCGCTGCTGGCTCCGGCCGACTGGCCCTGGACACCCCTGCTGCTGGAGCTGCCGTTCCTGGGATTCCGCTTTGCCGGTTTCGCCTGTTGCCTGCTCAGCTTCAGCGCCGCGGTGCCACCGGGCTGGGGCCCCTGGCTGGGGAGCTTTGCCCTGGCCTGGACTGCTGGCCTGGTGGTCCCGGGGGCTCCTGGGGGCCTGGGGGTGTTCGAGCTGGTGCTGCTGGCCCGGTTGCGGGGGGCGGTGCCCACGGCAGAACTGCTGGCGGTGCTGGTGAGCTATCGCCTGATCAGCGTCCTGGCCGAAGGCCTGGCGGCGGCGGCGGCGCTGTTGGACGACCGTCTGGCCGCGGCTCGCAATAACAAGTAGTGTTGAGAACAGTGAGGTCGGATCTTTGGCTGTCTCCGGCAACCTGCGCCACGACCTCAACCACCGCGGTCAGCGGCTCACTCCCCAGCGCCAGCGGATCCTTGATCTCTTCGAACGGGTGGGGGCCGGGCACCACCTCAGCGCTGAAGACGTGCATCAGCAGCTGCTGCGGGGGGATGCCCGGGTGTCGCTGGCCACGGTGTATCGCACCCTGCGGCTGCTGTCAGGGCTGGATCTGCTGCGGGAACTGGAACTGCCGGAGGGCAGCCGGCGGTTTGAGCTGGCCACGGCCGACGACGACGATCACCATCACCTGCTGTGTGCGGCCTGTGGTCGCACCGAAGAGTTCGAGAGCCCCGAGGTGCTCGACGCCGGCAACCGGGCGGCCGAACACCATGGCTTCCGCCTGCTCAGTTCACGGTTGACGGTGCGGGGCCTCTGTCCTGCCTGCGCCAGCCGCTGAGGGGCCGGTCAGCGGCGCGGTTGCACCCGCACCGGCACGAGGGCGGGTTGCAGCAACCCACCACTCGAATCGTCATCATCTGAATCCGTGCTCCACCAGAGCAGAACGCCGGCAGCCAGGAACACCAGCCCCAGCAAGGAAAGCTCCAGCATCACGGCTCCATGGTTGGTCGCATGCTAGCCATCCTGACCGGGTTGGAGCCGACGTTCAGTTCAGGGCGAGCCCGGTGAGCACCAGGCCGGTGGTGGCCAGGCCAAAGGACAGCCGGAGCTGCAAGCCACCCGCGAGCAGGGGGAAGCCGAAACGACCAGTGGCGATGAGGGCCAGGGAACTGACCAGCAGCCCCAGCCACCAGCCGGCGCCGCCGCTGCCTTCGGCCCCATGCAACAGGCCGTGGATGGCACAGCAGCCGGCCACGAGGCCAGCGAGGGGAAGGTCGGCTCCTGCCCGGGGGGTGCCACGGCTGACCAGCAGCATCAGCAGCAGGCCAAGAACGGCGACCGCCAGAGCCGCCAGGGGCTCGGCCAGGGGCAGGGTCACCCCCAGCGACCCCAGCACGACCCCCACGGCACCGCCGCCACCGCCCCAGAACAGCCAGCGGCGGCCGGCCACCGAGCCCAGGGCCCCCAGGCCGAGCCACAGCAGCAGGTGATCCAGGCCCAGCAGCGGATGGAGCAGGCCAGCCGTCACGCCAGCGCCGGCACCGCCATGGGCCTGGGCCGGCAGGGCGGAGAGGGCGGCACAGCCGAGTCCGGCAAGGACCGGCAGCAGCAGCTGTCGGCGGGGGGCGGGGGAGAAGGGATGGGGCATCGGGGCAGCCGGTCCGCGCCGGCGGATAAGGGAGATGAACGCGGCCGCGAGTGTTCTGACTGGACCCCTCGGGGTCTTCACAGTTGCGGGACAGCGCCGGAGTTGCACCGGACTTTCCTCACGACCAGCTTCCAGTATCGCCAGCGGCTGCCCGGCGGACCGTTCAGCCGAAGCCCTTCCCCGCATCCGGGGCGAGACAGGCGCTGATCTCCCGCCGCAGGCGGTCGTGGTCCAGGTCGCGACCGATCAGCACCAACTGGTTGCTGCGGGGACCCACCCAGTCGCTGTCGTCGATCGAGAAGCGCTTGCCGGCCAGGTGAAACACGTGCCGCCGCTCACTCTCGTTGAACCAGAGAATGCCTTTGGCCCTGAAGACCGCCGCCGGCAACTGGTGGTCAAGAAACGACTGGAACTTGCGCAGGGAGAAGGGTTTGTCGCTGCGGAAGGAGAGGGAGGTGAAGCCTTCGATGGCGCCATCGCCGTGATGGTGCTCTTCATGACCGTGCTCCCCATGGCCGTGGTGAGCGTCGTGGTGGTGGTGCCCCTCGTGGTGGTGGTCATCGTGGGTGCAGTGCCCATGGTCGTGGTCGCAGGCGCTGTGGTCGGCTTCGGGGACGGCGGGGGTGGCGACACGGTCGGATTCGAACAGTCCGACGCTGAGCAGCAGCGGCAGCGGCACCTGGCCCTTCACCGACCGCAGGATCCGCGGTGCGGTCTTGATGGCCGCCAGCTGGCGTTCCACCGACTGCAGGGCTTCCTCGGCCACCAGGTCACTTTTGTTCAAAAGCAGGATGTCGCCGTAGAGCACCTGGGCCCGGCCGACTTCGGTGGCCAGGGCCGAAGCGTCGAAGTTCTCGGCGTCGATCACCGTGATGATCGAATCAAGCCGGGTCACATCCCGCAGATCACTGCCCAGGAAGGTCATCGCCACCGGCAGGGGATCCGCCAGCCCTGTGGTCTCCACCACCAGGTAGTCCACGGGATCGGGCCGCTCCAGCACCCGGTAGACGGCCTGCAGCAGCTCATCGTTGATGGTGCAGCAGATGCAGCCGTTGCTCAGCTCGACGGTGTCGTCCGAACTGGTGATGATCAGATCATTGTCGATGCCGATCTCGCCGAACTCGTTCACCAGCACCGCGGTGCGCACCCCCTCCTGGTTGGAGAGGATGTGGTTCAGCAGGGTGGTCTTGCCGGCCCCGAGGAAGCCCGTGAGGATCGTGACGGGCAGGGGGGTGCTGGCGGTCATGGGGGCGATGGGCCGGGGGGCGCTGCAGATGACGCTAGGAGCCGGGCTTCAGAAGCTGAACACCACGCCGCCCTTGAGTCGGTGCAGCCAGCCCCGTTCCTCGGCGACGAAGCCGACGCTGGGTTCGTATTCCAGGTAAAGCTCCCAGTGGTCATTGAGGCCGATCCCCAGGTCGACCTTGCCCAGAAGGTCGGTGCGCTGGCGGCCGTCACCCGGGAACAGGAAGCCTGGACCTGCCTCCACCGCCAGGCTCACGGGGGCCTTTTCAACGGCCCAGCCCAGCCGTGGGCTGGCGCTCACCACCTCCTGGCGGCCGCCCACCCCCCAGGCTCCCTGCTGTTCGACCTTGAAGTACAGCCCCCGGGCGACGCTGGCGAAGTCCTGCACATCGTCGAAATTCACGGGCCCTGACCCGAGGCGGACCACCACCCCGGCCTTGGCCTCCTGGTAGAGCCCCTGATCGCCACGGGCGGTGCTGATGGCCGGCTCCCATTCGCCGTACAGCTCCAAGGGCTGGGCGGGGCGCCAGGCCAGCTCGAGTTTCGCGGACCAGTCGGTGCGTTCGGCCCCCACGAACCGGGGTCCCAGCTGCAGGGACCAGTCGAAGGCGTCCCCGGGCTGGCGAACGCCGAGGCGCGGGGTGGTCCAGGCTTCGGCCGGACCTCCGCCGACCCAGGCGCCGCTCTGCTCGACGGTGGCGAAGAACCCTGGACGCAGCGAAGGTTCTTCGTCGCACAGCCCTGC
>CAZWFG010000004.1:0-29878 GCA_964632245.1 uncultured Synechococcus sp. | reverse complement strand
GTTTCCGCCGCCGTGATCGCCAGCTGGATCGTCTCCAGGTCGCGCATCTCCCCGACCAGGATCACGTCCGGGTCTTCCCGCAGGGCCGCCCGCAGGGCATTGGCGAAGCTGCGTGTGTCTTCCCCCAGTTCGCGCTGGTGGATGACGCTGCGGGCCGGGTGATACACAAACTCGATCGGATCTTCCACCGTCAGGATGTGTTCGGCGCGGGTCTGGTTGATGTGCTCCAGCAGCGCCGCCAGGGTGGTGGTCTTGCCCGATCCCGTCGGTCCGGTCACCAGCACCAGCCCGCGGGGTCGTTCGCTGATGTCGCGCACCACCTGGGGCAGCCGCAGCTGGTCCAGGCTTGGAATCGTGTTGCCCAGGGCCCGCAGGCAGGCGGCGTACGAGCCCTTCTCGCGGTAGACGTTCACCCGGAAGCGCGCGACCCCCCGCAGGCCGTAGGAGCAGTCCAGCTCCCAGGTTTGCTCGAGCTGCTTGCGCTGGTTGTTGTTCAGCAGCGAGAAGATCAGCCGGTTGCAGACCTCCTCGCTCATCGGCTCCACCTCCATGGCCTGCAGCTGGCCGCTGAAGCGTCCGAAGGGCGGCAGCCCGGCCGACAGGTGCAGATCGCTGCCGCCGCGCTGCACCAGCGCCTCCATCAGTTCTTCGATCGCCATCGCCATCGCTCCGTGCTCCCGACGCCTGCCCCCTACGCCTGCAGTGTGCCCCGCGGCGTCAGGCAGTAGGGGCAATCGATCCAGTCGTCCCGCAGGCCCGCACCGCAACCCCGGCAGGTGCTGGTGGTGAGCTGCCGCGCCCTGATCTCTTGCTCCAGCCCCGAATCGGTGAGCAGCACCCGTTCCACCTCCTCCAGGCTGGTGATGCCCTCCCGCGCCAGCCCCAGGCCGTAACCCAGCAGCGTGCGCATGCCGTTCTCGAGGGCCAGCCGCCGCAGCTGGTCGGTGCCCAGCCCCCGGCCGATCGCCTCGCTCATCTCCTCGTTGATGCGCATCACCTCGTAGACGCCGATGCGACCCCGGTAGCCCACCCCGCCGCAATGGCTGCAGCCGCTCTCGCCCGTCGGTGCCCGCTGGAACGTCAGCGACGACGGGTCGCTGGCGCTCAGCCCCAGCCGCGCCAGGTCGGCCGCCGTGGGCGTGTGGGGCACCCGGCACACCGGGCACAGGCGCCGCAGCAGCCGCTGCGACAGCACCCCGATCAGGGCGGCGCTGAGCATGAACGTCTCGACCCCCATCTCGGCCAGCCGTGCCACGGCGCTGGGGGCGTCGTTGCAGTGGAGCGTCGTGAACACCAGGTGACCCGTCAGGGCGGCCTCCAGGGCCGTCTTGGCGGTCTCCAGGTCGCGGGTCTCCCCCACCAGCAGCACATCCGGGTCCTGCCGCATGAAGGCCCGCAGGGTCTGGGCAAAATCGAGGCCCTTGTCGCGGTTCACCTGCGTCTGGGTGATGCCGGGCAGGGTGTATTCGATCGGGTCCTCGACGGTCGAGATGTTCAGGCTTGGATCGTTGCGTTCGGCCAGCAGCGAGTACAGCGTCGTCGACTTGCCCGAGCCCGTCGGCCCCGTCACCAGCAGGATGCCGTAGGGCTTGCGGCCCATGTCGCGGATTTCGGCCAACGCCAGCGGATCGGTCACCAGCTGGTCCAGCCCCAGCTGCGTGGCGCTCGAATCCAGCAGCCGCAGCACCACCTTCTCGCCGAACCGGCTCGGCAGCACAGAGACGCGGAAGTCGACCGTCCGCCCCTTCCAGCGCCGCCGGATGCGGCCGTCCTGGGGCAGCCGCCGCTCGGCGATGTCGAGGTCGGCCAGGATCTTGAAGCGGCTGGTGAGTGCCGGGATCACGCGGCTGGGCAGGGGTTCGAAGGCATTGCGCAGCACCCCGTCCAGCCGCAGCCGCACATTCAGTCCCTGCTCCTGCGGTTCGATGTGGATGTCGCTGGCGCCGCTGGCCAGGGCCCGCACCAGGATCCGGTCGGCCAGCTGCACCACCGGTGCGGCCGTGCGGTCCTCGGCGCTCTCCTCCAGGTCCGGCCCGTCGGCCGATGGCGGCGGCGCGAAGGTCTCGAAGCTGTCATCCAGCTCGAAGCGTTCCAGCAGCGGTCCCCGGGGTGTGGTCATCCGCATCATCCGCCCTCCCGACGGTCCAGGTCTCCCATGGCGGGATTTCCTCCCTTGATCCAGGTGCTGCCGCCCCTGCAACATGTTGTGATTCACAGCTGTCCCGCATGACCGGCGCGTCCACGTCCCCCGAGTCCGTCCCCGACGAGATCGGGTCCGCCGGGGAGCCGCCCGAGCTGTCTGCCGAGGCCCCCGAGGCCGCCGACGGTTCCGAGGGATCCGAGGGTCAGGACTCCGCCGCCGCCGCCGGCGGGGGTGACGACGAGCTCGAGCGCCTGCGCGGCGAGCACGAGACCCTGCGCGGCCAGTACATGCGCATGGCCGCCGATTTCGACAACTTCCGCAAGCGGCAGCAGCGCGATGCCGCCGATCAGCGCCTGCAGATCACCTGCAGCGCCATCAGCGCGATCCTGCCGGTGGTCGACAACTTCGAACGCGCCCGCCAGCAGCTGGATCCGCAGGGGGAGGAGGCCCAGGCCCTGCATCGCAGCTACCAGGGGCTCTACAAGCAGCTGGTCGAGGCCCTCAAGGACCTCGGGGTGGGGCCGATGCGGGTGCAGGGGGAACCCTTTGACCCCAACCTGCACGAGGCCGTGCTGCGGGAACCCAGCGACGAGTACGCCGAAGACGTGGTGATCGAGGAGCTGCAGCGGGGCTACCAGCTCGAGACCCGGGTGCTCCGCCATGCCCTCGTCAAGGTGTCGATGGGCCCCGGTCCGGCCGCCGACCGCTCTGATCCCGAGGCCGACTGATGGCCGACTACTACGAGCTGCTGGGTGTCGCCCGTGATGCTGATGCCGAGACCCTCAAGCGGGCCTACCGGCGTCTGGCGCGGCAGTACCACCCGGATGTGAACAAGGATCCGGGGGCCGAGGACCGCTTCAAGGAGATCGGCCGGGCCTACGAGGTGCTCGGCGACCCCAAGACCCGCGCCCGCTACGACCAGTTCGGTGAGGCCGGCGTGTCGGGTGGTGGCGCCGGCGGGCCCGACATGGGCGACATGGGCGGTTTCGCCGACCTGTTCGAGACCTTCTTCAGCGGTTTCGGTGGGGCCGCCGGCGGCGGTCGCCAGCCCCGGGGGCCGCGCCAGGGCGATGACCTGCGCTTCGACCTCAACATCAGCTTCCGTGAAGCCGTCTTCGGCGACGAGAAGGAGGTGCAGGTGCGCCACCTCGAGACCTGCAGCACCTGCCGGGGCAGTGGTGCCAAGGCCGGCAGTGGCCCGGTGGCCTGCAGCACCTGCGGCGGCGCCGGCCAGGTGCGCCGGGCCACCCGCACCCCCTTCGGCACCTTCACCCAGGTGGCCCCCTGTCCCAGCTGCGAAGGCCAGGGCCAGGTGGTCAGCGATCCCTGCACCGACTGCGGCGGCCAGGGCGTGCAGCAGGTGCGCAAGAAGCTGCGCATCACCGTTCCCGCCGGCGTGGATTCCGGCACCCGGCTGCGCATCAGCGGTGAAGGCAATGCCGGCCCCCGCGGGGGCCCCGCCGGGGATCTCTACGTGGTGCTGTACGTGCAGCCCGATCCCAAGCTGCGCCGTGATGGCGTCACCATCCAGTCCGAGATCACCGTCAGCTATCTGCAGGCGATCCTTGGCGATCGCATCAGCATCGACACCGTCGATGGGCCCGAAGAGATCAGCCTGCCCGCTGGCACCCAGCCCGGCGTGGTGCTCACCCTCAAGGACAAGGGCGTGCCGCGGCTCGGCAACCCCGTGGCCCGCGGCCAGCACCAGGTGACTGTGCGGGTGCAGCTTCCCCAGAAGATCGATGCCACCGAGCGGCGACTGCTGGAGGAACTGGCCGAGCACAACCGCCAGCACGGCAAGGGCAAGGGCCTGTTCGGCGGGTTGTTCCAGTGACCGAGCCGGCGGTACCGCCCCTGGATCTGCGGGGCACCCCCTGCCCGCTCAATTTCGTGCGCACCCGCCTCGCCCTCGAACGCCTGGCCGCCGGCGAGCGGCTGGTGGTCTGGCTCGATGCCGGTGAACCCGATCGGCAGGTGGCCGAGGGCATCGCCGCCGATGGCCATGGGGTCGACCGCCTGGTGACCTCTGACGGGGCCGTGCAGCTCACCATCACCCGTGCCTGAGCGGCAGCGGGGCCGGGTGATGGCCCTGGAGGCCAACTACTGCCGGGTCCGGCTCGACGCTGATCCCGGCGCCACGCTGCTCTGCACCCGCCGCTCCCGCCTGGCCCATGGAGGCCAGCAGGTGTGCGTCGGCGACTGGGTGCAGGTTGAGGGGATCGACTGGGGGCAGGCCCGTGGGGCCATCGCCGCCATCGAACCCCGCCACAGCCTGCTGCAGCGGCCGCCCCTGGCCAATGCCGACCGGGTCGTGGTGATGGTCGCCCTGGCCCGTCCCGCCCCCGAGGCCGATGCCCTCAGCCGCTTTCTGCTCGCCGCCGAGGCCACCGGCCTCGAGGTGCTGGTGCTGCTGTCCAAGGGTGATCTGGTGCCCCCCGAGGGGCTGGCCCACTGGCAGCAGCGGCTGCAGGGGTGGGGGTACGGGGCCCTGGGGCTCAGCCACCACGATCCGTTGTCCATCGCCGCGGTGGCCGAACGGCTGGGCCAGGGGGTGTCGGTGCTCTGCGGCCCCAGCGGTGTCGGCAAGAGCAGCCTGCTCAATGCCCTCATCCCCGGCCTGGCCCTGCGCACCGCTGCGGTGTCCGGTCGGCTCGAACGGGGTCGTCACACCACCCGTCATGTGGAGCTGCACGACCTCGGAGCCACCGCCCTGCTGGCGGACACGCCGGGCTTCAACCGCCCCGAACTGCCCAGCGACCCCCACCACTGGCCGCTGCTGTTCCCCGAAATCCGCCGCCAGCTGCAGGCCGGCGCCACCTGCCGGTTCCGCGACTGCCGCCACGACAACGAACCCGGCTGCGCCCTGGATCGCCGCTGGGATCGCTACGGCCAGTACCGCGACGGCCTTGCCGTCCTCAGCCCCCCAGGCCCAGACCGGGGAGGTTCAGGCCGCCGGTGAGTTCTTCCATCCGTTCCTTCATCGTGGCGGTCGAGAGGGCATAGGCGTTCTGCAGGGCCTCGAGGGCGGCGGCTTCGGCGGCGGCGGCCCCATCGGCCAGCAGTTCCGGTGCCAGCCGCACCCGCAGCGGCTGCTGGTTGCCCGACAGCCACACGCTGGCCCGGCCGTCGACGCTGCTGCCCTCGATCTCCAGGGCGTCGAGCTCCTCCTGCAGCTTCTGGGCGTCCTGCTGGATCTGCTGGGCCTTGCGGAAGGCCTCGGTGAGCTGACCGAAATTGGGAAGACCGAAGCCGGCCATCGTGACGGGGCAGAAACCAGCAGGCTAGGACCCGGTCCCGAACCGCCCCAGCCGCATCACCTCGGGATGCAGCCGGATCCCGTGGGCCGCTTCGACCCGCTCCTGAATGTGGCCGATCAGGGCTGCCATGTCGTCGGCCCTGGCGGTTCCCGTGTTGACGATGAAATTGGCATGCAGCGTCGACACCTCGGCCCCGCCGATGCGGTGGCCCTTGAGACCCAGCCCCTCGATCAGCCGACCCGCCTTCTGGGGTTCGGGGTTGCGGAACACACTGCCGCAGCTGGGCAGCTGGTAGGGCTGGGTGCTGGTGCGGCTGTGCAGATTGGCACTCGTGCGCGCCGACACCGCCTCAGGATCCTGGCCCGGCTGCAGCTGAAAACGGGCCGACAGCACCACCAGCGGTTCCTGCTGCAGGCGGCTGTGGCGGTAGGCGAAGGCCAGGTCTTTGCTGCTCAGCACCGCCGTGCGGCCCGTGGCCGGGTCGACCACGGTCACATCGCGCAGGCAGTCCGCCACGCAGCCCCCCTGGGCACCGGCATTCATCACCACGGCGCCCCCCACGGTGCCGGGAATGCCCACCGACCACTCCAGCCCGGCCAGTCCGACGCGGGCGGCCCGGCGGGCCAGGGTCGGGATGGGTTCGCCGGCCTCGGCCTCCACCAGACCTTCGCCAGGCTCCAGCCGTGCCCCCTGCAGGCGGCGGGTGCAGATCACCAATCCCGGCAGACCGGCATCGCTGACCAGCAGATTCGATCCGGCACCGATCAGCTGCAGGGGCAGCCCCCGCCGCCGGGCTTCGGCCACCAGCTCCAGCAGCAGGTGCTGGTCATCGGGCTCGGCGAAGCATTCGGCCTTGCCCCCCACCCGCCAGGTGGTGTAGTCGCTCAGGGCCACCCCTGCGCGCAGATCCCGCAGCAGATCGAGGCCCATCAGCCGCCGGGGGTGCGGGCCAGCAGATCCCAGAGGCGGTTCACGTCACCGGCGCCCATCACCAGCACCAGATCACCCTCCCGGCTGGTGCGGGCCACCGCCTCGGCCAGCTCGTCGAGCGTCGCGCTCACGTCGACGCTGCCGTGCAGCTCGCGCAACCGGGTGGCCAGCGCCTCGCTGCTCACCCCCGCGATCGGGGCCTCGCCGGCGCTGTAGAGCGGGGCCAGCAGGACGCTGTCGGCCCCGGTGAGGGACTGGGCGAAGCGGTCCATGAAGTCGGCGGTGCGGCTGTAGCGGTGGGGCTGGAAGACGGCCACCACCCGCTGCGGCACCCAGGGCAGGCTGCTGCGGCCGCTCTCGACCATCAGCCGGGCCATGGCCAGGGTGGCTTCCACCTCACTGGGATGGTGGGCGTAATCGTCGACCACCAGGCGGCCCTGCCATTCCCCGCGGCAGTCGAACCGCCGGCCTGGCGGTTCCAGGTCGGCGAGGGCCTGGCTGAGGTCGGCAAACGGAATCCCCATCAGCCGGCAGGCGGCGATGGCACCCAGGGCATTGCTGAGGTTGTGGCGACCGGCCATCGGCAGCTGGAAGCGGCCCATGGGCACCCCCTCTTCGATGTAGTCGGCCGTGGTGCCGGCCCCGTCCATGGCCACGGGGATCGCCCGGAACTGGGCGGGGGGGCCGTCCCCGGTGCCGGCCTCCTGCGGCTCGATGCTCCACCAGTGCTGGGCGCGCAGCGACTCCCGCAGCACGCTGCAGTCACGGTTGGCCAGCACGGAGCGGCAGTTGCCGGCGAAGCGCCGCATCGTCGCCACCAGGCTGTCGAGGTCGGGATAGTGGTCGGTGTGGTCGAGTTCGAGGTTGGTGATCAGGCCGAGGCTGGGGTGAAACTTCACCAGCGACCCATCCGATTCGTCGGCTTCGGCCACCAGCAGGTCCCCCCGGCCGCTGCGGGCGTTGCTGCCGAAGGCCGGCACCACACCGCCGATGACCGCCGTGGGGTCGCGGTCGACGGCGGCGAGCAGGGTGGCGATCAGGGTGCTGGTGGTGGTCTTGCCGTGGCTGCCGGCCACGGCGATGCTGCGCTGACCTTCGATCAGCCAGGCCAGCAGTTCGGAGCGATGGCGGATCTCGAGGCCGGCCCGCCGGGCGGCCTGCAGTTCGGGATTGGTTTCAGGCACGGCGGTGCTCACGACCACCAGCGGCGCCAGCGACACACCACTGCGGATGGCGTCGACGGTGCCCGCCGCCTGCTCGCGGAAGATGCGCACCCCGCGGCTCCGCAGCCCCTGGCTGATCGGTCCGTCCTTGGGGTCGGATCCGCTCACATCGAAGCCCCTGTCAGCCAGGATGCCAGCCAGGGCCGACATGCCGATGCCGCCGACGCCGATGAAGTGGACCGGCCGCTGGTTGGGCAGGGACAGGGTCGGAGACGGAGACGCCAAGGCAGGTGATCCGCAGCGGGGGGAAGCATTCCGGGGCAACTTAGTGCCATTCCCGCCACCTGTCCGGAGGCTGAAGCGTCTCGGTGCAGCGGCTGGCCGGTATGATCTGACGCCGAAAACCCTGCTGCGGGCAGCCCCACCGAATCCATGACCCTACGTGTCGCCATCAACGGCTTCGGCCGCATCGGACGGAACTTCCTGCGCTGCTGGTTGAGCCGTGGTGCGAACACCGGCATCGAGGTGGTGGGTCTCAACGACACGTCCGATCCCCGCACCAACGCCCACCTGCTGACCTACGACTCGATGCTCGGCAAGATCCGGGATGCCGAGGTCAGCGCCACCGACGACACCATTATCGTCAATGGCAAGGCGATCAAATGCTTCTCTGATCGCAATCCCCTCAACCTGCCCTGGAAGCAGTGGGATGTCGATCTTGTGATCGAGGCCACCGGGGTGTTCGTTGACCAGGCCGGCGCTGGCAAGCACATCGAGGCCGGTGCCAAGAAGGTGCTGATCACGGCTCCCGGCAAGGGTGAAGGTGTGGGCACCTTCGTGGTGGGGGTCAACGAAGATCAATACCGCCACGACGAATACAACATCATCAGCAACGCCAGCTGCACCACCAACTGCATGGCGCCGCTGATCAAGGTGCTGGATCAGTCCCTGGGCATCATCAAGGGCACGATGACCACCACCCACAGCTACACGGGTGACCAGCGCATCCTGGATGCCAGCCATCGCGACCTGCGCCGCGCCAGGGCCGCCGCCATCAACATCGTTCCCACCTCCACCGGTGCCGCCAAGGCCGTGGCCCTGGTGTATCCGCCGGTCAAAGGCAAGCTCAACGGCATCGCCCTGCGGGTGCCCACCCCCAACGTGTCGGTGGTCGACATGGTGCTTGAAGTGAGCCGCTCCACCACCAAGGATGAAGTGAACGGCATCCTCAAGGCTGCGTCCGAGAACGGCATGAAGGGCATCATCAAATACTCCGACCTGCCCCTCGTCTCCACCGACCACGCCGGCACCGATGAATCCACCATCGTCGACGCCGATCTCACCCTGGTCATGGGCGACAACATGGTCAAGGTGATCTCCTGGTACGACAACGAGTGGGGTTACAGCCAGCGGGTTGTTGACCTGGCCGAGGTGGTGGCCCGCAACTGGGCCTGATGGCCTGGTCCGTCCGGTCCCTGCAGGCGTCAGTCGAAGTGATGGAACGCTGCCCCTGACGCCTTGACCAGGCTTCTGTCCTGCATCCAGAGCACCTCTCCCGCTGCGGAGGGGTGTTTTTTTGTCTCCAGCTCGCCGATCAGTGAGCAGCCCGGCAGCCGCCGGCAGAGGGCACTGGCCCAGGCGGCGGGCAGGGCCAGCACCAGTTCGAAATCTTCACCGCCCTCCAGGCACCAGCGCACCGCCGAACCCAGGGGGGCCAGGTCTGGATCCTGGGGCAGCCGCTGCCGATCCAGCAGGGCCGTGCAGCCGCTGCTGGCGGCAATGGCCGCCACCGATGCCAGCAAACCGTCACTGCTGTCACAGCCCCCCACCCGCCAGGGCACCGCCGCCGGCCGGGACGCCTCCAGGGCCGCCACGGCATCGAATCGGGGCTGGGGCCGACGATGGCTGGCCACGGCCCGGGCGGCCAGGGCTGTCCCCTCCAGGCCGGCGGTGCCCACCTCGGGGTCGTGTTGCAGCAGGGCCAGGCCAAGACGGCTGAGGCCGTGGGGGCCGCTGCTGACCAGCCGATCCCCCGGCCGCCCGTCGCTGCGGCGGATGGGCCCCTCGCCCACATGCCCCAGGGCCGTGACCGCCAGCAACCGCTGGTCACCGCGGCAGCAGTCACCCCCCAGCAGGGTGCCGCCATAGCGCTGCAGAGCCTCGGCCAGCCCGTCGTACACCCCCGCCACCCACGACCAGGGGGTGGGGCCCGGGGCCACCAGCCCCACCGTCAAGCCCACCACCTGGCGGCACCCCATGGCCGCCAGATCCGACAGGTTGGCCGCCGCCGCCCGCCAGCCCAGGTCGCTGGCATCCATGGTGGCGTCGCTGAAGTGGACGCCCTCCACCAGCACGTCGGTGTTGATCACCAGCAGCCGGCCGCTCCGTTCCTCCAGCAGGGCCGCATCGTCGTCGAACTGTCCGGCCGGTGCCCAGGCCGCCAGGCGCCGCAGCAGTTCGGCCTCCCCCAGATCAGACAGCCGCTCCTCCATGGGCCCCTCCACGGTGCCGCCGCCGGGGTCAGCCGTGGGCCTGCAGACGCTCACCCCCGTCGACCACCCGGATGCTCTCGATCTTGTCGTTCACCCCAAGGTCGCGCAGCACATCGAAGCCATCGACCACATAGCCGAAGGCGGCATAGCGGCCATCCACCAGGTTCAGGCCGGCCGGTGTCAGCTCGGCTTCGTAGAGGAAGAAGAAGAACTGCGACGACCCGTCATCGAGGGCTTCGTCGGAATGGGCCCAGCCCATCGTGCCCAGGGTGGCGAAGGGCAGCACCGGTGTGGCCTTGAACAGCCCCAGGTCTTCGAAGGTGGTGTTGTAGACGGGCTCCGGGCGGCCGGGGATGCGGATCTCGAGGGGCACATGCCGTTCCTGGCCCGTGCGGGGATTCACATCGCCCGTGGCCGGCCCCTCGGGGTCACCGGTCTGGAGGACATAGAAATCCTCGGCCCGGTTGAACGGCAGGCCGTCGTAGAAGCCCCGCTGCACCAGGTCGATGAAGGCGCCGGCCGTCAGCGGCGCGTTGTAGCCGTCGACCACGGCCGTCATCGGCCCCTTGCTGGTGCGGATCTCGACCGTGGCGCGCCCCAGCAGCCGTGGCAGATCGTTGAATTCGGCGGGGATGGTGAAGGGAAAATCCTGCACCGCCAGGGCCTCCACCGCCCCGATGGCCGCCAGGGCCTGGCGACGGCTGGAGAGGATGGCGTCGCGATCCTGGCGATCCGCCGCTGCGCAGAGGGCGTCGAGGTGCTCTCCGGCCCGTGTCAGATCGGCGGCGGCCTCGTCCCGATGCTCCGCCGGCACCGCCTCCAGCAGGGCCGTGCGGCGGCTGTCCAGCCGCTGGCGGCTGCGGTCGCAGTTGCTGCGCAGGGCGCTCCAGCGGCGGGCCCGCAGATCGTCGCTGGTGGCCTCCAGGCCGTGCTGCAGGTCCCGCAGCTCTGAGCCCTCCAGGGGCAGGGCATCCCGCAGGATGGCGGCCGGATCGGTGACGGCGTTGCCGGGGGGCAGGGCGGCTTGGGCCGGTGTCCCGAGGCCCAGCCCCAGCAGCAGCACCAGCAGGAGCGTGAGCAGGGAGCCAGGCATGGGCCGCCGGGACGGTAGCGGCGACCACCGTACAATCCGCCCCACGCGTCTCCGCCGGAATGATCTCCAGCAACGACTTCCGCACTGGTACCACGATCGAGCTTGATGGCCAGGTCTGGCGGGTGCTGGAGTTCCTGCACGTCAAGCCCGGCAAGGGTTCGGCCTTCGTGCGCACCAAGCTCAAGTCGGCCCAGAGCGGCAACGTGATGGAGAAGACGTTCCGTGCCGGCGAGATGGTGCCCTCCGCCCAGCTTGAGAAGGCCACCCTCGAGCACACCTACAAGGAAGGTGAGGACTACATCTTCATGAACATGGCCTCCTATGAGGAGACCCGCCTCACCGCCAAGCAGATCGGGGAAGGCCGCAAGTACCTCAAGGAAGGGATGGCGGTCAACGTGGTGAGCTGGAACGACAAGCCGATCGAGGTGGAACTGCCCAACTCGGTCATCCTTGAGGTCACCCAGACCGACCCTGGTGTCAAGGGCGACACGGCCACCGGTGGCACCAAGCCGGCCATCGTCGAGACCGGCGCCCAGGTGATGGTGCCGCTGTTCATCACGATCGGCGAGAAGATCAAGATCGACACCCGCAACGACACCTACCTCGGCCGGGAGGCCTGATCCATGGCCATCGATCCCCAGGAACTGCGTTCCCTGCTCGAGTTCCTCTCCGGCAGTGACATCCAGGAGCTGAAGCTCGAGGTGGACGATTTCCGCCTTGAGGTGCGGCGCAATCTGCCACCGGTGGTGTCCATGCCGGCGGTGCTGCCCCCGACCGTGGCGGCCATGCCCACCCTGGCGCAGTCCCCCGAGCAGGCCCCTGCCGCCGTGCCACCGCCGGCCGCAGCCGCCCGCCGCAGCGACCTGATCGAGATCCGGGCGCCGATGGTGGGCACCTTCTACCGGGCCCCCTCTCCCAGCGATCCTCCCTTCGTCGAGATCGGCAGCCGCATCACCCCTGGGCAGACCATCTGCATCCTCGAAGCCATGAAACTGATGAACGAGATTGAGGCCGACCAGGGGGGTGAGCTGGTTGAGATCCTTGTCGAGAACGGCACTCCGGTCGAGTACGACCAGGTGCTGATGCGCGTGCGGCCCGCCTGAGGCGGCTCAGCCCAGGTCAAGGGCCGTGAGGATGGCGGCCTCCATGCTGTCGGGCCTGGCCAGCCCCCGCCCCGCCAGGTCAAAGGCGGTGCCGTGGTCCGGCGATGTGCGCAGGAACGGCAGGCCGAGGGTCGTGTTGACGGCCTGGTCGAACGCCAGCAGTTTCACCGGGATCAGGCCCTGGTCGTGGTACATCGCCAGGTAGCCATCGGCGCCCTCCAGGGCGGCTTCCCTGCTCTGCCAGGCCCGGGCCGCCCCCAGCCAGCAGGTGTCCGGCGGTAGTGGCCCCTGCAGCCGACGGTCGGGATGCTGCCGTCGCCACTCCTCCAGCAGCGGTGACAGCCAGCGCTGCTCCTCCTCCCCCAGCACCCCGGCCTCGCCGGCATGGGGATTCACCCCGGCGACCGCCAGGCATGGCTGCGGATTGAACCGGTGACAGAAGGCCTGCAGCTGTTGCAGCCGGCGCTGCACCAGATCAGGGTTCAACCCCGTCGGCACGCCCGCCAGCGGCACATGGGTGGTGGCCAGCAGGGTGTTGAAGCGCCAGCCGCTGTGGGGTGACACCGCCGTGAACAGCATCGCGGCGTCGGCGCCATCGCAGAGCTGCGCCAGTCGATCGGTCTGTCCCGCCAGCCGATGGCCGGCCGCATGCCAGTGCTCCTTGGCGATGGGCGCGGTCACCAGGGCCTGGCCACGGCCCGCCTGCACGGCGGCCACGGCCGCATCGAGCCAGCGGAACGAAGCATCCCCCGTCAGCGCTCCGGGCCGCCCCGGCTCCACCTCCCGGGGCAGGGGCAGGTCGAGCACCTCAAAGTCTTCGGGATCGGCGAGTTCACCCTCGATGAGGGGGCGCAGGTGTCTGTGCGTGCGCCTGAGCCACTGGCGGCAGCCCACGAGCACCACGTCGATGGCCCCCCGCTGCTTCACCACCCGTGCCAGGGCCCGCAGACAGACCTCTGCGCCGATCCCTGCGGGATCTCCGAGGGCGATCACAAGCCGTGACACGGCAGACCTGACGCCGGATGGTCAGGCTACGGCCTCGGACCACTCCACTTCGACACCGGGCAGGCCCCGGAACAGCGCCACCAGGTTGTTGAACGAATCGCGGCAGCGGCCGTCGCCACTGCCGGGGATGGCCTCGTTGCTGACCACGCACTGCAGCTCGTGGCCATCGGCCTGGCGCCGCTCGTCGAGCACCACCACCACCCGGTCGCGCAGGCGGCGGGCCGGCCGACCATCCACCAGCCGCATCGAATCACCCAGTTCCGAGAGGATCTTGAAACCCTGCCCCTCCAGTGCTTGTCTGGCGATGGGAAGCAGTCGGTCCCCGGCGGTCGTTGACCTCGAAAAGCATTCGTAACGCGCCATGCCAGCAGCACATCTGCGGCGAGTCAATGGACCCGAGGTTAAGGACTGGTTAATGCCGGTGCGCCCTGTCTGCTGCCCCCCACATCCCCCCAGCGGCGGCCATTCCCGATGATCCGGCTGCTGCTGCTGGCCCTGCTGCTGCTGTCCTTCGGGATGGGGCTGCGCCGGGGCTGGCTCGAGATCCGCTGGGATCGCATCGGCCAGGACCTGCAGCGGTCCCTCAGTGGTCAGCCGACCGACGGGCAGCCGGCTCAGGATCCTGCGGCCCCGCCTCCCTGAGGCAACCCCTCGTCCCTGAGGCAGCCCCGCAACCCCTCCCGGAATGTGGGATATCGCAGCCGATACCCCAGGCCGTCGGTGAGCCGGCGGCTGCTCACCCGCCGGTTGTCCTGCCAGAAGCTGCGGGCCATGGGGCCCATGCCAGCTTCTGCTTCGGCGTACCACTGGAACGATGGCAGCGGCACCCCCAGCAGGTGAGCGGCGAAACCCAGCACCTCGCTGCTCGGGGCCGGCCGCCGGTCTGCCACGTTGAGCAGCGGCGGCCGGTGGGCGGCGGGCAGGGCCAGGTTGTGCAGGATCGCGCCGACGATGTCGTCGACATGCACCCGGCTGAACACCTGCCCCGGCTTGTGCACCAGCCGCGCATCCCCCCGGAGCAGGCCCGCCAGGGGGTTGCGCCCCGGCCCGTAGATGCCGGGCAGCCGCAGGATCTGCAGGGGGACACCGAGGGATCGCCAGTGCTCTTCGCAGCGGCGGCGGCTGGCGCTGCGACCGGCGATGGCCGCGGGCAGGGGGGTGTCCTCGTCCACCCAGGCCCCGCCGCTGTCGCCATAGACCCCGGTGCTCGACAGCACCCCCACCCAGCGCAGCGGCCATCGGCCCAGCTCCGTCTCCAGCAGCCGCAGCACCGGGTCCAGGCCATCGGCGGCCGGTGCCGCCGTCACCAGCAGGTGGGTGGTGGCCGCAAGCCGGGCGGGGTCGGGCCGCTGGCCCGTGCTGTCATCCAGCACCAGGTCGTCGGCGTTGCGGGGCTGGCGGTGGGTCACCTGCAGCGTGCCGCCGCCGGCCCGCACCTGGCGGGCCAGCCGGCTGCCGCAGTAACCCCCCCCGACGATCAGCAGCCGGCCCGAGGCCAGCTCCGGGGGCAGGTTGACAGCCGCCGCTTCTTTGAGTACAGATGTACTGCTGTCGTTGCTGGTTCCATGGCTGTCCGTCCGCTCGTGCTGCACCTGTCCAGGGGTCCTGTGGTGAGCTCCATCCTCGCCACCGTGCTCATCTCGTCGGGGCTGCTGGTGCCAGACCAGCCCCAGCGGCAGGAGGCCCTCTGTGTCCGTGCCGTGGGGGCCGCCGCCTGCCAGGTGTGGTGAAACCGGCCTCAGGCGGCCTGCAGGTTCAGATCACCCCGGGATCGTTCCGCTCCGGCCCCGCCCCCGGTGGCCGTCGGTGTGGCCCACTGCAGCAACCTGACGGCGAGCCGGATGTCCCCATCCATCCAGGCCCTGATCGCCATGGCGCGGCGGGGATCGTAGAAGCGCTGCCGCCGGTACCACTGAAACGCGTCGGTGTCGCTCTTGTGACCGTTGCAGGAGAGGCAGGAGGGAACGCAGTTCTCGGTGACACTCAGGCCGCCGCGGCTGCGGGGCAGCACGTGATCGATGGATTCCGACGGGCGCCCGCAGTAGATGCAGGTGTGCGCCGTGTGGTCGTGAAGCGATTGCCGCCAGCGTCGGACTCGGAGCTTCGGACAGAGTTCCTCAAGGAACACCGCATCGCTCGCGTGCATCCGAACCCCCCGGACTTGGGCCAAGTGTGCGGCCCCTGACGCTGCTGTCAATGTGTCGGACGCTGCACTCTCGGGCCTTTGCGGCTCCCCGGTGTCTTCCGCCGGGATTCGTTCTGCGGGGGCCTTGTGCCTGGTCGTGGATTTCTTAAACTTCCCTCTGGTCTGGGGTTGCCATGGCCTCCGGCCTCAGCCTCACCGACAGCGGCGATGTGCTGCTGCGCTGCCCCTTCGATGCCGTCACCGCGGCCCAGGTGCGCGCCATTCGCCCCCGGGGTCGCTGGCATCCCCGTCAGGGGGGTTGGCTCTTTCCTTTCGAAGCGTCGAAGCGTCTGGTCGACCAGTTTGGTGCGCGTTTCCACACCGATCCGGCCCTGCTGCAGCGGCTGGCCGATGCCGCCCATCCCCTGCCGCCGTTGCCCTCCCACCGGGATCTGGTGGCCGCCGCCGACCTCGGGGAGCCCCTGGCCGATGGCCGGCGGCTGCTGGCCCACCAGCGGGCCGGTGCCCGGTGGCTGCTGGCCCGCCGGGGCGCCCTGCTGGCCGACGAGATGGGCCTCGGCAAGACCCTCACCGCCCTGGCGGCGGCCCGGGCCCTGCTGCGCTGCGGTGTCACCCGGCTGCTGGTGGTGGCCCCCGTCGCGGTGCATTCCCACTGGCGCCGCGAAGCCCTGGCCCTCGGTCTGCAGCCCCAGCTGCTGAGCTGGGCCCGTCTGCCTCGGGATCTGCCCCCCGGCGGTGTCGTGCTGCTGGTGGATGAGGCCCATTGCGCCCAGAACCTGGAAGCCCTGCGCAGCCGTCGGCTGCTGGCCCTGGCCCGCCATCCCCGCACCCGGGTCGCCTGGCTGCTCACCGGCACCCCCCTGCGCAACGGCCGGCCGATTCAGCTGCTGCCCCTGCTGATGGCCATCGGCCATCCCCTTGCCCGGGATCGTCTGGCCTACGAGCAGCTGTTCTGCAACGGCCACTGGCGCAGCGTCGGCCATCGCCAGGTCTGGGATTGCCAGGGAGCCAGCCGCCTCGCCGAGCTGGAACGCCTGCTGCGCCCCCAGCTGCTGCATCGCCGCAAGGTTGATTGCCTTGACCTCCCCCCCAAGGGGCGCTGTTTCCATCCCGTCGAGCTGGCGCCTGCGGTGCAGCGGTCGTTCGATCGGGCCTGCGATCGGCAGGTGCAGGCCTACCGCCGCCGGGCGGCGGCCGGCGAGGTGCTGGCCGATGCCGAGGCGCTGGCCCTGATCACCGTGCTGCGGCGCCTGGCGGGCCTCTACAAGCTGCCGGCGGCCGTCGCGCTCATCACCGCCCTGCGGGCGGCGGGCGAACCGCTGGTGGTGTTCAGCAGCTTCGTCGCCCCCCTGCGGCAGCTGCAACGCCGCTGCGGCGGCCTGCTGCTCTGCGGGGCGGTGACCCAGCCGGAGCGGCAGCGGTGCCTCGACGTCTTCCAGGCCGGTGGCAGCGATCTGCTGCTCTGCACCTACGGCGTGGCGGGGGTTGGCCTCGGGCTGCAGCGGGCCTCGCAGGTGCTGCTGCTCGAACGGCCCTGGACTCCGGGGGATGTGGACCAGGCCGAGGACCGTTGCCATCGCATCGGCAGCCGCCGTCCGGTCACCAGCCACTGGCTGCAGCTCGGTTTCCCCGACGATCTCGTGGATGCCCTCGTGCTCAGCAAGGCCGACCGCATTGAGGTCGTGCTGGGCCGCCGACGTCGCACCCTGCAGCGCGAACCCGTGGTCCGGATGCTGCGGCGGCTGCTTCAGTAACTCGGCTTCCTTGATCGGCCTCCGTCATCGACCTCCTAGGCAGCTGTCGAGCCGCACCTGCACCTCATCCCGCAGGTCGTCCTGGACGGGGCCCGGTTGCTGCTTCAGCAGTGCCGCCGCCCGGCGGATGTCGATGCAGGCAGCGGTGGTGTTCTGCAGCAGGGTCTGCAGCAGGAAGCGGTCGTTCAGCGGCCGTGGATCGCGGGGATGGGCCCGCACGACGGCATTGCAGTGCTCCAAGGCCTGGGGCAGGGCGCTGGCCTGGGCCGTGGTGAGGCAGCTGTCGGCCGCCGGCGGTTCGCGCCGGCAGGCCGTGATCAGCAGCGTCAGCCCTAGCAACGCTGCGGCCAGCCAGCATGGGGGCCGGGGGACCACCGGCCAGGTCAGTAGCTGTAACGGCCCTGGATCGGCGTCGCGGCGCCGCCCGGGGCGGCGGCATCGCCGGCCGCCGGAGTGCTCACCTCATTGCCCTGGTACAGGGATCCGAGGTACCGACCGCAGCCCGGAAACTTGTCCTTCTGCGTCACCACCGTCTCGGTGATCAGCACGGCGGCATGTTCCGGCGATGTCTTGAACAGGCTGCCGCTCTGGCGCTTGATGCGGGCATAGGCCGCATCCCAGCTCACCACGTGGGGGTTGCCGGCCTGACGCATGAAGCAGTACACCTCGGCGCCCTTCTCCCCCGCGTCCTGGGCATTCACCTGGGCCCGCAGCGGACCCGCCAGGGTGCCCCCCAGGGCCAGCAGCAGGGGAGCCAGCAGCAGCCCGTGGCGTGCAGCCATCACGACCTTCCGACAATGACGCCCCAAGGTATCGACCGTCCTGCGGCTGTCCAGGGGGGGTGGCTTGAGTCTGGCCGTGGTCCGTGCTGTCATCGCGACATCGACCGCCCATCCGCCATGGCTCCCGAGTCGCCGTCCTTCCGCATCAGCCGCACTGCCGAGGGTCTCGCCGAGACCGTCACCCTGCTCTCCCAGCGCCTCGTGGCCCTGGAGCAGCGCCTGGGGCTGCTGGAACGGCAGGTGCAGAATCTGCTCATGCCCCAGCCCGAGGAGCTGGCTTCCCTGCGCACGGTCGAAACCCTGCTGGCTGACTGCCGGGCCCTGCTCGAGACCCCGGCTGCCGATGGCGGCGATTCCACCTAGGATTGGTACGCCTGTACTGATTTCCCCATGGTGTCGGCGTCCGTCCCGCAGGTCGCGGCCGGCTTCCCCAGTCCCGCCGATGACGCCCTTGAGGCGGGGCTCGATCTGCATGCCCAGCTGATCGCCCATCCCAGCAGCACCTTTCTGCTGCGGGTCAACGGCGAGTCGATGCTGGCGGCTGGCATCCACCACGACGACCTGCTGCTGGTCGACCGCAGCCTCGAGCCGCGGCCCGGTCGGGTGGTGGTGGCGGTGCTGGACGGCGCTTTCACCCTCAAGCGGCTTGAACGCCACCGCGGCCGCCTGCGGCTGCAGGCGGCCCATCCCGACTATCCCCCGCTGGAGATCGAACGCTGCGGTGAACTGCAGATCTGGGGGGTGGCCACCCACGTGATCCATCCCCTCTGACCGCGCCGCCCCATCCCCTGCAAGGGTCCGCCGATGGCCGCATCCCTGGCCCTGATCGACTGCAACAACTTCTATGCCGCCTGTGAGCAGGTCTTTGAGCCGTCGCTGCTCGGCCGGCCCCTGGTGGTGCTCTCCAACAACGATGGCTGCATCGTGGCCCGCAGCCGCGAGGCCCGCCAGCTGGGCCTGGCCATGGGGACGCCCTATGGCCAGGTCGCCGATCGCCTGCACCGTCTCGGTGTGGTGGTGCGCAGTTCCAATTACGCCCTGTATGGCGACATGAGTCAGCGGGTGATGACGCTGCTCGAGGCGCGGGTGCCGCAGCTGGAGGTGTATTCCATTGATGAGGCCTTTGCCCATCTGCCCGATCTGCCGCCGGCGGAGCTGTCGGTCTGGGCGGCGGAGCTGCGGGTCACGGTGCGGCAGCACCTGGGCCTGCCGATCGCGGTGGGGGTGGCCCCCTCCAAGGTGCTGGCCAAGCTGGCCAACCGCTTCGCCAAACAGGAGCCCGGGCGCGCCGGGGTGTTCAACCTGTTGACCGAACCCACCCCGGACCCCTGGTTGCAGCGGCTGGCCGTGGAGGACGTCTGGGGGGTGGGGCGGCGGCTGGCGCGCTGGTGTCGTCTGCGGGGAATCGCCACGGCCCTGCAGCTGCGGGATGCGCCCCCCGGGTTGCTGCGCCGCGGCCTGGGGGTGGTGGGGCTGCGGCTGCAGCAGGAGTTGCAGGGCCGCTCCTGTCTGCCCCTCTGTTCGCAGCCGCCACCCCGCCAGGAAACCTGCGTCAGCCGCAGTTTCGGGTGCCCCGTGGTTGACCCCGCCAGCCTGCGCCAGGCCGTGGCCACCCATGTGGTGCGGGCGGCCGAGAAGCTGCGCCGCCAGGGTCAGCGGGCCGGCTGCCTCACGGTCTTCGTGCGCACCAGTCCCTTTGCGCCCGGCTTCTATGCCGCCAGTGCCAGCCAGGTGCTGCCCCTGGCCAGCCAGGACACGGCCGTGCTGCTGCAGGCGGCCCTGCCCCTGGCCGACCGCCTGTTCCGACCGGGCCGTCCGTTGCAGAAGGCGGGGGTGCTGCTGCAGGACCTGCGACCCTGCGAGCGGTTGCAGCAGCATCTGTTCGTGGCCATGACGCCCGAGCAGCAGCAACGGCGCGAACGGCTCATGGCCCTGGTGGATGGGGTCAACGGCCGTTTCGGCGCTGGCACCCTCCAGTGGGCGGTCGCGGCCGGTGCGGCCCCCTGGCGGCTGCGGCGCGACCATCTGTCGCGGCATTTCACCACCCGCAAGGGCGACTGGCCCGTGGTGCAGGCCCGCTAGGGCAGGGGCAGGGCGGGGCTCAGCGGAAAATGCGTGCAAATGCCTACCAGAAAACGGTGCCCATGGGCTGAAAAAGGGCGCCGAGGATGGCAAAATGAAAAGAAAGCGAACCATGGGAAGCTCCACACACCCTCCCCGTCCGTCGCTCAGCGGCGTGGCCGCCATCAGTGCCACACCGGCCTGCCAGCAGCGCAGCGATGAGGAACGCGACCATCAGATGGAAAAGCTGCAGTTCGCCCTCGCCGTCGCCGTCAGTCGGGGTGACGCCATTCGCATTCAGGATCTGCGCAACCGCATCGCCGAATTCGGTGACAGCGGCGCAGAACCGGGCACCTGAACCTGCTGCGCAGACGATTTCAGGTCTGTCATGGTTGTGAATGGGCGCGCCGTTTGGCAGGATTGATGCAGATCAGGTTCAGAATCTTCCTGCCAAGGGTTGATCAATGTCACGCGGGACAGGCATGTCATCAATGATGCAGGTGAGGGCGGCCGTCGCCGAACGTTCAGGGAAGCCTCCTCTGGCTCCCAAGTTGTCACGGGACACCTTGCTGAGTGAGGCCGCCCGTTGGGAGGCCGAGGCCCGGGAGGCTGTCGCCCGGGGGGCCATCACGGAGGCGGGCTTGCTGGTGCTGCGGGCCCTGGACTGCGAGCGTCGGGCCCGGGCCAGCGGCCCCCAGGTGCTGGGGGTGATCCGTCGTCGCGATCCTGTGCCCGCCGGGCGATGATGCCGGCGCTGTCGGTTGGGTGAACACGCGTGGGGATGAGGTGGTGTCGCAACCGGAGCGTTCGCCGCGGCCGGTGGAAGCTGCTGTCAGCCGTGGCCCTCACCCTGGGAATGGTCACGGCCGCCCCGGCCCGTGCCATCGAAGAGCTGACCCTGCGGCTGCCGGTGGTCGATCTGTCGATCTCGGCCCGGGTGTCCGAACTGCGTTCGGCCCAGGCCCTCTGGGATGGTGACAGTGACCTGGCCCAGCTGAACCGGGCCTTCAGGGGGCGCTTCAGCGCCCAGTTCGAGGAACTGCTGCAGACGCCCCTGCCGCTGCAGCAGGATGCCGACAATCCGATGACGCGCCAGGCGGTGCTGCTGTTGCGCAGCCTGGTCGATGTGGATGCCGCCGAACCCGCCCTGCTGGCGGCGGATCCGGTGCAGATCGCCCTCGGGCGGGTGCAGGCGGCCCGGCAGCCCCTGACCCTGCTGAACCTGCTGCAGGCTCTGCCGGGACGGCACGTCACCATCCGCCTGGACCGGGCCCTGCCCTACCTGCGGCGTCTGCAACGGCAGGAGGCCGAGGCCGATGCCCTGATCAGCGGCCGCCCGCCCCTGCCGCCGGCACCGACGAGCCAGCTGACGCCGGGCCCGCTGCCGCTGGTCATCGAGGAGCGGCAACTGCCGGATCCGGCGGCGCCGGAACCTCTGGAGGTGACGGTGGTGCGTCCCGAGGGGGCCGCCCGGCTGCCCACGGTGGTGATCTCCCACGGCCTCTGGGACGCGCCGGAGAGCTTCCTGGGCTGGGCCCGGCATCTGGCGTCCCATGGCGCCACGGTGCTGCTGCCCCGTCACCGCGGTAGTGACCTCAGCCAGCAGGCCGAGATGCTGGCCGGTGATGCACCGCCGCCCCCGCCGGAGGAATTCCTGCGGCGTCCCCGGGAGGTGTCCCTGGTGCTCGATGGCCTGGCCGCCGGCCAGCTGGGGCTGCCGGCGGCCACCCCCACCCGGGATGTGGTGTTCATGGGGCATTCGTGGGGCGGCACCACGGCCCTGCAGCTGGCCGGTGCCCGCAGCATCGCCACGCCCCTCTGGCAGGCCTGTGCCCGCACCGACGCCCCCCAGCGCAACATCAGCTGGGTGCTGCAGTGCAGCTTCCTGCCGGCGGCCATTCCCGACTCTTTCGCGGATCCGCGCATCGCCCGGGTGGTGGCGGTCAGCCCACCGCAGGGGCTGGTGTTCGCCGGGGGCCTGGATCAGCTCAGGGTGCCGGTGCTGCTGATCAGCGGCACCCGCGACCTGGTGGTGCCGCCCCAGCCGGAGGCGCTCCATCCCTTCCCCGGCTACGGCGGGCAGGGACATCGGCTGGTGCTGGTGGAGGGGGGCACCCACTTCAACCTGCCGGCCGCTGCGGACACACCGGGGGGGCCGCTGCGGGCCCTGCTGCTGCGCTGGCTGCAGGGCCAGCCCATCGAGCCGGGGGTCCCCCTGACGGATCCGGCCGGACTGCCGCTGCATGTCGTTCCCGTCACGGGAAACGGAAGCAAATCGTCCTGATCCGCGACACAGCGGTCCAGCGGAGGTATGCCGTGGGAACTCCCATCGGCCTGACCATCTGCGCATGGGTCTGTATCTGCTCCATCTGCATCTGCACGGCCTGATCCGTGGCCACGATCTGGAGCTGGGGCGTGATGCCGACACCGGTGGCCAGACCACCTATGTGCTTGAGCTGGCCAGGGCCCTGGCCGAGCAGCCCCAGGTGGAACGGCTTGAGGTGATCACCCGCTGCGTCGAGGATCGCCGCATCAGCCCTGACTACGCGGTGCAACGCGAGACGCTGCATCCCCGCGCCAGCCTGCTGCGGCTGTCCTTCGGCCCACGCCGGTACCTGCGCAAGGAGCTGCTCTGGCCCCACCTGGAGGAGCTCGTCGACCGGCTGGTGCTGCACATCACCCGTCAGCAGCGCCGTCCCGACTGGATCCACGCCCACTACGCCGACGCCGGCTGGGTGGGGGCACAGCTGCAGCGGCGGCTGGGGATTCCACTGGTGTTCACCGGTCATTCCCTCGGCCGTGAGAAGCGACGGCGGCTGCTGGATCTGGGGCAGCACCCGGACCAGCTCAACCAGCACTACGCCATGGACCGGCGGATCGCCGCCGAGGAGGACGCCCTGGCGGCCTCCAGCCTGGTGGTGACCAGCACCCGCCAGGAAGCGTCGGTGCAGTACGCCGGCTATCGCCACTTCCATCCCGACCTGCCGGAGGTGATCCCGCCGGGGGTCGACACCGCGGCCTTCCATTCCCGCCTGGATGCCGCCGAAGATGACGGTGTGTCGGCGCTGCTGCAGCCGTTCCTGCGGGAGCCCGAGCGGCCGCCGCTGCTGGCCCTGTGCCGGCCCGACCGTCGCAAGAACATCCCGGCCCTGATCGAGGCCTATGGCGCCAGCGAAGCCCTGCGCCGCAGCCACAACCTGGTGCTGATCCTGGGTTGCCGCCAGGACCTGCACCAGCTCGAGAAGTCGCAGCGGGAGGAATGGCAGCAGGTGCTCGAAGCCATCGACCGCCAGGACCTCTACGGCTTTGTGGCCTACCCGAAGCAGCACCAGCGCAGCCAGGTGCCGGCCGTGTACCGCTGGGCCGCCCGGCGGCGGGGGTTGTTCGTCAACCCGGCCCTCACCGAGCCCTTCGGCCTGACCCTGCTCGAGGCGGCGGCCTGCGGTCTGCCGGTGGTGGCCACCGACGACGGCGGCCCCCGCGACATCCTGGCCCGCTGCCGCAACGGCTTGCTGGCGGCCGTGGCCGAACGGGGGCGGCTGGCGCAGGTGCTCGAACAGGCGGCGGCCCCCACCGCCCCCTGGGACGACTGGCAGCGCCATGGTCTCGAAGCCGTCGCTGCGTCGTACAGCTGGCAGGCCCATGCCGGTCGCTACCTGCGGGTGGCCGCTGATCTCTGCGGCTCTGGCGGCCGCCCGGCCGATCTCGAGCGGTCCCGGCCGCGGTTGATGGCCCCGTCGCGCCTGCGCAAGGTCTATGCCAGTGGCCAGCAGGGGCAGGGGGCGGTGCCGGGCCACGGCCCCCGTTTCTGGCTCACTGAGTAGAGCCCCTGCCAGAGTGGGGGCCGCCGCCGTCCGATCGTGTTCGCCTACGCCACGGCCGGGGACCCCGGGCCGCTGCCCTTCGGACTCGACATGGCCGGCCTGCAGAACGGTGCCCTGGCCTATGCCGCCCTCTCGGGTCTGGTCTTCGTGATCATTTGGGTGGTGGGGTATCTGCGCCGCTGAGTTCGTCGAGCACCAGGTCGAGCTGCCGTTCCGGGGCCTCTTCGCTCACGAAGCCATAGGAACCGAACAGCTCGGGATCGCTGTGCACGATGCGCTGCACCCCCTCGACCCGTTCGACGGCAAAGCCGGCTGCAGCCAGGCGACGCATCAGCTGGGCGGCTTCCTCCAGCCGTGAGGCCATGGCCGCCAGGCTGGCGCAGTCACCCGTCAGTCCCTGTTCCCTCCAGGTGAAGTAGGGCATGGCAGCGCCTGCGACGGTCAGTCGATCCATTGTGGCGTCGGCGCGGGCCCCGGCCCCGGCGGTCAGGGGCGCAGCAGCAGGCCAAGACCGACCAGCGCCAGGCTGGCGGCCCAGAAGCTCACCACCACCCGCAGCTCACTCCAGCCCCCCAGCTCGAAGTGGTGGTGCAGCGGCGCCATGCGGAACAGCCGGCGTCCCTGGCCGTCGGCGCCCTTGGTGGCCTTGAACACCCACACCTGCAGAATCACCGACAGCGACTCGGCCAGCAGCACGCCGCCCATCAGCAGCAGGGGCCAGAGGCTGTTGCTGAGCAGTCCGATGGCGCTGAGGGCGGCGCCCATGGCCAGGGAACCGGTGTCCCCCATGAAGGCCCGGGCGGGGTTGCGGTTGTGCAGCAGGAAGCCAAGCCAGGCGCCGGCCAGGGCGGCGCAGAAGCCAGCCAGGGCGGGGTCGCCGCCGTGGCCGCGAAGCTGCAGTTGCAACCCCAGCCCCAGGAACACGATGGCGCCCACCCCCGAAGCCAGGCCATCGAGGCCATCGGTGAGGTTGGTGGCATTGCTTTCGGCCAGGAACACGAACAGGGCCAGGGGCCAGATCAGCAGGCCCAGGGGCAGGCTGACGCCGAAGGGCAGGGCAACCGCAGGGCCGAGGCTGCCGTGCCAGGCGCACCAGGCCAGAAAGCCGGCGGCGGCCAGGGCCTGCAGCAGCAGCTTGCCCCGGGGGGTGAGGCCGGTGTTGTGGCGTTTCGTGAGGCTGCGCCAGTCATCCACCCCACCGATGAGCATGTAGGCCAGGGTCACGAGGGCAACCGGCAGCAGCCGCGGATCACCCGGGGCCACCAGACAGCCCACCAGCACGCCGCAGGGCACCAGCAGCAGGCCGCCCATGGTCGGCGTGCCCGATTTGGCGTGGTGGGAACGCGGGCCCTCGGCGCGGATCACCTGGCCCATCTTGAGGCGCCGCAGAAAGGGAATCCCCAGCTGCCCCGCCAGCCAGCTCAGGGCTGCCGCCAGCAGCAGCGGCGGGGTGAGTTGCCACTGGTCAAGGCTGCCGTCACAGACCACGGCCAGCAGCAGCAGCACGGCCAGCAGCACCGATGCCCACAGACGGCCGTTGCCGGGAAAGGCCGTGGTGGCGTCGGAGGTGGTGGAAGAAGCCACGGGACAGCGGCGATGCGCCGGGACCCTAGATCAGCAAGGTCGTGACGCACCGTGGGCCGTCGGTTTCAGTCCTCCCAGGCTTCTTCCTGGGTGTCGTCCTGGGCTGCGTAATCTTCCTTCTCACCCATCAGAGCCGACAGCTCTTCCTCTTCCACCGTTGACAGGTCGGCGCTGGCGGTCTCCTCATCCGCCACAAGCCGGCCGCTGGCCTCCAGCCAGCTCAGCAGATCGGGTTCTTCCCGCAGGGGCAGCACCGGAGCCGGCTCGCTGCGGTGGTAGCGCGTCAGGGACGGATTGAAACTGTCCTGGGTCTTCGCAAGGCTGCTCATGTCGAAACGCCTGCCGTCGCGCCACAATCCATCACATTAGGCCATGCCCTCCAAAACCGTGCAGCTGCTGATCGCCTGGGGTGGTGCCCTGCTGGGCGCCGCGCTGCTGCGCTGGGCCGGCCGTCACGACCTGATGCCGTCGCGCCATCCGGCGGTGGTGCTGTCGTTCGTTGTGGTGCCGGTGCTGATCACGGGCGCTGCGGTTCTGGTCCGCACCACCGGTCTGGTCCGCACCACCGGGCGACCGGCGGCATCGGACAATCGTCTCGACTGAATCCGTTGCAAGGCGCATGGCTCGGGCGAAGAAGGTGGTGCTGGCCTACTCAGGGGGTGTCGACACCAGCGTCTGCATTCCGTATCTGCGGAACGAATGGGGCGTGGAAGAGGTGATCACCTTTGCGGCCGACCTGGGGCAGGGGGACGAACTCGAGCCCATTCGCCTCAAGGCCCTTGCCGCCGGCGCCAGCCAGTCGCTGGTGGGCGATCTGGTGCAGCCCTTCATCGAGGGTTTCGCCTTCCCCGCCATCCGGGCCAATGCCCTGTACCAGGGGCGTTATCCCCTCTCCACGGCCTTGGCCCGGCCGCTGATCGCCGAACGGCTGGTGGCGATCGCCCGGGAGGTGGGGGCCGATGGGGTCGCCCATGGTTGCACCGGCAAGGGCAACGACCAGGTGCGGTTCGATGTCGCCATCGGCGCCCTGGCCCCTGATCTGAAGGTGCTCACCCCCGCCCGCGAATGGGGCATGAGCCGCGAGGAGACCATTGCCTACGGCGAACGCCACGGCATTCCCTCTCCGGTGAGCAAGGGGTCGCCCTATTCGATCGACCTCAATCTGCTGGGGCGGTCGATCGAGGCCGGTCCCCTCGAAGATCCCGACGTGGAGCCGCCTGAGGAGGTCTATGCCCTCACCGTGGCGGTGGACCAGGCGCCGGATCAGCCCGAGATCGTGACCATCGGCTTCGAGCGGGGCAATCCGGTGAGCCTCGATGGCGAACCCCTCGATCCCGTCAGCCTGGTGCGTCGGGCCAACGCCTTGGCGGGCCGCCACGGTTTCGGCCGTCTCGACATGATCGAGGACCGGGTGGTGGGCATCAAGAGCCGGGAGATCTACGAAACTCCTGGGTTGTTGCTGCTCATCCGCGCCCACCAGGAGCTGGAGAGCCTCACGGTGCCCGCCGACGTGCTGCGCACCAAGCGCCAGCTCGAGATGCAATGGGCCGATCTGGTGTATCAGGGCCTCTGGTTCGGGGCCCTCAAGGACGCCATCGACGGATTCATGGACCGCAGCCAGCAGACCGTCAACGGCAGTGTGCGGATGAAGCTGCACAAGGGCAACGCCACGGCGGTGGGGCGCAGCAGCGCCAGGGACAGCCTTTATGTGCCCGACATGGCCACCTACGGCGCAGAGGATCGTTTTGATCACCGCGCCGCAGAGGGCTTCATCTACGTCTGGGGGCTTCCCACGCGGCTATCGGCCGCGGTCCGTCGCCAAGGGGGCTGACCTCCCCCTGGGGGGACTGGCCACGGCCGCCGCGCAACAGGCGCAGGGGCGGCGGCAGGGTCGGTCCCAGGAGCCGGGCCCGCAGCCATTCGTTCTCTTCGCGCAGCAGATGTTCGCGCTCCAGCAGCGGTTCGAGCCGCTGGCGGAACTTGCGCTCGAACAGGCCTGGCAACTCCTGCAGCAGCCGTTCCAGCTCGGCCAACCGCTCCAGGCACTGGGCGTGTTCGGCCTCCAGACGGCTGTTGACGGCCTGGGCTTCCACCTCCTCCAGCCAGTGGGGTAGGGGCTCCTGCTCCTCCATCCACTCCGCCTGCATGACCCTTGCTCCGTTCTGGCGGGACCCTATCGGTCGGATCCCGCCCCAGCAAGGGTGCTGCTCAGTCGTCGTCGCCGGTGGGGGCCGAAGCGGCCACCGGTTCCCGTTGCTCCCGCGGTTCCCGTTCGGTGCGGCTGGTGCTGGTTTCGGTGCTGGCCACGGGGGTGGTGCTGCGGCCCAGGGAGGTGTGCTGGCCGTCGTACTTGACGGTGAGGTAGCGGATCACGTCTTCGCTCAGACGCATGGCCCGCTCGAGGGGGGCCACCTGCTGGCCGTCGCCGCTGTAGTTCAGCTGCACATAGATGCCCTCACGGTGCTTGCCGATGGTGTACGCCAGGCGGCGCTTGCCCCGCAGCTGGCTGTCGATCACCTGGCCGCCGGCTTCGATGACCATGTCGCGGTATTTGTTGGCATGGCTCTCAACTTCCTCCTCGGCGATGTCCGGCCGGAGGATGTACATCGTTTCGTAGTTCGGGGCTGCGCTCATGGGCCTGTGGGGTGAACCCGGACCCTGCGGTCCGGAGGCGTGACGGCCGGTGGCCGATCCACCACCCTACCTTCAGGCCCGTCTCCTCAGAGCTGCATGCGCACCGCCTGCGAGATCCCCGGCAGGTCGCCCTCCCGGCCCCTCAGCGCTTCGATGGCGCCGTAGAGCACCGCCAGCAGGGCCGCCAGGAAGACCGTGTTCGCCAGGGTGCGCACCACCACCGAATCCCCCAGGGGCCGCAGAAGCACCTGAAAGGCCAGACCGATCACGATCAGCAGGATGTCGAGCAGGATTGCCTGCAGCACGTGGAACCGCACCGGCTCGGGCACCCGCGCATTGCGGGCGACGGCCAGGTAGAGCACCAGAAACAGGATGAAGCCGCCGAAGGGCAGGCCCCGCTCGATCAGCACCACCGGCAGGGTGGGCAGGGCCAGCCACTGCAGCGAGGGCACCACCCGGAACAGGGCGTTGCCGAAGCCCACGGCATCGGCCCAGGGCAGCAGGTAGGCGAGGGCGGCCAGGGGCCGCAGCCACGGAGACATCGCAGAGGGCTCGACAGCCTGCAGGCTAGGCCGGCCCGTTCAGGGCCCGCTCCACCGCCTGGCGCATCACCGCCACCGGCACATCCGGCCGGCCGGTCCACAGCCTCAGGGCGGCAGCCCCCTGCTGCACGAGCATCTCCAGCCCGTCGAGGGTGGCCAGCCCCAGGGCGGCGGCCTCCCGCAGCAGGCGGGTGGGCCGGGGGGTGTAGATGAGGTCGGCCACCAGTGCCTCGGCGGGCAGCTGCGCCAGCTCTGCGGGCTCCAGCGGCATCGCCTCGCTCTGGTGGCCCATGCCCAGGGGGGTCACGTTCACCACCAGGGCGGTGGTGGGCAGCACCGCATCAAGGGGGGTGTCCCAGGCGAGGGCCCGCAGGGGCGGGGCCCAGGGGGTCGCCGCCTGGATCAGGGTCTGCAGCCGTCCCGGATCGCGCCCTCGCACCACCACCTCCCCCAGGCCCAGGGCCGCCGCGGCCCGCAGCACGGCCCGGCCGCTGCCGCCGCTGCCCAGCATCAGGGCCTGGCGACCGGCCAGGGGACGCTGCTGCAGCGGTGCCAGAAACCCCTCCCAATCCGTGTTGGTGCCGATCCAGCCGCCGCCGCCGTCAGGCACCACCGTGTTCACGGCGCCCAGCTGGCTGGCCACCGGCTCCAGCCGGGTCAGCAGCGGTGCGATCCGCTCCTTGTGGGGGATGGTGACGTTGAAACCGGCGCAGCCCAGGGCCGCCAGGCCCCGCACCGCCTCCGCCAGCCGGTCGGCGCTCACCGGCAGGGCCAGGTAGCGGGCATCGAGGCCCAGGGCCTCCAGGGCCGCGTTGTGCATCACCGGCGAGAGGCTGTGGCGCACCGGGTCCCCCAGCACCGCCAGCAGCCGCGTGTCGCCGCTGATGAGTCGGGCGGTGCCGGCGTTGCTGCTGGGGATCGGGTCCATCGGCTGGGCTCGGCTGGAGGGGTGGGGTTCGGGAACCACCCCTGGCTTGGACGGGCCCCTGCTGCCGAGGATGCAACAAGTTCAAGGGGTCCCACAAGGAGTTCGCATGGGAAAGGTCGTTGGTATCGATCTCGGCACCACCAACAGCTGCGTTGCGGTGATGGAGGGCGGCAAGCCCACCGTGATCGCCAACGCCGAGGGCTTCCGCACGACGCCGTCGGTGGTGGCCTACACCAAGAACCAGGATCAGCTGGTCGGTCAGATCGCCAAGCGTCAGGCGGTCATGAACCCTGAAAACACCTTCTACTCGGTCAAGCGCTTCATCGGCCGCCGCGTCGACGAGGTCAACGAAGAGTCGCGTGAGGTGTCGTATTCGGTCGAGAAGGCAGGCGCCAACGTCAAGGTCAAGTGCCCCGTCCTCAGCAAGCAGTTCGCCC
>CAZWFG010000003.1:0-30963 GCA_964632245.1 uncultured Synechococcus sp. | reverse complement strand
TGTCTGCAGGGTCAGACAAGTCTTTGGAGTCCAACCCCCGTGGCACGTCAGCGGCGGCGCCCACCTTTGGGACGGCCGCCGCCCAGCAGTTTGCCCAGGCCAGATTCCAGACCGCCGATGTCCTTGGCCAGGCGTTCCCCCATCCCGGGGCCGCGACGCGCCGGCCGCGGGGGGCGGTTCGACGGGGCTGCCGGCTTGTTCATGGCCCGCTGCATGTCGCGCTGACTGTTGCGCATCAGCGATCGTCCCAGGGTCACCACACCGGTCACGGCCCCCGTGAGCAGGTGGGTCACGGTCTCCACCCAGGGCAGCAGGCGGGCACTCACCAGCAGAAAGCCGACAGAGGCCAGGACGGCGTTGAGCATGATCCCGCGCACCAGGACGCCCTGGGCCTTGATCACCCCGTTGATTTCCTGACGACCCTGGGTCTTCTGCGCTTCGATTCCCTTGCGGATCGCGGTGCTCACCTCGGCGCGCACCTGGTCCGGGGTGGCCGCGGCCGGCAGGTCGATGTTGGAGATTTCCGGGAAGGTGCGCAGGGCCGCCACCATCGCGGCGCTCGAATCGAGCTTCGCCAGCTCACCTTCGATCTGACTGCCCCGGGTGCGACCCGCCTGCAGCACATTCTGCAGGCGGGTGTCGAGACGGTCCTTCAGCCCCTGCAGCAGCACCCCCGCCGTGGGAATGGCCGCCAGATACAGCAGCAACAGCACCAGGGGCCCCAGGCGCAGAAGGCTCCAGTTCCATCCTGAACGGTCGGCCAGGCGTTCTCGTCCGAAGAAGAGCAGCGAAAAGCCCAGCAGCAGGGTCGGAAACTGCGACACGAAGGTGAACAGCTTCTGCAGCAGCGCTTCGGGCTGCACCGAACGCTCCCCATAGAGCGCCAGGCCGATGGCCAGGAGGCTGGAGGCGATCAGCATGCCGCCGGCAATCACCAGCAGGGACATCCCCGACGATCCCCCGCGTGAGGGACGGAGGGAAGGACCGGCAGGAGGCGTGGCAGTCATCGGGAAGAGGAGGCTGGCGCTTGCATGAGAACCGGACTCAGAAGAGTCCAGGTCTGGATCAGAGGACCCGCAGGATCATCGCTGATGGCAGCGCCCTTGTGCGGTGCTTCAGCCTGCAGGGAGACCAGCAGGCAACCCGGCACGGGTTGCGGGGCCAGGCCGACCAGGGCCGTCAGGGACGGCAGGCGACCATCCGGAGCCAGCCGGGAGAGCTGCTGACGGCTGGCGGCAGCCCCATGGGGGGTGACGCAGGTCTGCAGGGCCAGGTGATCGTCGAGGCGACCGATCAGCACATGGTCTGCCCCCAACCGCCGGGGCCGGCCGCCGCTGAGCTGGAGGGGGGTGTCCTTGGTGAGGGCCGGCACCGAGCGCTGTTCGGGCGACCGCACCACGGCCTGCACCAGCACCAGGTTGAAATCACCGGCAGCGTTCTGCAGCCGCCGCTGTTCTGCGCGCACCAGCCGATCGGCCATCGTCGGCAGGGGACGCGGGCTCGGCGGCCCCAGCCGGGTGTCGCCGAGGCGGGCAGGCAAGGACGGCAGCGGCGCCGGCGCCGGCAGCTGGGGACCGAAGGAAGCCATCCCGACGGCAACCAGGCCGGCTGCTACCAGGGCCCCGGTGACGGCCATCGTGACGGGTGGAGCGACCGTCATGGGGACGCCTGCAGCTGACGGTTGACGAACCGGCTGTAGATCAGCCCGATGGCCAGCACCGAGAGGCCAGAGAAGATCAGGGAACCGGATCCCTTGTGCCAGAACTCGAAGCTGCTCTCCTTGAGGCTGCCGCCGATGGACACGATCAATCCCAGCAAGGCGATGCGGAACACATTCGAAACGGCCCCCATCAGCGGAGCGATCAAGAGCACGGCCACCCTGTCACGGGCACGGCTCAGCGGAAAGCAGATCAGAAAAATCACGGCAACGGCCACGGCCTGATAGATCACTTCGAGGCCGTTGCAGACCCCTTCGACCCGCACCGAACCACCTCCGGCGAAGCCGATCAAGCGGCCATTCACATCGGGCGCCAGGCCCAGCAGCTGCAACATGAAGGCCGAGGCGCGGGCGGTGAGCAGGCTCAGCGGCTCCTCCGGAAAGAGCTTCACCACCAGCAGCCACACCGGCATCAACAACGCGATCACGAGCGATTCCCTGAACTGCCCCAGTCGTCGCAGGGGGCTCAGCAGCAGGGCCAGGCCGACCATCGCCAGCGGCGGGGTGAGGTAGAGCAGGCTGTCGTAACTGGCGACCAGGGCCGTGCGCCAGAGGATCCAGGCCAGCAGAAGCGACCCCAGCAGCAACGAGGGCCCGGAGGGGCTGGGCTCAAGAGCATCCCAGTGGTCCTCGAGGCAGATCCAGGCGGCCCCCCAGACCAGCAGCGCCAGCATCAGCACGGCGGGCAGGTTCTGGGTGCGGTGGAACACCACCAGGTGCTGGCTGGCCACGGCCAGGGCCAGCAGCAGCCACAGATGGCGCAGACGGAGGCGATGCAGCAGGTCGTTCACGCGGGAGCCGTGGTGGCAGACCGGAGGGCCGGGCGGCGGGCCTCGGGGAGGTGATGGGCCAACCGCTGCAGATAAGCGTCGCAGATGCGTTCGGGATGGGCCTGTTCGAGCAGCAGCCGGCGGGCGGCCTGGCCGAGGCTGCGGGCCTGGAGCGGCTGGTCGCGCAGATCGGCGATCCACGAAGCCAGGCCGTGGGAATCGCCGTTGGCGAACCAGCGGCCGCAGCCCTGACCTTCGACCAGCTGCTGAAGATGGGAGCCGGCGGGGGTGATGGCGGCCACGGGGGTGCCGGCCGCCAGATGGCCATACACCTTGCAGGGGGCTACCAGACCATCGGCTCCCCGCGACAGGCTCACCACCGCCAGGTCGGCGGCCGCCAGGGAGTAGGGCAACGCCTCCCGTTCCTGGTAAGGCAGAAACAGCACATTGGGCAGCGCCAGGTCGCGCACCAGCCGCGAGAGCATCGAGTGCTGGGGGCCATGGCCGATGAGCACGAAGCGGATGGATGCGTCATGGCGCAGCAGCAGGGCGGCGCCGACCATGGTGACCAGATCGTGGCAACGTCCCTGATTGCCGGAATAGATCACGTTGAAACTGTCGGCCAGCCCGTGACGCTCGACGAACCAGTTCTCGCTGCGCGGCAGGGGGCGAATGGCGTCTGGATCGGCCCAGCTGGGGATGATGCTCAGCCGCGGGCCCAGATCGGGCACCTGCGCCAGCACCCGCTCGGCCATGGGCTCGCTGAGCACGATCACCTCGTCGGCCTGGCTGAGCATCGCCCGGTTGAGGCGGCGCCAGAGGCGGATCAGCGGATGGCGCTCGCGAAGGATCTTCAGCTCGACCAACACATCCGGATAGAGGTCGTAGAGCAGCACCACATAGGGGGTGCGGAACACGGTCTTGAGCAACCAACCCAGCAGGGGCAGGTAGGGCGGTTCGGTGGTGTAGAGGATCAGGTCGCCCCGCTGCATGGAGCGCAGCAGCCGCTGGCCGGCCCGGAGCACGAACAGCAGACCATTGACCGCCCGACCGCGGATGCGACGGGGCCAGAACCGCGAGGCGCGGCTGCGGCGGATGCAGCGGTTGGCTTCGAATTCGAGGGCTTCGGCCCGCTCGTCGGAGTAGGCGTAGGCGGGCATGCCTGTGAGCACCTGCACCTGCAGACCCCGCGCCGCCATGCGGCTGGTGAGGTCGTCGAGCAGCTGGCCGGTGGCGGCGAAGTCGGGGGGAAAGAACTGGCTGACAACGGTCAGCCGGGCATGGGAGCGCCGCTGGTCACGCCATCGGCGCCGCGAGGCAAGGCCAGCGGCGAGGGCCCTGAAATCAAGCCGTGGACGGCGGGACGTCTGCAGTGAAGAAGAACCCAACAGCGTGCCGCCTGCCACGGGCACGATTTTTATCCGAGTCCCATGAAAAAGCTCATGGGACTGGGCAGATTTCAGCGCTGGCCCACCACCCCGGCCGGATTGCCCCGCAGGATCACCCCCGCCGGCCAGCGGCCACTGACCACCGCCCCCAGGCCGGCGATGGCTCCGGGGCCCAGGCAGGTGCCGGGGGCCAGCACCGCAGCCGCCGCCACCCACACGTCATCGCCCAGCTCGATGGCTCCCGGGCGCAGGTCAAAGCCGGGGGAACGGAAATCGTGGTTGCCGGTGCAGAGGTAGGCCCCCTGGGACAGACAGACCCGATCGCCCAGCCGCACCGGTGCCAGGTTGTCGATCCACACGTCCTCCCCCAGCCAGCAGTGGGCGCCGGCCCACAGGCGCCAGGGAAACTTGACCCGCAGCCCTGGCTTGAGGCGACACCCCCTGCCGAGGCGGGCTCCGAAACCGATCAGCAGCCACCGCCTCCAGGCCGAGCCGGGCAGCCAGCGGGCCGCCAGCAGTGGGGACCCCAGGCAGAACCACAGCAACTGACAGGCCAGCGGTGCTCCTGGGCTGTAGTCGGTGGGGAGGCGGTAGCGGTCGAGCCGCTGGATGCCGTCGTCAGCCATCAGCGGCCGGCCGTGGCCCGCTCCTCCCAGAGCATGAGGCTCAGCAGCAGCTCGGCGTAGGCCCGCTGGAACGCATAGAACCAGCCACGCCAGCCATCCAGCACCCCACCCCGCAGCACCAGGCAGATGAAGGGCAGCGCCAGCGGGGCGATGACATGACGACGGCGCAGACGGTCGGCAAACGACAACTGGGCCGTTGGCGTCTGCCGCAGCTTGTCGACCTCCTGGCTGGCATACCGCTGCTGGGACCAGAGCCAGCGGCTCAGCGGCTTGCGGTCATCGTGCAGCAGCGGTTCGACGATCTGACCACAGGGGCCGTCAAGCACCAGATGTTCCTTGTGGCCGTCATCCTCGAAGCGGGCCCGGTCGAGCCGGAACAGGGCAATGCGGGCGGGCAGCACGGCGCAGCGCAGGGGTTGGCCATGCACGCAATAGCGGAAGGGAATCCGGAAGCCGACATGGCCGTGGGCCGCGGCGCGCTCGACCGCGGCGGCCAGCGCCGCCGCCAGCGACCGCGTCACGCCGTAATCGGCATCAAGGCTCAGCACCCAGGGGGTCTCGACACGCTCGAGCCCGCTGTTCCACTGGGGGCCGAAGCTGTCGAAGGGGCGCACCACCACGGTGATGCGGGGGTCAGCGGCCAGCAGGTCGACGGTGCCGTCGGTGCTGCCGCTGTCGACCACCACAATCCGTTGCGCCCAGGCCAGTCCCGCGAGGGTGCGACCGATGTTGTCGATCTCGTTGTAGGTGAGCAGCACCGGCGTGATCTGCTGCAGACCCTGATGGGTGCCGGCTGGAACGGTGCCTGGGGATGAAGAGTCGTCCTGGCGTCTCACGCGGGCTGGGCCTCCGGGTGCGGGGGAGCGTAGGTCCTGTATCGGGCCAGCAGGGCGCGGGCGATGGGCTCCCAGCCGAAGCACTCCTGCGCCAGCCGCCGGGCGGCGGCCCGCTGTTGCGGATCCGGGGGGGTGAGGCAGGACAGCAGGGCCTCGGTGAGGGGCTCCAGCTGCCCGGGGCAGAGGCGACCCGCATCGGCCCGGGCCACCGCCGCCGCCAGGGCCACCTCGGGCGACAGCAGCACCGGTGTGCCGGCGGCCAGGGCCTCGAGGGCGGCGATGCCGAAGTTCTCCGATGCCGACGGCAGCACGAACCAGTCGGCCCCCGCCAGCAGCTGCAGCTTGGCGGTCCCGGCCACGAACCCCAGCCAGCGGACCCGCTCCCCCAGCCCCAGGGCATCCGCCTGCTGCTGCAGCTCCAGGAGGTAGGCCGGATCGCCATCGCCCGCCACCGCCAGGGTCCAGGCGGCGGCGGGCTGCCGCCGCTGCACCTGCGCCAGGGCCTCGAACAGCAGCGGCAACTGCTTCTTGGGATGCAGCCGCGACAGGAACACGAAGCGGGTCGGCCCCGGGGAACGCCGGGCCGGCAGTGCGGCGGCGGGCGGCAGATCCACCCCCAGGGGCAGCACGAAGGTGGGCGTGGCCAGCCCCAGGGCAGCGGCCTCCTGCTGCTCGGCCTCACTGGTGAAATGCAGCGCTGCCGCCCCCTCCAGGTTGCGGCGGTCCACCAGCCTCAGCAGCAGCCGCTTGCGCCGGGGGCTCTGGCGCAGACTCCAGGTGTTGAGCTGGCCGATGGTGCGCAGCACGTAGGGCACCCGCCGCCGCCGAGCCAGGGCCATGCCGGTGCTGGTCGACCACGAGAACAGGGCATGCACGTGCAGCAGATCCCAGTGGGGCAGCTCGTGCCACAGCCAGGGGGCCAGGGCCGGCGCCACCTGGAACTCCCGCAGGGGCCGCAGCGGAGGCGACCACCGGCCGAAGGCCCGCACCGGCAGCCCCTGCCATTCACCCCATTGCCCCAGGGGAAGCTCGTGCAGCAGCCCCGCGCCGTGGTCGTTGGTGGTGACGATGCGGGCATCGCAGCCCAGGGCGCGCTCGGCCCGCACCATGGCCACCACGGCCTGGCTGGGGCCGCCCCGCAGGGGACTCACCGACGGAATCAGGTGCAGAACCCTCATCAGAGTTGCTGGTCCAGCACCTGCAAGGCCGGCGCCGCCGCCAGCCGTTGGCGGGCCCAGGCCAGATCCCGCACCCAGATCTGGTTGCCTCCACGGGTGAGCACCCCCTCCTCCAGCCGGCGCTCCCACGGGTGGTACGTGCAGGGCACGAAGCCATGCCGATGCATCGCCTCCATCACCTCGGGCTGGCGCCCCTCCAGCAGCACCACCTGCAGGGCCGGCGAAGCCAGCACCCGCTGGCCCCCCGCCAGCAGCGCCGGCTCCTGGCCTTCCACATCGATCTTGGCGCAGCAGGCCCGTTCGGCCCCATGGACGGCGTCAAGGGGCAGCAACGGCACAGCCGCACTGGTGCCGCCATAGGCCGGGGTCACCACCTGGTTCGTGGCATCCCGGTCGAGGCTGAAAAGCACCTCGCCATGGTCGGCGCCCAGGGCCACCGGCAGCACCTCCACCCGGCCGGGGAGGCCATTCAGGGCGATGTTGTCGCGCAGCACGGCCAGGGTCACCGGCACCGGCTCGACCGCGATCACATCAGCCCCCGCCACCGCACCGGCCAGGACGGTGTAACTGCCCACATTGCTGCCGAGGTCAAGGAACAGATCGCCCGGCCGCAGCAGATGCAGCACCAGCGGCATGTCGGGCCATTCGTGCAGGCCGCAGTACAGGTTGCCGGTGGCGCCCGCCAGACCACGACGCACCACCAGCCGTGCCCCCTGCACCCAGGGCATCACGATCGGATCGGGCCGCAGACGGCTGGCCAGTTGCCAGCGCAGGTAGCGCAGGGTGGCGGCCGGGCGGTTGCGGCTGGCCAGCGGATGGCGCCAGATGTAGGCCAGTCCCCGCTGGGTGACGGCCCTCACGGGCGATGGCAGACGAGGGAAGGGCACGGTCAGTGGTGGTCGGGACGGGGGTGGGAGGAGTCGAGACGGGGGGCGTGGGCATCCAGCAGGGCCGCCAGGGCACGGCTGCGGGCCGCTTCGCCGAAGGCGGCGGCGGTGGCGGCAGCCAGGGCCTGCGGCTCGAACCAGAGGGATGGCCCCTGGCGCCGCAGCAGCCGGTCGAGGGGCGGCACCAGGGGGGCATCGGGATCGACCAGCGCGCCGAGGCGGCCATCCTGCAGCGGATCGGCGGTGCCGTCACGGTTGCCCCCCAACACCGGGCAGCCGCAGCCAAGGGCTTCGAGGAAGACGATGCCGAAACCCTCCTTGCTGCTGGGCAGCGCAAACACCGTGGCCAGGCGGAAATGATCGGCCAGTTCGTCGTCGGCCAGGCGGCCCGGCAGCAGCACAGCCCCGGTCAGCCCCAGCCGTTGCACCAGCTCCTGCAGCCGCGGCCGGTCGTCCCCGTCACCACCGATCAGCAGCCGCAGGTCGGGATGCAGCCGCCGCAGCTCGGGCATGGCCTCGATCAGCCGCTCGATCCGCTTGGGACGGTCGGCCATGCTCAGCCGCGTGAGGCTGAACAGCAAGGGTGTCTGCGGCCCGAGGCCATAGCGCCGCAGCAGGGCCCCAGGCCGGGGGCCGGGATGGAAGCGGCCGGGGTCAAAGGCGTTGGGCAGCACGCTGCAGGCCGGCGGCCGCCGCCGCCCCCGCAGCAGCGGCTGCAGCTGGCTGGCGGTGTAGCGGCTCACGGGCAACAGACGATCGACCCGCCGCAGGCTCCAGCGGCGCAGCCCCCGCGGCAACCCCCAGACCTCTTTGCCGTGGGCCGTGAGCCAGGCCTCGACGCCGGCCCTGCGGGCCGCCAGCAACGCCGCCGGGGCCAGGTGCACATGGGCCGCCAGCACCAGTCCCGGCCGCCGGGCGGCCGCCGTGTGGGCCGCCCGCAACAGCCGCGGCTCCCAGCGCCAGCGGGGACCTCCCCCCAGCCCCTGCAGCTGCAGGGTCGGGTCCGGCAGCAGTGCCGACGGGCACTGGTCCTGGCGGTCCAGCACAGAGATCACCTCGATCACGGCCTCCGGCCGGGCCTGGCGCAGGCTCTGCAGCAGGCCACGGCCGTAGGCCTGCACCCCGCCGTCGTGGCCCCAGGCCTCGGGCAGCAACAGCAGGATGCGGGGGCGGTGGGTCATGCCGACCGGCGGATCAGGGCCAGCGCCTGCAGCAGGCCAGCCGTGGTGGCGTCGTAACCGTAGTGGGCAACCCGCTGTCGTGCCGCCTCGCCATAGCGCTGCAGCCGCCGGGGATCGGCCAGGGCCTCGGCCAAGGTGTCGCCCAGGGCCCGCCGATCGCCGGCGGGAACGACCCAGCCCGTGCGGCCGGGGAGCACCAGATCGGGACCGCAACCCACATGGCTGCTGACGATGGCCGGCAACCCCAGGTTCATCGCCTCGTTGATGCACAACCCCCAGGTCTCGCCGGGTCCCTCGGACGGCAGCACGATCACGTTCCCAAGGGCGTAGGCCGCCGGCATGGCCGACTGGTTGACGAACCCGGTGAAATGCACCCGCGCCCCCGGCGCCTGCGCCAGCCGCTGGCGCAGCTGCGGCTCGAGGGGGCCCGCCCCCACCAACACCAGCGCGGCGGAGGGGTGGGCAAGGGCCAGAAAGGCCTCGAGCAGATCGAGGGGGCGCTTCTTGGCGATGAACTTGCCGGTGAAGAGGACCACCGGGGCGGTCGGGTCGATGCCCAGCCGCCCGCGCCAGGCGGCGGCTTCGGCCCTGGCGGCGGCGGTGGCGGCCAGAAAGCGGTCGTTGTCCACCGCATGGGGGGCCAGCACGATGCGTTCCGGCGGCAGACCACAGGCCAGCAGATGGCGGCGGTTGGCCTCGCCGACGGCCAGGGCCCCCGCCAAGCGGCGGAACAGGATCCGGCGCAGCACCTGGGCCAGGGCCGCCCGCCGGCCGGTGCGGGGCACCAGATCGTGGGAATCCCCCCGCAGCAGCACCGGCAGGGAGGCCAGGCGGGGGTCGAGCAGCAGCTGCAGATGGGCGCGCCAGGCATAGCCGTACAGCAGCACCGCATCGGCACACCAAGCGCGCAGCTGCCGGGGCAGATCAGGGCAGTGCAGACCACCGAAATGATCACTGCCCGGGCGGCGGGAGCGGTTCGGCACGAAGGTGTGGTCGTACCCCTGCAGCAGCGGCAGATCCCAGCGGATGGTCTGGCCGAACCCCGGATCCTGCGCCGTGCCGGCCATGCCCGTCCAGAGGTAGAACACGCGCAGCTCAAGGTCGCGGCGGCGGGCGAGGGCTGCAAACCAGGGCACGTAGTACTGGATCGGGTGGCTCACCACCACCGCCAGACGGATCGGCGGCATCAACGGCGTGGGGCGGTCGCTGAACCGCCGGACCCCAGCACGAGCGTCAGCAGCACCAGGAACGTGATGATCTGGGCGATGGACCCCACGAAGGTGGACGCCACCATTTCGTAGGACGTGAGCCAGACCACGGTCACCGCCAGCGACAGCAGGCCGGCGACCGAGAGCAGGGGTTGCAGACGACCGACGTTCTCGCTGATCCGCAGCAGCATGCCCACCACCACGCCATAGAGCAGGGGCCCGAAGAAGCTGCCGAAGTTACCGACGGCTTCGGGCAAAAAGCCCCAGGCGATGTAGGTGACCTCGGTCTGCGCGCGGTTCTGCTGCCGGCCGAAATGCAGGTTGAGCAGCACCTGCCCCTCCTGGCCGCGCACCTTGTCGGGGTTGAACACCCGCGGCACCAGCACCTGGGGAATCACCGCCAGGCTGCCGCCGTCCATCGGCGGCGTGCCGGCCTCCAGCTTGTCGACCACATAAAAGAGGTTGTAGAGGTTGCTGACCCGGTCAGCCAGACCTTTCTTCTGGATGCCGGAGCCGGCCGCCGGAGCGGCATTGAGGCTGGCGTCGATCCATTCGGCCACCAGCTGCGTCGGATTGACGGCCGCCAGGGCCTTGCCGCCGGTGCCGTTGTCCCAGTACCGCTCGCGCACGACCGCCTTGCCCTGCTGCAGCACCCCCACCAGCACCAGCGCCACCAGCGTCACCGGCAGGGCGCGCCGGGGCCGGCCCAGCCACAGTCCCAGCAGCACCGTCAGCACCAGACCCTGGGCACTGGAGAGCAGCAGCGTCGCGAAGCTCTGGAACAGGATCGCGCCCACGGTGAGCCACCAGAGCCAGGGGCGGGGCAGGGCCCCGATCGCCCAGCGGTAGGCCCCCAGAAAGCCCCCGGCGGTGATGCTGAAACTGCCCACCACCTTGAGCAGGGAGAAGACGGTGTTGGCATTGCTGCCCAGCAGCGTCCAGAACTCTGGCGCGGCCGGAGCCAGCCGGCACAGCAGGGCCACCAGCAGCAGTTGATGGGCCAGCCAGGTCTGGCTGCGCGCCAGGGGGAGCGGCGTGCGGTCGGCCACCATGCCCAGGGTGGGGGCCGTGAACAGCCAGCCGGCGCCGATGGCCACGAACCACAGGGCCAGGGAGACCGTCACGGCCGACAGCAGGTCAGCCCTCTCCACCCAGGCGGCCGGGATGCTGGAACCGGCCAGTGGCACAAGATTGACGATCGCCTGGATCAGCAGATACGCCGGCAGGATCGGCAGCACCGGTCCCGCCTGGCGCAACCACAACTGCAGCAGCACCACCAGCGGACCGGCGATGGCCGCGAACAGCAGCAGGCTGGGCAGGCCGGCCACGAACAGCAGCAGGCCGGCAATGGCGGCGAGCAGCCCCTGCAGCCAGGGCAGCAGGCGCAGGGCCAGCCGCTGGAACCCCCCCGCCACCTGCTCGATGGAGACCTCATCGCGACGCCCTTCCGCAGGGGCGACGGCGGCCTGCGGCGGCAGGGGGGAGCGGGTCATGGCCGCAGGCAGCGCCGCAAAAAGGCCGTCAGTTCGGCGGCCTGGGCCCGGGCGGTGCAGGGGCTGAAGGCCTCGTGCCGCAGCGGCACGGGCCGGCTGTGGGCCCCGTCACGCAGCCAGCACCCGGCGATGGCGGCCGCCAGATGGCCGGGGGGATCATCGCCGTCGAACGTGACCACCAGGCCACCACCACAGCGCTGAAGCAGGTCGACCACGGAGCTGCGGCGATGCATGACGGCGAGCAGGGGGCGCCGGGCGAGCAGGTAAGGGTAGATCTTCGACGCCGTGTAGCCCGCATCGCTGGAGCCGATGACCAGCAGGGCATCGGCGGCCCTGAGGCAGCTGAGGGCCTGGGACAGGGGCAACCGGTCGGTCTGCTCGTGCACGCAGTCCCCCAGCCCATGGCGTTCGGCCAGGGGGCGCACCGTTTGGATGCCGCGGCCGGCCGCGGCGTAGGACGTCCCCAGAAAGTGCAGGCGCAGGCGCTGGCGCAGGGTCGGGTCGGCATGGGCGGCGATGGCGCCGAACAACCCCTCCAAAGCCGTGGCGAGGTCGGCGCCGCCACGGCCGATCGAGACCCAGTGCAGCAGGCCGTCGTGGGGATCGAAGGGCAGGGGCCAGGGGGGCGGATCCGGCAGGCGGTCGAAGTCATCGGGTTCGCCGGGAAACGGCAGCACCAGCTCCGGCAGTCCCTGCAGCCAGGGATAGCGGCAGCGGATCTGACGGCCGTAGTCGGCGCTGACCGCCGTGATGCCACTGGCATGGCGCAGCACCCGCGGTTCGTGAAAGCGGTTGAGCCGGTCGCTGACGGCCTGCTTGAGGCGACCTCCCGGGGGACGGATGGCGGGATGCTCGCGGTAGAAATCGTTGACCCAGGGGTCCTGGTAATCGAGCACGAACGGCACCCCATGGCGCCGACGCCAGCGGGGACCGAGGCGGAACAGGCCAAAGGCGGTGGTGGAGAAGTAGACACCATCGAAACCGCCACCCCGCAGCAGCCGGGACCCGGCCCGGTCGAGGGCCCCCAGGGTGCGGGCCGGCACGCCCCCCAGCCCCGGCAGCCGCGACCAGGCCAGGGGCAGCCCCCGCACCCGATGGACCGGCACCTCGGCCGGCAGCCCCTCGGCCTGCCACGGATCCAGCGCTGCCGCCAGGTTGCCGGGGTCCACGGCCAGCACCTCGGCCCGACAGCCGGCGGCCCCCAGGTGGGGCAGCAGCATCCGCAGGCGCTGGGCGTCGGCGGCATTGGTGGGCGGAAACTGGGGGGAGACCAGCAGCAGGCGCATCAACGGCAGTCCGGGGCCTGCGGGGTAGCCTGACGCGCCATCCGGCATCTGGCTGTGGTCCAGCCCCGACCATCCCGGTTCAGGCGCGCGCTGAACCGGCTGATCAACCCATACCGGCTGAACGACTCCGCCCTTTACCGGCTGTATCTGCGGCTGCGCCATCCGCAGCATCTGCAGCAGAAGCAGCGCGAGCGGAGCTTCTATGCGCGGCTGATCGCCGCCAACGGCGGTGGCACCGTGTTCGACATCGGGGCCAACTGCGGCCAGAAGGCTGCCCAGTTCTGCCGCTGTGCCCAACGGGTGATCTGCGTCGAACCCGATCCCAGCGCCATCGCCCAGCTGCAGGCGCGCTTCGGTCACCGCAACGACGTCGTGGTCGTCCATGGCGGGGTGGGCGCCGAAGCCGGCGAGGCCACCTTCTACCGCCTGGGTCCCGCCAGCCCGCTCAACACCTTCTCGCGCGAGTGGTCCGACGCCCAGACCGACGCCGCCACCGAAACCACCACCGAAACCGCCGTCGCGATCGTCACCCTCGACCAGCTGATCGCCAGCCACGGCCTGCCGTCGTACATCAAGATCGACGTCGAAGGCTATGAACTGCAGGCCCTGCAGGGGCTGCACCAGCCCATCCGAGCCCTCAGCTTCGAGTGCAACCTGCTGCAGTTCCGCCAGCAGACCCTCGACTGCATCGCTCTGCTGGCGCACCTGCAGCCGGGTCTGTTCAACCACTGCCTCAGCGAACCCCCCGGCGACTTCGCCTCCGATCGCTGGCTCACCGCCGACGAGATGGCCGCCATCGTCGCCGGTGCCGACCACGACTACGCCGAGATCTACTTCCAGGCCAGCGGCATCAGCGGAGCGGGGACGACACCTGCCGCAGGAACTGCTCCAGCCGACTGACCAGGGCCGACGGCGGTTCCGACAGGGTGGCGATGCGGGCGGCTCCGGCCAGGGCCGCCCGGTGGGCCTCGTCATCCAGGGCGACCTGCGTCACCAGCCCGGCGAGGGCCTCGGGGGTGTCGCCCAAGGGCAGGGCCTGGGGGTCCCAGACGTAGCCGCGGGCGCCAATCGGGGTGGTGAGCACCGGCAGCCCCTGTTCCAGGGCCGTCTTCACCTTCATGCTGCAGCCCCGGGCCAGGCAGAAGATCGGATTGACGACTCCGCGCCACGTCACCATCTCCTCCGCCAGCCCGGCATCGGACAGACGGCCGAGGTAGGTGATCGAGGCATGGCCGTCGGCCAGCCGTCGGCCCAGGGTTTCGGGCCCCCCCACCAGCCGCAGCTGCACACCGCCGCGGGCATCGAGGGGCAGGGCATCCAGGGCCCGGGCCAGGCGCACCAGCCCATCGTGGTTGGGGGCATGGTTGAGGGTCGAGACGCAGCCGATCCGTCCAGGCACGGGTTGCAACCGGGCAGGACGGGCCGCAATCGGCCGCGGGATCCAGAGGTGGGCCGGACTGCCCAGCCAGGTCTCCATGGCGTCATCGCTGGCGGAGATCGAAACGGTGCCGTCGATGTGGCTCCGCAGGCGCAGGTCCTCGTCGAGCACCCGGCCAGGGGTGGCGTCGAACCACCGCCGGTGACGCTCCCCCGGCAGGGGCAGCCGCCGGCCGTTCACCACATCGGTCACCACCGGTCCATGGGACAGGTGCACCAACCGGAGGCCGGGCAGCGCCCGCCGCAGCAGGGGCGCCAGGGCCAGCGCATCCGAATTGTTGAGCAGCAGCACCGTGGTGCCGGCCTGCCGGAGCCGGTTCAGGCAACGCCGCAGCTGGGCCCGATCAATCAGGCGGTGGTGGGGGGAGGGGCGGAGCCGACGCCGCAGCCGTGCCGGCAGCCCCTGGTCCGTGGCGTAGGTGACCAGCTCCAGGGCCGGGTCGATGGTCCGGAACAACTCCAGGAACTCGTGGGTGCACACCTGCACACCACCGGAGCCGACCAGCAGGCAGTCATTGGTGAAAAAGGCCAGCCTCATGGCTGCAGCGGCAGCGGGCCTGGCCCGGGGGTGGCCACCGCCTGTTCGAGCACCTCACGGATGCAGCGGCGGTAGTCGTGCCATTGCCAGCCGGCGGCCGTGCGCAGGGCCGCCGGCCGCAGGGCCGCCAGTCCCTCCCGGTCCCCCTCCAGCCGCTCGATCACCGCAGCGATGGCGCCGGCATCGCCGGCTTCGATCAACCAGCCGTTCTCCCCCTCCCGCACCAGATCAGCGGCGCCGGCCCGGCGGGTGGTGACCACCGGCAGGCCTTGCGAGAACGCCTCGTTGACCACCAGCCCGAACCCATCGCAGAGGGTGGGAAAGATCAGAGCATGGGCCGCCTGCATGCGCCGCAGCAGCTCGGGCCGGGGAATGCTGCCGTGGAAGCGCACCGCCGCCGGCGCCGCCGCCACCACCTCGGCGGGCAACCCCTGGGCTCCATAGACGTCGATCTGCAGCCGCTGCGGGCCATATCCCAGCCCCTCCACCGCCTCAAGCAGCAGGTGGGCCCCCTTGCGGATCGAGAAGGTGCCCGCCCACAGCAGCCGCAGGGGACCGTCGAGGGGCACCGGCACAGGCGCCTCCAGGGGTGGCGGCGCGCCATAGGGCACCACCGCCACCCGGCGGGGACTCCAGCCGGCCGCCGTCCAGGTGTCGGCGGTGAAGCGGGAGTTGGCCACCACCAGATCGGCCAGCTCCCATTCCTGCCGTCGCCGTTCGGTGCGTTCGGCCTGCAGGGCCCCCGTGTGGCGGCGGTAGGGCGTCACCAGCGAGGGGAAGCGGTCGTACTCGGGCGCCAGCAGGGCTTCGACGGCATCGTGTTCAGGCGATGGCAGGTCGTAGGCCGTGCGCACCCCCAGGGCCCTGGCCCTGCCGAACATGGCCAGGGAGGCGTACTCGTAGCCGTAGAGCAGGTCGAAGCCGTTGAGCTGGGTGGCCACCCAGCGGTCGAACCCGTCGCGGCCCCAGTGGAACAGGCGGTCCCCCAGCACCGGATCGTTGAGGGTCTTGACCTGCAGCATCCGCAGCAGTTCGCGGCGGGGCCGGTCCCGCACCCGCTCCGGCGGCAGCACGGTGACGGCCCGACGGCCCAGCTCCCGGGCCAGGTCGACCCCCGCCAGGGCGGCACCGCGCCTGGCGAGCCCCTGCCAGAGGCCGTCGGGCCGGTCCACCAGGGTGGTGAAGAACGTTGTGTCGTGGCCCCCCTCGTGGAGGGCGGCAGCCACGTGCTGGGTGAAGGGCGCCGGGATCAGGTGGGCAACAGCGGCTTTCATGGCGCCCGGTTCAGCGACCCATGGCCGCATAGATGCCGAGATAGGCCTCGGCGATGGCCGCCGCAGAGTAGTGGAGCTCGACACGGTGGCGGCAGGCCCGCCGGTCGATGGCATCCAGGCGGCCGATGGCCGCCACGAGCTCGTCGAGGTCGTCGACCACCCAGCCGGTCTCGCCGTCGGTCACCACCTCGGGCACCGCCCCGCGCCGGAAGCCGAGCACCGGCGTGCCGCAGGCCATGGCCTCGGCCATGACGATGCCGAAGGGTTCCTCCCAGAGGATCGGCATCAGCAGGGCCCTGGCGCCGGCGAGCAGCTCGGCCTTGCGGGCGTCGTCCACCGGACCGATCCAGGTCACCTGTTCGCCGTCGAGGGCGGGCCGCACCTCCCGGTCGAACCAGTCCTGGTGCTCGTCGGGCACATTGCCGGCCAGCACCAGGGGCAGGCCGGCGCGGCGGGCGGCGGCGATCGCCAGGTGCGGCCCCTTGATTGCCTCGATCCGGCCCAGAAACACCAGCGGCGCATCGGCCGCCACGGCATCGGTGGCGGGATAGCGGTCAAGGTCGACGCCGTTCGGCACCAGGTGCCAGCGGCCCACATCCCGCACAGGTTCCATCATCCAGTCGCTGATGGCGCTGAACTGCAGGCTGCCGCCAGAGAGCCGATGGCCCAGCTGCACCGAGCGACGGCTGACGGCCCGCTGGTAGGTCATCAGCTTGGGCACGGCGGTGGGCAGCAGCGGCAGCAGGTAGGCGATGCGGGAGAACGAATGGACCACATCGACCGGGCGCTGCCGCACGGTGCGCCAGAGGGTGACGGCGTTGCGGATTCCGTCGCGACGGGAGCGGCTGGAGCGGCCGGGCCAGGGCACCAGCTCGGCCGGGGCGGTCGAGTCGGGATGGGACACCAGGGTGACGTGATGGCCGCGGCGGCGGTATTCGCAGGCCAGCAGATCGATGATCCGTTCGATGCCGCCATAGAGCCGCGGCGGCACCGGCAGTTCCGGGTCGGCGGTGAGGACGATGTGCAGGGGTCGCGGATCCATGGCCGGGGGCTCAGATGGCACGGCGCAGGCGCCGCAAGGTGGCCTGCAGACGCACGGCAGGGCGCCAGCCGATCAGCCGGCCGAGGCGCTGCAGCCGTGGTCCGCCGGGGGGCGGCAGGTCGCTGCCCCCAAGCCGCTCGATCTCCGGCTCCAGGGTCTCGGCCAGGTCCCGGCAGCGGGGATCAGCCCAGGCCTCGTGGACGAAGTTCTGCAGCATGTTGGCGCAGGAGCGCCGGGCCGCTGCGTCCTGGCGCCGGGCCAGCAGGTGGCCCGTGCCGAGCTGGAGTGACAGCCGGGCCGACTCCATCGCCGGGCGGTCCTTGCGGGATGAGAGGCTGCCGGCCAGGGCCGATCTGTAGGCCACCACCACCTCCGGGGTGAAGCACACGTCGCGGGCGGCGCAGAGCACCCGGCTGTAGAACTCGAAATCGTCAATCAGGCTGAGCCGCACATCCCAGCCACCACAACGGTCGACCAGGGCCCTCGGCATCAGAAACAGGCCCGGCTGCATCATCGGCCGCGCCCATCGCCAGGCCCGCACCAGCCACTCATCCGCCGGCAGATCGCACCACACCGGTTCGGGGTTGAGCCGCAGGGACCCCGGGTCATCCCCCCGGAACCGCCCCCAGCCGCAGCTGGCCACTGCATCGTCACGGGCCCCGAGGCGTTCCAGCTGCCGGGCGATCAGATCGGGACTGAGCAGATCATCGGCATCGAAGAACTTGATGAAGCTGCCCCGGGCCAGGTCCAGGGCGACGTTGCGGGCCCGGGCCGCGCCAGCGGCCGCCTGGTGGACCACCGTGATGCCCCGCTCGCGGTAGCCGTCCAGCAGCGGACCGCTGCCATCATCAGACCCGTCATCAACCACGATGATCTCCAGCTCGCGCCAGGTCTGGGCCAGCAGGGCATCAAGGGTGGCCGCCAGCCAGGGGCCGGCGTTGTGGCACGGCACACACACCGACACCAGCGTCATGGCCGCAGCTCCTGCAGCTGACGCCGCCAGGAGGGGCCGAAATACAGCGGTTTGCTGTCGGCCACGAAGTGATGCAGCACCCCTTCTCCGCGCCGCACCTGGCGACGGCCGGGGGCGGTGATGTAGCGCTCACGGGGCAGCACCAGGGGCTGCTCCCGGGCCGCCAGCATCGCCACCAGGGCCTGCTCGAGGAAGTAGCAGCTGCCTTCCCGCTCCCAGAGGGTGCGGCACCAGTGCTCCAGCTCCTCCCAGTCGAGCAGATCGCTGTGCAGACCGCAGACCCCCACGTTGAGCAGGGGTGGAATCGGCGCACCGCAGAGCGCTTCCATCAAGGGCCGCGAATAGCCGTACGACTCCTCGCAATCGACCATCAGGCAGGGGCGGTGCCGCTGGGCGGCGGCCGGGGCAGCGGCCATGGCATCCCACCAGGCGAGCAGCTCGTGCGGAGGCCCCAGCAGCAGCATGTCCGAATCGAGGACCAGACGCAGGGCCGGCGGCTGGCCCAGGTGGACGGCGATCAGCTTGTGGATGTTGATGTAGTCGTCCCAGCGGGCCCGCAGGGTCGGGAAGCGGTGCAGCGGCAGCAGGTCTTCGACCAGCGGCTGCAGTTCGCGGCGCCAGCGGGTGGCACCTTGGGGGAAGAGGCGCCGCAGGGCGGCCTCATCGGCGGGGGTGAGGGTGCCGTCATCCACCAGCTGCAGCACCAACGGGCGCTGGCTGGCGCAGGCCAGCGACCAGGCACAGAAGGCGGTCTGGTACCAGAAGCGGCGCCCCGTCAGGAACCACACCTCCAGGGGCTCACCGTGTTCCGTCGCGGGGGGGGGCAGCACCAGGGCCGCGGCCTCCATCTGCCGCTGCCAGGCCGGCAGCCGCAGCACGGCCCGGGGGCCCCACACCCGCAACCGGTGGAGCTGACGCCGCAGGGGATCGAGGGTGCGGCGCCGCCAGCGGCCGAGGAGGGGGCGCAGGCGGGCCATGGCGGCTTGCCTCATGGCCGCGGCTCCGGAGCCACCAGCGGCCGGAGGCCGGCCCGCCCCTGGTACTGCCCCAGGGTTCCGGCCCAGCGGATGCGGGCCGCCGGTCCGCGCCAGACGCGATGGGTCCAGGCGGCCCGCAGGGCCCGCAGGGGCAGCGTCCAGGCCGCGATCGGCCCCCAGGGGCGCAGGCCATGCACATCGAGCACCCGCACGAAGTCGCGGAAGCTGGCGCGTGCCAGGCGCTGCTGATACGCCAGCCGCAACCGGCCGGGGGGGATCAGATGCCGCAGCTCCAGTTCGGGGCGGTAGGCCAGCTCCCAGCCCTGGCGCAACAGGGTGAGGTTGATGTCGTTGTCTTCTCCCGAACTGAGGGCCCGGCCGCGGCGGCCGAGCCTCTGGCGCCGCGGATCCCGGTCCACGGCTTCGGCCCATTGCTGCAGCGCCTGGCGGCGGATGACCAGCCCGGCACCGATGGGGGCCGCCGGCGGATACGTCGGCTGGGCGGCATCCCAGCGCATCCACAGGGGCTGCGGGCCATGGTCCCGGCAGCCAAGGGGGGCCAGCCCCGGCTCGAACCAGGCCGGTGGGGGTTGCTCGTACTCGGCCAGGGCCGGACCGCCGGCGGCCCCCAGGCGAGGGTGGGCCTCAAAGAGCTCCAGGGCCAGGCGCAGATACCCCTCCCCGAGACAGTTGTCGTCGTCGACCCACACCAGCAGCCCGCCGCGGGCCGCCGCCAGGCCTGCCAGCCGGGCGTAGGACAGGCCCAGCCGAGGCTCCCGCAGCACCCGCCCCTGGGGATGCCAGGCGAGCAACCCTGAATCCAGCGGCGGATCACTGGCGTTGTCGATCAGCAGCAGCTCCCAGCGATCGGAGGCCAGGTCCTGATCGCGCAGGCACTGCAAAGCCCGCTGCAACCGGCCGGGGTGGGGATTGTGGGCCGGGATGATGACACTGACGGCGGGCCTCGTCATGGTTCCCCCGTCCCCTGGTGCCGGGCCATGGCCCGGCGATAGGCCTGCAGCTGCAGGGGCAGCACCGTGTCGTCGCCGAGGCGGTCGAGGATCCGCCGGCGGGCCGCCAGGGCCATGGCCGCGGCAGCCTCCGGCGAGGCCAGCAGGCGCTCAATGGCTGCGACGATGGCCGACGGCCGACGGGGAGCCACCAGCAGCCCGTCCTCTCCGTCGCGGATCACCTCGGCCATTCCCCCCGCCGTCGACCCCACCACCATCCGGGCTGCGGCCATGGCCTCCCAGCAGGCATTGGGGAAATTCTCCCAGTGGCTCGGCAGCACCACGGCGTCGCAGCGGGCCAGTTCGGCGGCCACCGCATCCGCGGCCACCGGCCCGACCAGGCTGACCCGGTCGTGCCACGGCTGCAGGCGCCGCTGCAGCCACTGCCGCGCGTCCCCGCGGGCGGTGGGCCAGCTGGGGCCGATCAGGCGCAGCCGCAGCCCGGGGTGACGGGGCAGCAGGCGGGCCATGGCCTCGGCCAGATCGAAGATCCCCTTGCGGGTCTCGAGGCGACCGAGAAACCCCACGGTGGTGAGCTGCTGGGGCGGGGCCAGGGCCAGCAGGGCCGGCGCCGGGCGAAACACATTGGGCACCACCTGCAGGTGGCTGGGCGCAAGGGCCCAGCGGCGGCGACAGAGGTCGGCGATGGCCTGGCTGGGGGCCACCACCAGCTGGGCGGCGGCGCAGAACCGCCGCTCCAGGTCGGCCTCGGCGGAGGGGGCCGGCGGGCGGGCCCACACCAGCCGGCCGCGGCGGAACCCTCCCAGCAGCATCCGCAGGCGGGTGACCATCGACGGTGGCTCCCAGCCGAGTTCGTCGAGCAACTCGCTGGGGGTGTGCAGACGCACCACCAGGGCCGCTCCGGGGCAGAGAACCCAGGCTTCGGCGGCCTCGGCCGCCAGTTCCGGGCTTTCGATCACGGCGAAGGGAGCGAGGCGGTGACGATCCGCCAGCACCGGTGCCAGAGCGGTGCGGAAGGCTTCCCGTGAGCTGCAGGGCACCCGTCGGATCGTGAGGCCCGGCGCCGCCCAGGGCTCCCCCGCCGGGGGTGGCGTGCCGGCGCAGAACACCTCCACCTCCACCCCGGCGGCGGCAAGCATGCGGGCGGCCTGGGCGCTGTAGGTGCCGATGCCGCCGATGGCCAGGGCCGGCGGGAACTCATACGAGACCAGGGCCAGGCGCAGTGGCCCGGCCACCCCTGCAGCAGCGCTCATGGCCGACCCGCGAGGCGCCCCCAGTAGCGCAGGATGCGGTCACGGCGGCGGGGACGCCGCAGCGCCTCCAGCCGGCCCAGCAGGGCGGCGTCATCCAGGGCCTGGAACTGCGCGATCAGGGCCTGGGCCTCCACGTGATTGTCCACGTAGTCCTGCACGGGAGGCGCCACCTTGGGGTGCTGATCCAGCGGATAGTCGCCGGGGGGCAGCCCCAGATGCTCCTCAATGCGGGCGAGCGCAACGCCGGGTCCGGCGGCCAGCAGGTCGCGTTCGTAGTCGATCAGCAACCATCCACGCTCTTCGGCGTGGCGCAGCAGGCGTCGCTGGCCCAGCAGCAACGAGATCAGCCACGCCTGCCCCTGCCGGTCCAGGGGCAGGGTGATGCGTTCACCGGCCGGATTGGCGGCGGCATCCGAGGCATGCCAGCGCTGGCTGAGGCGGGCCCGCCTCAGGGAGGCCGCCTGGGCCAGCAGATCACGGCGCACCAGGGCGATCACCGTCAGCCAGGGAAAGCCCTCATCAAGGCCCCGCAGGGCCGCATCGGTGGACTCGAGGCCATGGAGATTGCTCTTGAAGGCCCGCCAGCCGCCGGTCGCCACCTGGGGCACCATGGCTGCCAGCACTCCGGGGGCCAGCGGGTACTCGGGCCGGCCATGGGCCGTCCAGCAGGAGAGGAACTGGCCGAAGAACGTCGCGGCCCAGATCTCCTGCTCGAAGAACGACACATCCGGCCGGCTGGCCAGAAGCCGCTGCAGCACGGTGGTGCCGGAGCGCTGGAAACCCAGCAGGAAGACACAGCGGTCGGCAGCGGAGGGTGCCATCAACTCAGCCATGCCGGCACAGGATCTTCAGCACAAGGCCGCGGCGCCGGTGCCTGGCCCGCCAGGCGAGCCAGGGCCGCCATGGCGGGGTTGCGACCCGCCACGCCGCCCCAGGCGATCAGCAGCAGCAGGGCCAGGGCCGCGGTGGGCGGACGCAGCAGCCCCTGGCGGGCGGCGCTGATCACCCCTGCCGCAGCCAGGCGGAAGGAACCACCGAAATGGCGGCACAGCAAGGCACCCCGCAGCACGCCATGGGCCAGCAGCCGACGGCGGCGACGGTCGAGGCGACCGCTGGCCATGACCTCGGAGGCCACCCGCTCCAGGACCCGGTTGTGGGAGCCGTCGCCATAGCGACGCTGGAAGGCCACGGCCGAACTGAAGCAATCATCCCGCGGCACCCGCCAGTGGTAATCGACCTCGGCGGTGCGGGCGATGCGGCAGCCGCGACAAAGGGCCCTCACGAACAGCTCGTAGTCCTGCCGGCCCCGGACGAGGGTTTCGTCCCAGCCACCGATGCGGTCAAAGGCCTCCCGGCGCCAGAGCACCCCAGCGGTCTGCCAGGGCACCTGTTCCGCCAGAAAACAGTCGAGGGGGTCAAGGGCCAGGGTGTCGGCCCCCCAGAGGTTGTCGGCCCCGAGGTCGAAGGGACGATCACGGAAACGGCAGGCCACGGCGCCGACGCCATCGAGGTCGGGGTCTGTCTGCAGATGCCGCCAGCGCTGGTCCAGGCAGGTGGGCGCCAGCAGATCGTCCGAATCCAGAAAAAGCAGCGCCCGGCCGCAGGCCTGCTGCAGACCGAGGTTGCGGCAGACCTGGGCCCCACCGGGCCCGGGACGCAGCACGGGGCGATCCAGCCAGTGCAGGCGGGGATCGCGACGGGCCGCTTCGGCCAACCAGTCACGGCTGCCGTCGCTGGAGCCATCGTCGACCACCAGCACCTCGAGATCGGCCAGGGTCTGATCCAGCACGGAACCCACGGTGGCCTGCAGCAGAGAGAGACGGTCGCGGGTGGGCACCACAACCGACACCGCGGGGCTCCCCATCATCCGGGCTGCAACGTGCGGTCGCTGAGGGCCTGTCGCAGCAGCAGCTGGCGGTAGGTGCCGTTGTCTTCGCGGCTCAGCTGGGCATGGGTGCCACGCTGCACGATGCGCCCCCTGTCGATCACGAGGATCTGGTCAGCATCGACGACGGTGGCGAGGCGGTGGGCAATCACGAGACGGGTGAAGGAGTGGTCGAGGTCCCGCAGGGCCTCCTGAACCAGAAATTCGTTCTCCGTGTCGAGGGCACTGGTGGCCTCATCCAGGATCAGCAGCTGCGGCTGCCGCAGCAATGCCCGGGCCAGGGCGATGCGCTGGCGCTGGCCCCCGCTGAGGCGGAACCCCCGTTCGCCGACGCGGGTCTCGAAACCATCCGGCAGCTGGCGGATGAAACCGTCGGCATGGGCCATGGTGGCGGCCCGGACGATCGCCTCGTGGCTGGCTCCGGGACTGCCAAAAGCGATGTTGTCGGCGATGCTGCGGTTGAACAGAAAGGAATCCTGATTGACAACCCCCAGTCGCTGCTGCCAGCTCTGGGGGTCGATCTGCTGCAGATCGATCCCATCGATGAAGATGGTGCCCTGCGTGGGGACATAAAGGCCAATCAACAGATCGGCGATCGAACTCTTGCCGGCGCCGCTGCTGCCCACCAAAGCCGTGGTGGATCCTTTTGGCATGGAGAAGGAGAGATCGTGCAGCACCTGTTCCTCGCAGGCGGGATAGGTGAGTCCGACGCCGTCGAAACGGATGGATTCGGCGAGGGCCGCAAAGGCCACGCCGCCGCGACGCACGAACTGCTTGTCATCGGCGGAGAGAATGCCATCAATTCGCGCCAGGATCGGCAGGTTGTCGACGACAACCGAAACCGAAGCTGCCAGCGATGTGAGGCGCACATTCAGGCGTTGCAGGCCCAGCACGAAGGTGATGAGGCTGGGCATCACGCCGGTGCTGCGGTTCTTGAAGAGCACCACGCTCACCGCCACAAGAATCGTGATGCACACCAGGGGGAGCAGAGAGCTGATCGGTGGGATGAGGTTGATCAGCCGGGCCCGCCGCCGCAGGCCTGTCTCGAGGGTGGCGGTGCGGTGTTCCAGGGCCCCCTGGGCCTGGTCCAGTTGTCCGTAGGAATGCAGCAACCGCAGACCCATCAGGTCATCGGTCATGGCGGTCACGATGTCGACCTGGGAGCGCATGACCTGGCCAGCCGCCGAGCGCAGCCTGGGCAGTGCCAGCCGCTGCATGGCCGTGAGCGCAGCGCCGATGCCGAGGGCCAGGAGCAACAGCCAGGGCGAGATGCAGAGCAGCACCACCAGATAGCCGGCTGCCATGAGCACGTTGACCAACGACTGGCTGCTCTGGTCGATGACGGCCTGGATGCCGGATGGAGCCTGCTGGATGACATCCGACAGGTCGCCGATGCGATAGCGGCTGACGCAGGGAAAGCTCAGCTCCATGATCTGGCCATGCAACCGATCGAGCACCCGCCGCCGGCAGCGGGCGGCGAAATACCCACTGGTGAGGGTGGTGGTGTAACGGGAGATGCTGAGCAGCAGTTGCAGCCCGAGGGCAGCGGCCAGCAGGGCCACCAGCACCTGCCAGTAGGGGAGAGCCTCGAGCCAGAGGCGTAACCCCAGGGGCAGGCGGGTGGACCAGTGCACCTCGCCGGTGGTCATCAGCTGCACCACCAGAAAGACGATCCACAGGGTGCCGCCGTCACCCAGCACCTGCAGGATCGAGGAGATGACATTGGCGGCGATGAGCCGCCAGGCCCGCCGGGCCGTCTGACCGATCAGCGCCGTGGAGGGGGTGGGCTGCCGCAGCAGCGAACCGATGGTGGACTGAAGGCGCAAGGGGTTGAACCGGCCGCGACGGGGAATGGAGGGCAGCCTTAATGAGAAAAGGCTGAACCCCTGCGCCGCGCATTATGCAGGAGTCGACTCACTTCAGCTCGTCCTTGCCAGCAGGGATGTGATTGGCACGACCAGCCTCGACCCCATCGCCCAGCAGCAGCCAGCTCACCAGCGCCGATGCCAGCAGCAGGGCCAGGCCGCCATGGGGGGCCAGCAGCCCATGCAAGAGGTGCAGCAAAGGGAGCAGCAGGGCCTGGGCAAGGGCCACCAGCACCAGGATGAGCAGCGTCAGGCTGGCCATGGAAGGCCGAGGGCGTCCGGGCTGAGCTCACCTTGCCGCAGGACGCGCCAGGCGGCGACCGTCTCCTGCCAGGCGACGACCGTGCTGGCCTGGCCGGAGGCGGCCGGCCAGGCCAGCGGCCCGGCCAGGGGCAGGCCGGGGAAGGCCTCGGCGATGGCGACAGGGGTGAGACGGGGGGGCTCCCCGGAGTGGTTGGCGCTGGTGGTGGCGAGGGGTCCGGTGCGGCGCAGCAGATCAAGGGCCGGCTGACAGGCCGGCACCCGCAGGCCCAGGCTGGCGCCACCGGGATTGAGGGCCTGAGCGACGGCACCGCGCGCCGGCAGCACCAGGGTGAGGGCACCGGGCCAGCCGCGCCGAGCCAATCCGTCCCATCCCGCCGGCGGGGGTTGGTCCAGGGCCTCCAACAGCTCCCCCGCCGTGGCTGCCATGAGGATGAACGGTTTACCGGCTGGGCGCCGCTTGAGCTCCCAGAGGGGGGCGGCGGCGGCCGGCAGAGCCGCCAGGGCCGGCACCGTATCGGTCGGGAACCCGCCGATCCCTCCCGCCAGCAGATGGGCGGCCAGGGCGGGAGGATCGAGCAGCCATGGATCAGCCATCGGCACCCTCCTGGCAGCTGCGCCGGGCCAGGGCGAAGCGGCCATGGCCCTCCAGGTCCGATGCCGTGTGGCAGTCCTGCAGGCCGGCGCCGGCCAGCAGCTGCAGCACGGCATCGGCCTGGTCGTGATGGTGCTCCAGCAGCAGCCAGCCCCCCGGGGCCAGCATCGACGGGGCCGGGGTGATCACCTGCCGCAGGGCCGCCAGGCCATCGTCTCCACCATCCAGGGCCAGCCGCGGCTCGTGGTCCCGCACCAGGGGATCCAGAGCATCCACGACCTCAGAGGGGATGTAGGGAGGGTTGGCCACCACCAGCTCGAAGTGGCCCTCCCAGGGGGCGAGGGGTTGCCACCAGTCCCCCACCAGCGTCTGCACGGCAGCACCGGGGGCGAGCCGTTCGAGGTTGCGGCGGGCCAGCGCCAGCGCCTCGATCGACCGGTCCACCGCCCAGCCTTCGCGCCCCGGCCAGGCCCGGGCGAGGGCGACCGCGAGACACCCCGAACCAGTGCCGAGGTCAGCCCAGCGGGACGGCACCAGGCCGAGGTCAAGCGCCAGATCAACCAGCAGCTCGGTCTCCTGGCGGGGAATCAACGCCTGGGGGCCCACCTCGAGCCACAGGTCCCGCCAGGGAACCCCACCCACCAGGTGTTGCAGGGGCACCCCCGAGCAACAGTGGCTGCTCCAGACAGCCTCCAGATCCGCCAGGGGCCTGGCCAGGGTCACGGATCGGTCCGGCTGGAGCACCAATGCCTGCAGATTCCGCCAGGGCAGACCGCCGGCCACATCCAGAAGCCAGTCGAACGCCTCCCGCCGGGCCGGCTGGTCGCGCAGGCAATGGCGACGCCAGGCGAGCAGTTCGGCCCCGGACACAACGACGGTGTCTCCGGAGACGGTCATGGGCAGCTGGGTGGGGAGCCTGTGGAACCAGTCTGCCGTGGCCGCCAAGCGCCCCCCGGAGCAGCGAGCACCACCCCCTCGCGCTCCAGCTCAAGCAACTCGAGGGCGAGCTGCGACAGGGGACGCTCAAGGCGCTGCACCAGCTGGTCAAGGGAGGCCCCCGCCCCCAGGGCCTCCAGCAGCCCATCCGCCCCACCGGCGGGGGCGCCATGGGAATGCCCCCCACCGCGCAGGGGACCTGGCCCCAGGCTGCGGATCAGATCACCGGGATCGATGAGAGGGGTCGCCCCCTTGGCCAGCAGTCCGTTGCTCCCGGCCGCCGAGCTGCGGTCCGTGTCGGCCGGCACCACCCACAGGGGAATCCCGGCCTGCCAGGCCTGGCGGGCGGCATGCAGGGCTCCGCTGCCCTCGGGACACTCGACCACCACCACTGCGGTGACCATGGCCACCACCAGGCGGTTGCGTGCAGCGAAATGGCCTCTCTGCACCGGCGTCCCCGGAGGATGCTCACTCAACAGCAGGCCCCTGCGACCGACAGCCGCCTGCAGGGCCTTGTGGTGCCTGGGGTAGACGCGGTCGAGGGGGGTGGCGATCACCCCGACCGGCGCCCCCTCCGCCTCCAGGCACCCCTGATGGGCTTCGGCATCGATGCCCTCCGCCAGGCCACTGACCACAGGCCAGCCCGACCGGGCCAGTTGCTGCCCCAACCGCCGCCCCCAGCTCAGCCCATGGAGTGACGGTGACCGGGTGCCGACCACCGCCACCGCCTGGCGACGCCGCAGCAGGGGCCAGAGGCTGCCACGCCCCTGCCATTGCAGCAGCAGGGGCGGCCTGTCGAGGTCCGCCAGCCCCGCGGGAAAGGCCGGATCATCGGGCAGAAGCGTGCGGCGGGGACAGGGCGGCGGGAAAGACTGGTGACGCTCCCTTGAAGCCGCCAGGAGCGCCACGGTGGATGCCCCCAGGCCGGGCACCTGTCGCCAGGCCGAGACCGGGGCCGCCCAGGCGGCCTCGAGGGAACCAAAGCATCCCTCCAGCGCACGGAGTCGACGGATGCCCAGGCCCTCGATTCGGGACCAGCCCCACCACCAGCTGCGGGCATTCCCAACGCCCATCCGCCCTCCAGACAGAACATCTGTACTATAGCAAAGGTCCTGCCGCCAGCCGCTCAAGGGCGGCCGCCAGGACTGAGGGGGGTCGCCTCAGCACCCGTCCCCGCCCGCGGTCCACCAGCACGAGATTCACCTCCGCCTCGGCCGCCAGGCCTCCATCAGTCCGACGGAACTCGGTGCAGAACGGCAGCCGCACCCCGCGGGCCGGCAACATCCGGCTCAGCAGATCCACCCGCTCGCCGTGCAGCAGGGCCTGCCGGTATTGCAGCCGCAGGTCGGTCACCATCAGCTCCAATCCTGTGGCCGCCAAGGCCGCATAGGCCAGACCAGCCCGGTCAAGGGCCTCGACCCGGGCCTCCTCCAGCCAGGCCACATAGGCACCGTGCCAGAGCACACCGGCATGGTCCGTGTGCTGAGGGAGCACCACCTTGCTGCAGCACCAGGCCCGTTCCATGTCAGCTGGCGTGTTCATCCCCGTCGACCCCGGCGAGGCGCCATAGGCTGCGCCAGAGTCCCGACCACGGCCATGTTCCATAACCTCCTGATCGCTGATTCAGGCAAGGGTCATGTGGAGGAGATGGTGCGCATGCTGCGCGACATCCCCGGCTTTTCCCAGGCCCGCCTCAATCTGCTGCACGTGGTGCCCGAACAGGCCGGCGAGCGCCTTGAGGAGCACTGGCGCAGCGGAGCGGCACTGCTGGCGGCGGCGGTGGAGCGTCTGGGGCTGGATCCTGCTGCGGTCAACACCATCCTCCGCCAGGGGGATACCAAGCAGACGGTGCTCAAGGTCGCCGAAGAACTTGATGCCGACCTGATCGTGATGGGTTCGAGGGGCCTCGGCCGGCTCCAGTCGATCCTGGCCAACAGCGCCAGCCAGTACGTCTTTCAGCTGTCGACCCGACCGATGCTGCTGGTGCGCGATGACCTCTACATCCGCCATGTCAACCGTCTGCTGGTGGGCATCGACGGCACCGGGGTGGGTGACGACGCCCTGCGTCTGGCCTGCAACCTGGCCCGCGACATTCCGGGCTGCATCCTCTCCGGGGTGCATGTGAGCCACCACGACCTGACCCCCAGCCGTGAGGGTCACAGCCCCGCAGATCGTCTGCTGGAGGAGGCGGTGCAGAAAGCCCGTGGTTATGGCGTCGAACTGCGGCCGCTGCACCGCACCGGCGACATCGGCCGGGGCATCTGCGCGGCAGCCGAGGAGATCAAGGCCGACCTGATGGTCATCGCCTCCCAGGACCGCCGCCCCCTGGTGGCCAGGGGGCTGGTGGACCTCGACAAGCTGCTGGGCACCTCGGTCAGCGATTACGTGCGGGTGCATGCACCGGCCCCTGTGCTGCTCGTCCGCGAACCCGAGCAACGGAGCTGAGACCCAGGGTGCCGCGGCTGTTCAGGCCTGACGGCTGTTGGTCTGGATGTACAGAACGATCAGAAAGACCGCGGGCACCAGCACGAACAGGAGGCTGGCAACGAAGCCGAGATCGTTGGTTTCCATGGCCACAGGGGAGAGCCTCGGGAGGGTATCACCGCCAGAAGGCCGCCTCGATGAGCCGTCACACCCCGTCGTCGGCTCCTTCGGCCTTCTCCTGGCCATCCGCTTCCTCCGGTTGCTCCTCGACGGCGACCTCATCGACCGCGACCTCGACCAGCGGCAGGGGCTCGGCCCGGGCCGCCTCGACAGCGGCATCCAGGGACGCCCTGCCCATCTGCGGACGGGTGACGACGGCAACCGAGTCAAGAACGATGGTCTGGCAGGCGAGGCGCCAACCCTCGGGTCGTCGCTTCAGTTTCTGAAGTTCAACTGCCGTGGGCGCGTTGAGCGAACGGGGGACGCGTTCTGCCACCACCTCGACGAAGCAGGTGATGCACTGACCGCAGCCGCCACAGTTGCCCAGCTGCCCCTTGAGCCCATAGAGCTGGATCCCCTCAGCGAGGGCCAGCTCGCGCAGGTTGGCCCCGGCGGGACAGATCACCTCCCGGGCCTCCCGGACAAAACGGACGACGGGCATCGAAATCACAGGCGACCTGACCCCATTGTGCCCGGCGGAAGGTTGCGTTTTGTAACCAGCGCGTTCGCCCAGCCCTGCGCGGGCCCGCCCGGACGAGTGTGTCCCTTTGAAACCGTCTGACAGGCAACGGCCGGCAGCCCTTACGATCACTGGACTTCGCAGACCCTGCGGAGCTCCTGTTCGTTTCCCCGCACCAAATCCAATGGGATTGCCCTGGTACAGGGTGCACACCGTCGTCATCAACGACCCGGGCCGCCTTCTGGCGGTGCACCTGATGCACACCGCCCTGGTGGCCGGTTGGGCCGGATCGATGGCCCTCTACGAGCTGGCCATCTTCGACCCCTCCGACCCCGTCCTCAACCCCATGTGGCGTCAGGGGATGTTCGTGCTCCCCTTCATGGCGCGCCTCGGCGTGACCGGAAGCTGGGGGGGCTGGAGCATCACCGGCGAGACAGGCGTGGACCCCGGCTTCTGGAGCTTCGAGGGCGTGGCCGCCGCCCACATCATTCTCAGCGGCCTTCTCTTCCTGGCCGCCATCTGGCACTGGACCTTCTGGGATCTCGAGATCTGGCAGGACCCCCGCACGGGTGAGCCGGCCCTTGATCTCCCCAAGATCTTCGGGATCCACCTGCTCCTGGCTGGTCTGGCCTGCTTCGGTTTCGGAGCCTTCCACCTGACCGGCGTTTTCGGGCCAGGAATGTGGGTTTCCGATCCCTACGGCCTCACCGGCCACCTCGAGAAGGTTCAGCCGGCCTGGGGACCTGAAGGATTCAATCCGTTCAATCCCGGCGGAGTCGTCGCCCACCACATCGCCGCCGGCATCGTGGGCATCATCGCTGGCATCTTCCACATCACCACCCGCCCGCCCGAACGCCTCTACAAGGCGCTGCGCATGGGCAACATCGAGACCGTTCTGGCCAGTGCCATCGCCGCGGTCTTCTTTGCAGCATTCATCGTGGCCGGGACCATGTGGTACGGCAGTGCCACCACCCCCATCGAACTCTTCGGCCCAACCCGTTATCAGTGGGACCAGGGCTACTTCCGTCAGGAAATCGCCCGCCGGGCCAACACGGCCATCGCCCAGGGCGCCAGCCCCGCCGAGGCCTACGCGGCCATCCCCGAGAAGCTGGCGTTCTTCGACTACGTGGGCAACAGCCCCGCCAAGGGTGGCCTGTTCCGCGTCGGGCCGATGGTCAATGGAGACGGCGTACCCACGGGCGGGCTCGGGCACATCAGTGTCACCGGCTAGGAAGGCCGCGAGCTCTCGGTGCGTCGCCTGCCCAACTTCTTCGAGAACTTCC
>CAZWFG010000002.1:20481-32338 GCA_964632245.1 uncultured Synechococcus sp. | reverse complement strand
TCACCACCGTCGCCAGGGGCGCCAGCCAGGGGGCGACGGCAGCGGCGGGAGGTGAACTGGCGATGGCGGCCAGGGGGAACACGGTCATGGGACCAACCGTATCGACGATCGCCGCTGCCTAGAGTCATCCACTGGACAGCCGCCACGATGGCCAGCCTCGGCGTCAACATCGACCATCTGGCCACCGTGCGCCAGGCCCGCCGGACGGTCGAACCCGACCCGGTCACCCTGGCCCTGCTGGCCGAACTGGGGGGCGCCGATGGGATCACGGTGCACCTGCGCGAAGACCGGCGTCACATCCAGGACCGCGACGTGGACCTGCTGCGGGCCACGGTGCGCAGCCGCCTCAACCTCGAGATGGCCGCCACCGATCCCATGGAAGCCGTGGCCCTGCGGGTGCGGCCGGCCATGGTCACCCTCGTGCCCGAACGGCGGGAGGAGGTCACCACCGAGGGGGGGCTCGACGCCGCCGGCCAGGGGGATGGCCTGCGCCAACGGGTCGAGCGCCTGCAGTCGGCCGGCATTCCGGTGAGCCTGTTCATCGATCCCGACGGTCGCCAGATCGACGCCGCAGCCGCCTCGGGCAGCCGCTGGATCGAACTGCACACCGGCCGCTATGCCGATGCCTCCTGGGCCGACCAACCGGCCGAGCTGGCCCGGCTCGAGAAGGCCTGCGACCTGGCCCGCCAGCGGGGACTGCGGGTCAACGCCGGCCACGGCCTGACCTATCAGAACGTGGAACCGGTGGCGGCCATGGCCGGCGTCGAAGAGCTCAACATCGGCCACACGATCATCGCCAGGGCCCTGGCGGTGGGGCTCACCGAAGCCGTGCGGGAGATGAAGCGCCTGGTCACGGCCCCCCGGCGCGAACCCCTCTTCGGTCTCGGCAGCTGAACCGCCTGCGACCGTGCGGCAGAATCCGGCCAGGCACCAGGCAGGGATGACCACTTATCACTTCGTCGCAGCCAGTGAACGGTTCCTGACGGTGGAGGAACCGCTTCAAGAGGTGCTGCGCGAACGCCAGCGGCACTACGGCGAAACCGGTCGGCCCATTGATTTCTGGTTGCTGCGCCGCCCAGGCTTCCTCGAGAGCGCCGGGCTGGCGGCCGAGCTGGCCGATGTGCCCCGCCCCGCGGCGGCGGTGGTCTCCACCGACGCCAGCTTCATCGACTTCATGAAGCTGCGGCTTGAATTCGTGAAGCGTGGATCGTTCGAGGCTCCCTCGACGGCCATTCCTGATCCGCTGGCGGAAGGGTCGGCAGCACCTCCTCCAGGGCCCTGAATTCCAGCCTCAGCTCCGCAGCAGGGGACAGGAGAGTCTGAAGGCGGATGAGCTCATCGGGATGCAGCTCTCCGTCCTCCATCCATTGCAGGACGGTGGGCACGGGCGATCGATATTTCTTTCACAGGATTGTGTCAGTTCCTGGACCCTTCGGGGCGTGTTGAAGGGCACCAGCCCCTTGAAAGAACCTGAAGATCCCCACCCTGGACCGTGCTCCGACTGATCCGCAGCCCCAGCATCGAAGCCCTGGCCATGGCCCTGGCCGACGGTCTGGCCGCCTCGCGGCCGGCGGATCCGATCGAGCCCCAGCAGGTGCTGGTGAGCACCAATGCCATGGGCCGCTGGCTGGCCCTGGCGATCAGCGAACGGCTGGGCATCTGCGCCGGCATTGATTTCGACTTCGGCGGCCGTCATCTGCGCCGGCTGCTGCGGGACCTGGCGGCCCAGCCCGACGGGCCCGACCCCTGGGACCCCGACACCCTGCGCTGGCGGCTGGCCGCCGTGCTCGATGGCCTGCCCGACACCTCCCCCTGGCAGCCCCTGCGGCAGCTCTGGCAACGGCCTGACCTGCCCGCCGGCCAGCTGGACGGTCGGCGTCTGCAGCTGCTGCTCGAACTGGCGGACACACTGGACCAGTACGGCCTCTACCGACCCGGCCCCCTGCGCCGCTGGCTGGCGGGGGACGACGGCGGTTTCGATGGCCGGCCCCTGGCCGACGACCAGCGCTGGCAGCCCGCCCTGCTGCGGAAATTGCAGGAGCAGGCGGCGGCCGAGGGCTTCGACCATCCCGCCCAGCGGCTGCTGCACCGCCCCCGTCCGTCGCCCCAGGGCCCGCCGCCCCCCCTGCATGTGTTCGGCCTCACCAGCCTGCCGCCGCCGTTTCTGCAGCTGCTGGGCCAACTGGTCACAGACGCCGGCCGATCGGTGCACCTCTATGTGCTCAGCGCCTGCCTCGACCCCTGGGCCGCCCTGCCGCTGCCCGCCGGCGACCGCGACAATCCCCTGGGCAGTGATGCCCTGCTGCAACAGCTGGAGGACACCTTGTTGCAGCAGGGCCAGCGGCTGCTGATTCACCTGGGCCGCAGCCAGCGGGATTTCGCCTGGCAGCTGGAGCTGCTGCGCACCGACCTGCAGGAGGCCGTCGAGGACAAGAGCCTGACGGGTCCGGCGCCGGCCGCCGATGCTGACCTGCTCTCCCTGCTGCGGGACGACCTGCTCCACGGCCGCGCCCGCTCGGCCCTCAACCCCCAGGTGCCACCGCTGACCCTGGCGCCGGACCAGGTGAATCTGCAGGTGATCAGCTGCAGCGGCGATCGCCGCCAGGTGGAGGAGGCCCGCGCGGCGGTGCTTGCCCTGATGGCCGCCGATCCCAGCCTCGAACCACGGCATGTGCTGCTGATGACCGCCGATGTGCCCCGCTTCGCACCGCTCGTGCTGACGGTGTTCGAACGGCCCCGGGGCCCGGCGGATCCGGAGCATCTGCCGGTGCGGGTCACCGATCGCACCCTGCGCCAGCGCAATGGCCAGGTGAACCTGGTGTTCCAGCTGCTTGAGCTGGCCGGCAGCCGCCTGGAGCTCGAACCGGTGGTCGATCTGCTGATGGCCCCCGATCTGGCCGGCCGCTTCGGCCTGGAGGACCTCGACCATCGGCAGCTGCTCGCCCTGCTGCAGGCCACGGGGCTGCGCTGGGGACGGGATGGCGCCCACCGCCGGCGCTGGGGCTACCCCGCCGACGACAGCCACACCTGGCGCTGGGCCCTTGATCGGCTGCTGCTGGGCCTGCATCTGCAGGATCCATTCCCCCAGGGGGATCCCCGCGACGGCGAATGGCAGGGGCTGGCGGCCGCCGCCCGCGGCGAACCGGCGCTGGTGCATGGGCTGCTGGAGGCCTGCGGCACCCTCTTCGAGGTGCTCGAGACCCTGGAGGCACCGGCCGCGGCGGCGGCCTGGGAGCAGGCCCTGGCCGCCGGCGTGCAACGGCTGCTGGGGGATGACGGCGGCGACGGCTGGCAGGCCCCGGAGCTGCACGCGCTGCTTGCCCCCCTCCGCCATCCCCACCTGGGCGATCGGCTGCTGGAGCGGCGGGCGGTGCAGACCCTGCTCGAGGAGGCCGAGGGTCAGGAGCAGGGGCGCTACGGCCACGTCAGCGGCGCCCTGACCCTCAGCGCCCTGGAGCCGATGCGGTCGATCCCCCACCGGGTGGTGGTGCTGCTCGGCGTCGACGCCGATCGCCTGCCCCGCCGCGACGAGGCCGCCACCTACGACCTCATGGCCCTCCAGCCCTGGCGGGGGGACCGCAGCCGCCGCCAGGAGGACCGGGGGATCCTGCTGGAGGCGCTGCTGGCCTGCCGCGACCACTTCATCGCCACCTACACCGGCCGCGACGCCTGCAGTGGCGCCGATCTCGAGCCGGCCGGCCCCCTCGCCGACCTGCTGCGGGCGATCGAGACCGGCTTCCGGGCCGTCGACGGGGGGCCGGTGCTGCCGCTGGTGCAGCGCCAGGCCCCGCCCCTGGCCCCCCGGCCCGTAGCGGCCACGGCCGCCCCCCTCTGGCCCGAAGGCTGGGAATGGCCCCTGCCGCCCGGCGGCCTGACGTCCGACACCCCCCAGCCCGCTGGCGGCAGCGAGCAGATTGAGGCGCTGCAGCGCTTCTTCAACGACCCGGCGGCGGCCCTGCTGCAGGCCCATGGCATCGCCGTCGCCCGCGACCCCAAAGAGGAGTGGGATCCGGAGGAACCCCACCTGGATGGACTGGCCCGCTGGCGATTGCAGGAACGGCTGGGCCAGCGCCCCACCGACGAGCTGGAGCCACCGGCGTGGGACACCCTGCAGCGCAGCCTGCAACGCCGGGGGGAACTGCCGGCCGGCGCCGCCGCCGAACTGGCGGCCGTCGGCCCCCGCCGCCGCCGCCTGGCCCTGCGCCATCTGGCCGCCCGGCTGCAGCCCGACTGGCCGGAGGCCATCACCATTGCTCTGGCGGGCCGCTGGAAACCCCGCAGCCTGCTGCGGGCCTGGATCGGCCACCTGGGCGCCCAGGCCGATGGCGGCCGGACCACCCTGCTGCTCGGCACCGCCCCCAACGGGCAGGGCCCCAGGGATGCCCTGGAGGCAACGGTGTGGGCCCTGGCCCTGCTCCCCCTGGCGCCGGCGGCGGCGGCCGCACGGCTGCAGGACCTGGAGGCGATCCGCCAGGAGGGACTGCGGGCTCCCCTGCCCTTTGCCCCCGACCCCGCCTGGACCCTGCTGCAACAGCAGCAGCCGGCCGTTGGCCTTGAGGCGACACAACTCAGCTGGTTCGCCCCCGATGCCATGGCTGCGCCATCGGCGGCCATGCGGCAGCTGGCGGACGGTGAGGCCCCCGACTGGCAGCTGCTGCTGCAGGCCCCCCGGGCCGCAGACCTGGCCCTGCGGGTGCTGCTCCCGCTGAGTGAGGCCCTGGCCGCCGGTCTGGCCCAGCTGCCGCCGCCATTCCAGGACCCCTGGCAGTCGCAGGAGGACCCGGAACCATGACGGTCCCCTTCGATCTCAACGGCCCCCTGGGCAACGGCACCGAGGTGCTCGAAGCCAGCGCCGGCACCGGCAAGACCTATGCCCTGGTGCATCGGCTGCTGCGGGAAGTGGCCGAACGTGACCGGCCCCTGGACCAGCTGCTGGTGGTCACCTTCACCCGCGCGGCGGCGGCCGAGATCCGCCAGCGGGTGCGGCAGCGGCTGGACGACGCCACCCTGGGCCTGCTGCTGCGCCTGGCGGATCAGCCTCCCCCCGCCACCGACGCCACCCTCGCCGCCCTGCTCGACGGCTGGGTCTCCGCCGACCAGGGCCTGGCGGCGCTGGTGCGCCTGCTGCGGGCCAGCGACCGCATCGATCTGGCGCCGATCACCACCATCCATGGCTTCGTGCAGCGGCTGATCCGAGAGAACGCCGCCGTGCTGGGCGTGGACCCGGGCCTGCAGCTGCAGGAGAACGGCGGTGAACTGCAGGCGCGGCTGCTGGCCGACTGGCGGCGGGGCCACCTGGGCACCGCCCCCCCCTCCTGGCTGGCCTGGCTGGACAGCCACCCCGACCTGGCGGGCGCGCCGCTGGCGGGGCTGGCGGCCCTGGTCGACGATGACCGCGACATGCTGCTGCCCCCACCGATCGGGCCCGACGCCCCGCTCCCTTGGCAGCACTGGCAGACCCTGCAGGACCGGCTGCTGCCCAGCCTCGAGCAGGGGGCATCGGACCTGGGCGAGGCCCTGGCCTCCCTGCTGCGCGGCAGCGCCAACAAGGCGCCCAGGCCTTGCGGCAAGCGCGAGCTGCCCGGGTTGCCGGGGCGGGTGCTGACCGCCGCCGCCCGCTTTGCCGCCGAGCCGGCGCCGGCCACCGCCAGCCGTTACCGCGCGCTGCTGGCCGTGATCGGCACCGACGAGCTGCGACGGCTGCTGGCCGACCCCGACAGCGCCCCCGTCGGCGGTGTGCACGGCCTCGTGGACCGGCTGCTGCACGAGCCCATCGAGGCACTGCTGGCCGATCTGGTGCATCGGCTGCGGCAGGGGCTGGCCGCTGAACGGGCCCAGCGGCAGCAGCTGTCGTTCGGGGATCTGCTCGAGCGGGTGGATCCGGCGCAGCTGCCGCCGCCGGCCCTGGAGAGCCTCAGGGACTGGGCCCGTCGGCGCTTCAGCGCGATCCTCATCGATGAGTTCCAGGACACCGATCCGATCCAGTGGCGCCTGTTCGAAGCCCTCGGCGACGGCCGCATGCCCCTGGTGCTGATCGGCGACCCGAAACAGGCCATCTACCGCTTCCGTGGCGGCGACATCCGCACCTACCGGCGGGCCACGGACGGCAGCGACCGCCAGCGGGCGTCGCTCACCACCAACCGCCGCAGCGATCCGGCCCTGCTGCAGCGCCTGAACCGGCTGTTCAGCCCCGCGGGCAGCTTCGCCGGCGCCGCCCTCGACTGCCCGCCCCTGCAGGCCCCGACAGCGCAGCAGACCAGCCGCCTGCGCCAGGCCGACGGCTCCGAGGCCCCACCCCTGCGCCTGCGCTGGATCGCCGACGGCACGCCCATCCAGAAGGGCTTCAAGGGCAGCGCCCAGGGGCAGCTGCTGCAGAGCCTGCCCCGGCGCCTGGCCGATGACCTGCAGGCCACCCTGGCGGCGGGCCTGGAGCGCTGGCACGACGGCCGCTGGCGGGCCCTCACCCCCGGTGACCTGGCGGTGCTCGTCAGCCGCAACACCGATGCCGTCGCCCTTCAGCGGGCCCTCCTGGCCCGAGGCATCCCCGCCCGCATCGCCCGCGGCGGTGACCTGTGGGGATCACCAGAAGCGGCCAGCCTGGCCCTCGCCCTGACCGCCCTCGAGCGGCCGGGCCAGCGGGCGGCGGCGGCGGCCCTGGCCCTCTCCGGCCTGGGGGGCCGCACCGCCCCCGAACTGGCCAGCTGGGACCCCGGCGCCTGGGCCGGCTGGCTGGAGCAGCTCGATCGGGCCCGCGACCGCTGGGCCCGGCTCGGTCCCCTCGCAGCCCTCGAGGTGCTGCTCGATGACGGCCGGGCCCTCAGCCGCACCGGCGCCCTGCCCGGCGGTCAGCAGCGGCTGAGCGACCTCGCCCAGATGGGCGAATTGCTGCAGCAGGCATGGCAGGAGCAGGGTCAACCCTCCGCGGCGCGATTGGCCCTGTGGCTGGAGCAGCGGCGGCTGGGCCGTCGCGGCGACGATGACGACGGCAGCGATGGGGGCCAGCAGCAGCGGCTGGTGGCCAGCGGTGATCTGGTGACGGTCAGCACCCTGCACGCCAGCAAGGGGCTGCAGTTCCCCCTCGTCTGGTGCCCCAGCCTCTGGCGGGTGCCCCGGGACCGCAGCGCCGGGCAACCCTTCAGGGCCTGGGACGGGGACGCCGGCCGCCGCATCCTCGATGTCGGCCGGGCCGATGAGGCCGAACCGCGGCGGACGCGGCTGCAGCTGGCACGGCTGGAGAGCTTCGAGGAACAGCTGCGGCTGGCCTACGTGGGCCTCACCCGGGCGATGCATCAGCTCACCATTGACTGGGGCCGCATCGACGGCGCCGGCACCAGCCCGGCGGCATGGCTGCTGCATCCCGACGCCCGCCAGGACGGGGAGACCCCCTGGGCCGGGCTGACGACCCTGCTGAAGCAGGAACCCGACCTGCTGGCACTCCTGGAGGAACGGGGACGGGTGGTGGGATTCCACGTCGAGCGGGCCGTGGAGGCACCGGTGGTGCCGGTGGTGCCGGTCGCCGGGGGGCCAGCCGCGGGGGGTCCAGCCCCCACCCCCGCGAGCGAACCGGCGCCACCCCGCCGCCCGCCGCCCCGCTCCCCCTGGGGCCGCTGGAGCTACAGCCGTCTGGTGGACCACAGCCAGCCGGCATCGGAACAGGAGGAGGAAGGCCTGGACCGCGACCGAGGTCCGGGGGGCGCGGAGGAGGCGGGCCCCGAAGAACTGCCGGCCTGGGCGGCACTGCCGGGGGGCACCGCCTTCGGCACCCTGGTGCATGCCGTGCTCGAACAACTCGACTACGACGCAGACCCCCTGACCGAGGCGGGCCAAAAGGTCCTGCGCGAGGCGGTGGCCCGCTCGGGCCTCGACCCTGGCCTGGCGAGCGACCTGGGGCCGGCCATCGCCGGCCTGTTGCACCAGCCCCTGGGGGGACCCGTCGGCGGGCTGAAGCTGGCCGATCTGGCCCGGCACGACACCCTGCGGGAACTGCCGTTCGATGTGCCGATCACGGGCTTTGCCGGGGGCGAGGGCCGCGACGTGCTCGCCGAGGTGCTCACCGACCTCGCCCGCCATCCGGATCCGGTGGTGAGCACCTATGCCAGCGAACGGCGGCAGGGATGGCGACCGCAGGCCTCGGCCGGCTTCCTGACCGGCGTCATCGACCTGGTCTTTCGATCTCCCCAGGGTCGCTGGGTGGTGCTCGACTGGAAGACGAACCGGCTCAACCGCCCGATCCCGGCGATCATGGCCGCCTCCGACTACTGGCTGCAGGCCGAGATCTACCGGCGGGCGGTGGTGCGGTTCCTGCGCTGGCGCCTCGACCTGGCCCCGGAGACCCCCTGCCCTGTTGATGCGGTGATGCTCTTCACCCGGGCGGGCAGCGGCGCCTGGCTGCAGGATCCAGGAGAGGTGCGATGAGCGGCAGCCGTCGCGCCGCCGAGCGGTTGCTGCAGCTCGCCGGGGCCGAGCGGCACCAGGGGGAGCCGCTGCTGCCCCTGCTGGAGCGGCTGCAGCTGGCCATCGCCGAGGGACGCGAACCGCTGCCGTTGCTTCCCCACGAGCTGCCGCTGCTGCAGGGCCCCGCGGCGGACCTGCTGGCGGTCCTGCCCGTGGTGCTGGAACCGGCCCCTGCCGAAGGTGGTCCGCCGCAGCTGTGGACCCGCGCCTCCTTCGACCGCCACGAACGGTTGCTGGCCGAGCTGGAGCAGCGGCTGACCGGCCACGGCGGCTGCCTGGTGACCGGGGGCGCCGGCACCGGCAAGACCACATTGGTGCGGGAGCTGCTCGGGGCTGAACAGGGACGCCGGGTCGCCCTGGCGGCCCCCACCGGCAAAGCGGCGGCCCGGCTGCGGCAGGCCCTGGGCCCGGCCGGCGAGACCTGGGCCTGCCAGACGCTGCACCGGCTGCTGGAGGCCCGCGGCAGCGGCGATTTCGGCCGCGACGGCGTCCGGCCCCTGGTGCTCGACACCCTCGTGGTCGACGAGGTCTCGATGGTGGACTGCCGGCTGATGGAGGCCCTGCTGCGGGCGCTGCCGGCACAGGCGCGGCTGCTGCTGGTGGGGGACCCGGGCCAGCTGCCGCCGGTGGGCGGCGGCGGCCTGCTCGACGCCCTCGAGCAACGGCTCGAACGCTCCTCACCCCAGCATCGGCGCCACCTGACGGTCTCCCATCGCTTTGACGACAGCACGGCCCTGGGCCGGTTCGTGACGGCGCTGCGCCGGCCCTCCCCTGCCCACACCCTGCAACAGCAGCTCGAGACCCTGCCCGACGACGCCAACCTGCGCTGGCACCCTCTGCAGCGGGGCCTGCCGCCGCCGCTGCTGCAGCTGCTGCAGGAGCACGTGCAGATGCTCCGCCGTGCCGCCAACGCCGACGAAGACCCCGCGGCTCTGCTGGCCCTGCTCGACAGGCTGCTGCTGCTGGCCCCCCAGCGGCGCGGCCCCCTGGGGGTCGATGGCCTCAACACCAGGCTGCTGGGAGTCGATCCCCGACAACCGCGCCGCTGGCCCACCGGCACGCCGGTGCTCGTGACCCGCAACGACCCCGACCTGGACCTGGCCAACGGCGACCTGGGCCTGGTGCTGCGGCCGGGAGGGGCCGCCACGCCGGAGGTGCTGCTGCCCGGCCCCGGGGGGCCCCGTCGGTTGCCGCTGGCCCTGCTGCCCGGCCTCGAACCCGCCCTGGCCCTCACGGTCCACAAGAGCCAGGGCAGCCAGGCCGAGCGGGCGGTGGTGGTGGTGCCCCAGCCAGAAGGACTGGATCCACGGCTGCTCTACACCGCCCTCACCCGGGCCCGGCGTCAGGTTGATCTGCTCTGTCCACCGCTGGCAGTGCCAGCGTCTCCGGCAGGCGGGCCAGGGGAATCCCCTCGGCCCTGAGCCCATTGACGAGCCGCCGGCGCAGTTCCCGCGAAGCAGCCCACTGGCGGTTGGCCTGGGCGAGGAGCAGCACACTGAGCTCCAGCCCCCGGGGCCCCTCCTCCGTGAGCCCCCGCACCTGGGGAACACCAATCAGATCGGCCTGCCAGACCGGATCCTCGGCGAATGCCCCGCAGATCTGCTGCAGCACCGTCAGGGCCTGATCCAAATCTGCAGCCGAGTGGGACAGCACCAGCCGCACCTCGGCCCCGGAACGGATCTTGGTTTCGTTGAGCAGCCGTGATTCCGCGCCGTTCTGAATCACGGCGACACTCTGATCGAGGCAACGCAGCTGGGTGCTGAGCACCCCCACATCCACCACCTCTCCTGAGTAGCCGCCCAGCTGCACCCAGTCACCGACGGCATACCGGTCTTCGAGCAGCACCAGCAGACCACCGACGAAGTCGCGCAGCAGGGCCTGGAAGACGATCGCCAGACCGCCGAGCAGCGCACCACCGGCGAGCAACAGATGGTCCGAGGCCTCACGCACCCCGGGGATATCCACCAACACCCAGGCCGTAAGCAGCACGAGCATCAGCAGGTCGATGAGGCGATGGCTCACCTGCAGCAGATTGCGGTACCGCTGGCGGCGACGGGCCCGTTGCTCGATCGGAGTCTCCACGTTGTCGACCCATTGATGCAGGCAGAAGCCCACCACCAGCCGCACCAGCAGCAGGGCGATGGCGACGAGCAGTGCCTTGGCCAGGGCGGTGAGGGGCTGCAGCACCAGGGAGATGGCGGTGGTCACCCCACCGGGCAACGCCGAGGTGATCACACCGGCGGCGATGACACCGCAGGCGAGCACCAGCAAAAAGAGCAGCTGACCCCCTGCCTGGTTGAGCTGCACCAGCAGATGACGGAGGCGACCGGGTTGCTCCTGCTCCCAGCGGGCCAGGCGACGGCTGAGCCGGCGGTTGTGGGTCCAGAGCAGCAACAGACCCGCGGCCAGCAGGACCATCAGCACCAGCAACATGAGCGTCAGCCGCCAGCGCTGCATCAGCTGATCGCGGGTGAACATCCTGCGGGCGTGGTGCAGACGCCTTTCCAGCCGGGCCCGCCAGCGTTCGGCCAGCTCGCTCTGGCTGGTGCCGTGGTAGCGGGCATCCTCAGGGGTGACCGTGAGCAGCGGCAATGGCGCCGTGCGGCCGGGGGTCACGGCCTCGAGCACGGGAGACGCTCCTGCGCTGGGCTGCAGCCTCACTTGCAGAGCTTCGGGATTGCCGAGCAGGGTCTGACCGGTCCTGACGCAAGTGAGGTCCCTGGGGGCTGACTTCAACACCGCCTCGAGCAGGGATTCGGTGATCAGTTCCGCCGGCGAGCAGAGGCTCGAGGGCTCATAAAGCAGGGCCAGGTTGCCCTGGATCGCCGCGGCCCGCTCGGCGGCCGTGGGGGTGTTGCGGCTGCGGCCGACGGTGGGGGCCGTGACCACCAGGGACGGCACGCCGAGGATGGACACCCGGGCCGTCTCGAGACTGCCTGCCGGCGTGGAGACCGACGGCACGGACTCGGTGGTGACGAAAGGAAGGGCCGGGGTCAGGGCCGCCTGGAGCGGAGACGCCAGCAGAACGACCACAGCGGCCATCAGCAGCAAACCCAGCCACCGGCCGCGGCGTTCGAAGCGCAGAACCACTGTTGCCCTCAGTCGTCGGTCATCGGGACAGATCAGCCATTGCACCTGGGTGCCGCGCCAGGGGCTGGCATGCTGGACAGATCTCCAGCCGTCCCCGGGCCATGGATGCCGATCTGCTGAGCGTGGCGTGGAATCAACTTCAGGAGGCGGCCTTCCTCTGGCTGAGTGATGTGCCGATCTCCATGGCCCTGCGGGAGGAGCTGCGACAACGCATGGCCCTCTGCAGTCCGGGGGAACTGGCCGCGTTCGGAGCACGGCTGCGGCCCCTGCTGAGTGACAGCCACCACGTGCAGCGCTTCATGGATGGCCTGCT
>CAZWFG010000002.1:0-20381 GCA_964632245.1 uncultured Synechococcus sp. | reverse complement strand
CAGAGGTTGTCCCTGCAGCGGCACCGCCACCGCGAAGAACACTGGGTGGTCGTGGCCGGCGGAGGCGAATTGCACCTGGAGGGCCGGGTGGCGCCGCTGCAGGTGGGCCAGAGCGTCCACATTCCCACTGGAGCCGTGCACCGGGCGAGCGCCGGTGGGTCAGGGCTTCTGATCGTGGAGGTGCAGCGGGGCGAGCATCTGAGTGAAGACGACATCGAACGGCTGTCCGACGATTACGGAAGGGTCGAGGCAACGTGATAAGATCAAAAAGTTGAACTTCCGCCTGGTGAGGGCGAGGCAGAGCGTCACCAAGCGCGAACAACGGAGATCTGCATCGGAGTTTCCCTCCGACGTTGCTTCGCTGGCGCTCCGGTGAAAGGGTTCGTGTGAACGTCCCGGAAACACTGCCGGCCTGAAGCAAGAAGTTTTCCGGTTCCTCTGTGGCGTTCTGCGCCTTCCCCTTTGACTGTCACCACTTCCGCGTCCCCGTCCGGTTTCGCCGGCTTCGGCCTGCCGTCGTCCCTGCTCGAAGCCCTCGACCGATGCGGCTACACCCAGCCGTCGCCGATCCAGCAGGCGGCGATTCCCGACCTGCTGCTCGGCCGTGACCTGGTGGGCCAGGCCCAGACCGGCACCGGCAAGACGGCGGCGTTCGCCCTGCCCCTGCTGGCCCGCCTCGACCCCGACCACCGGGGTCCCCAGGTGTTGGTGCTCACCCCCACCCGCGAACTGGCGATTCAGGTAAGCGAATCGTTTCAGCGCTACGCCGCCTGCAGCCCGGGACTGCAGGTTCTGGCCCTCTACGGCGGCTCCGATTTCCGCGACCAGATTCACCGCCTGCGCCGTGGCGTGCAAGTGATCGTCGGCACCCCCGGCCGGGTGATGGATCACCTGCGGCAGGGCACCCTCGAGACCGCCGGCCTGCGGGCCTTCGTGCTCGACGAGGCCGACGAGATGCTGCGCATGGGCTTCATCGACGATGTGCAGTGGATCCTCGAGCAACTGCCCGAGCAGCGGCAGGTGGTGCTGTTCTCGGCCACCATGCCCCCCGAGATCCGTCGCATCGCCCAGCGGCATCTGCGGGAACCGGCTGAGGTGATCATCCGCACCCAGCGCAACGATGCCGCCCGCATCCGTCAGCACCATCTGATCGTCTCGCCGCCCCAGAAACTTGCGGCCCTGCAGCGGGTGCTCGAGGCCCATGGCCGCGGCGGTGTGATCATCTTCGCCCGCACCAAGGCGGTGACGGTCACCGTGGCCGAGGCCCTCGAGGCCAGTGGTACCGCCTGCGCCGTGCTCAACGGCGACATCCCCCAGACCCTGCGCGAACGCACCATCGAACGGCTCAAGGACGGCCGGGTTGATGTGCTGGTGGCCACCGATGTGGCCGCCCGCGGCCTGGATGTCGACCGCATCGGCCTTGTCATCAACTACGACGTGCCTTTCGACAGCGAGGCCTACGTGCACCGCATCGGCCGCACCGGCCGGGCCGGTCGGGAAGGGGAGGCCATCCTCTTCCTCACTCCACGGGAACGGCGGCTGTTGCACGGCCTCGAGCGGGCGGTGGGCCAGGCCATCGAACCGATGGAGGTGCCCGGCGACGGCACCATCAACCAACGCCGTCTTGACCGCCTGCAGGAGCGGCTGCTGGAGCACCTCGAGCAGCCCCCCGCCCCAGGACGCCAGGAGGAGGTGGCCCTGATGGAGGAGATCATCCTGCGGGTCTGCCGTGAACGGGACGTGGCCCCCGAGCGGCTGGCGCTGGCCGCCCTGCGGCTGGCCCAGGGCGATCAGCCCCTGCTGGTGGCCCCGGCAAGCTTCCAGGGGGCCGAGCGTCCCGTCCGCGATGGCCAGGGTCGCGGGGAGGGATCGGGCCGCAGCGAAGGGCCGGTGCCGCTGCCCGCCGGCATGGTGCGGTATCGCGTTGAGATCGGCTGGCGCCATCGGGTCAAGCCGGGCCAGCTGGTGGGCGCCATCGCCGGCGACACGGGCCTGGAGGGGCGGCGCATCGGCCGCATCACGATCCTGGCCGACCACAGCACCGTCGATCTGCCCGAGGGCCTCAGCGAGCGTCAGATCGAAGGGCTGCAACGGTGTCGTGTGATGCAGCGGGAACTGCGCCCCCGGCGTCTGGAAGTGGGCTGATCCTCACCTGCCCCCTGCCCCCTGACAGACGGCCTGAGCATGGCTTAGATCCGGGTCATCCGATCCCTGCCCAGATGCTGCCCAATCGGGCCCTGGCCGCCCTGGTCCTCCCAGCTGCCCTGCTGCTGGGAGGATCTCCAGCTCGCACCCTGCCGTCCACGGAAGGCGGAGATCTGATCCAGCGCCTCTGTCTGGCAGGGTTTCAGCGGGCCTTTGACGAGGCCGGCGAGCGGCCGCCGGCGGGCATGGGGGCCTTCACCTGTCGGTGCCTCGTGCAGCGGATCCAGGATGGTCAGGCCCTGTCTCCGGCGCGGGAGCAATGCTCCACGGAAGCCAGCCGCCGCTTCCGGGTGCTGATGAAGGGCTGAGGTCCTGCACGGGCACCGTCGCCGGCACCGCCAGCAGACAGGCCTTCTCCAGCACCGGATCGCTCACGAGCAGGTCGAACCGGTCATGAATCTCCAGTTCCCCATCGGCATCCCAGCTGAGCACCCACGGGAGTGGCGCACGGTCGTCCATGGCGTCACCTGCAAGGTCAGAGTTTGCTGACAATCTCACATCTGCTTTGGGATCGCCCGCTTTTCAGACTTCCTCAAGATCTCTGTGAAGTCCTGTGGCGTTGACCTCCCCCCGGCGCGGATCCCTCCTGGCACCGCTCGCCCTGCTCCTGCCCCTGGCCATCGCCCCCCCCCTGCGCGCCGGGTCGGTGACGGCCGAATCCATCTGGGATCAGGGCAACGCCCTCGAACGCGCCCGCAGCCAGCTGCCTGCCAACGCCCGCGAGACGGGCCACCGGTGTCAGGCCCTGCAGGTCCGGAATGACCTGCGCTACCGCTGCTCGGTCGAATTCAGCACCGATCCGCTCCCCCCCACCGCCACCGACAATGGCGATGGATCCCAGCCCTGAAGGCCGATCCACCGCCGCCATGGCTGTCTCGCCCCTGCGCCGTCTGCTGCGGCAGCTGCGCCCCTACCGCCGCCGGCTGGCCCTGGCGTCCCTCTGCTCGGTGCTGAACAAGCTGTTCGACCTGGCACCGCCCGTGCTCATCGGCTTGGCCGTGGACGTGCTCGTCCGCCGGGACCAGTCGTGGATCGCCCACTGGGGTCCCCGGGCCGTGCCGCAGCAGCTGCTGGGGCTGGCGCTGGTGAGCTTCGTGATCTGGAGTCTCGAATCCCTGTTCGAGTACCTCTACGGCCTGCTCTGGCGGGGCCTTGCCCAGGATGTGCAGCACGGCCTGCGGCTCGAGGCCTACCGACACCTGCAGCAGCTTGACCTGACGGTGGTCGAGGACCGGGGCAGCGGCCGGCTGATGGCGGTGCTCAACGACGACATCAACCAGCTCGAACGCTTTCTCGACAACGGGGCCAACGACATCCTGCAGCTGCTGACGACCGTGGTGGCGGTGGGGGGCTCGATGGTGGCCCTCTCCCCGGGTCTCGCGGTCTGGGCCCTGCTGCCGATCCCGGTGATCCTGCAGGGGTCGCTGCTCTTCCAGCGCCGCCTGGCCCCCCGCTACGCCGAGGTGCGCGACCGGGCCGGCGAACTCAATGCCCTGCTTGCCAACAACCTGGGCGGCCAGGTCACCATCCGCAGCTTCACCGCCGAAGACTGGGAAGCCCAGCGGCTCGAAGACGAAAGCCTCGCCTACGGCCGCAGCAACCGCCGGGCCATCCGTCTGTCGTCGGCCTTCATTCCCCTGATCCGTTTCGCCATCCTGTTCGCCTTTCTGGCGATCCTGGTGGTGGGCGGCCTGCAGGCCTGGAGGGGCGCCATCGCCGTCGGCACCTACAGCTATCTGCTGTTCATCCTGCAGCGGCTGCTGTGGCCCCTCACCGGCCTGGGCCGCACCCTCGACGACTACCAGCGGGCCATGGCCTCCACCCGGAGGGTGCTCGACCTGCTCGATGAACCCCCCGGGGTGCGCTCCGGCCCGCGACGCCTGCCGCCGGCATCCGTGCGGGGCGCCCTGAGCCTGCAGAACGTGTGCTTCACCTACCCCGGCCGCCGGCCGCTGCTGCAGGGACTGAACCTGGAGGTGGCCGCCGGGGAGACCATCGGTGTGGTGGGGTCCACCGGTTCAGGAAAGAGCACCCTCGTCAAGCTGCTGCTGCGCTTCCACGATCCCCAGGGCGGCCGCCTGCTGCTCGACGGCATCGATCTGAAGGAGCTGTCCCTGGCGGATCTGCGCAGCGCCATCGGTCTTGTGAGCCAGGAGCCGTTCCTGTTCCACGGCACCGTCGCCGAGAACATCACCTACGGCAGCTTCGCCGCCCCACCGGCCGCCATCGCCCGCGCGGCCTCCCTGGCGGAAGCCGCCGGTTTCATCGAGGCCCTGCCCCAGGGCTACGACACCCTGGTGGGGGAACGGGGCATCCGGTTGTCGGGGGGACAACGGCAACGCATCGCCCTGGCCCGGGCAATCCTCAAGGATCCACCGGTGCTGGTGCTCGACGAGGCCACCGCCTCGGTCGACAACGAGACCGAAGCCGCCATTCAGCGGTCTCTTGATCTGATCACGGCCGGTCGCACCACCCTGGTGATCGCCCATCGGCTGAGCACCGTGCGCCATGCCCATCGCATCGTGGTGCTGGAGGACGGCGGCATCGTCGAGCAGGGCAGCCATGATGAGCTGATCGCCGCCGACGGCGCCTACGCCAGGCTGTGGCGGGTGCAGGCCGGTCTGCGGGCCGATGAACCTCTGCAGATCTGACCCCCTGCCCATGTGACCCCTGCAGATCTGACCCCTGCAGATCTGCATCCGCACCCCACCCCGGGGAGTCGCCGAGCCGATGACGCTGAACCTGCCTCCCTACGAGCCCCTGCCCCCTCCACCCGACGACCGGCGGTCCCTGCTGGAGGTGCCGGTGGCGGCCCTGCGGCCCACCCAGCTCTGCGTCGGTCTGGCCGAAGTGCACCAGCGCCGGCGTGATTTCGCTGCCGATGACGCCGATGAGCGTCGCCGCTACCTGCGTCGCAAACCGGTGCCCCTGGTGCAGTCTGCCGACGGATTGTTCTGGATGGTCGACCGACACCACCGGCTCCGGGCCCTGCTGGACATTGACCCCGGCGCCATCGCCTGGGGCTACACGGTGCTGGAGGTGCCGGCCGGCGGGCCCGGGGTGGTGCTGCCCCTGCTGGCCCGCCGGGGCTGGCTCTACCTGCACGACGGCCGCGGCCGCGGCCCCCTGGAGCCAGCGGCGCTGCCCGCGGGGCTGGGCCAGCTGCAGGACGACCCCTACCGCAGCCTGGTCTGGAAGCTCAAGCAGGAGGGAGTGATCGACGCGGCACCGCTGATCCCGTTCCATGAGTTCCGCTGGGGGGCCTGGCTGCGGCGGCGGTCGTTGCCGCCGTTCCAGTCCCATTGCCTGGAGCCGGCCCTGCCCGCCGCCCGCACCTACGCCCGCTCAGCCGCCGCCTCGGTGCTCGCGGGCTGGCGGGGGGCGAACGGCGACTGAGACGGCCATCCGTACTCCACGGACCTCGAAAGCCGCGATCAGCGTCCATACCATGACGCCAGATCCCGATCAGTCCATGGCCGAACGCCCGGAATTCGACGTTCCTGATGCCATCAGCTACCAGCGTCTGCGCCGTCATCTCACCCATGCCTCCCCCGACCCGGTGCCGCCCCCTGCGCACGATCCGACCCTGGACGAGCTGCTGCGGCGGTATGCCGAGGTGAGCCACGAGCTGCTGCGGCAGCTGCAGGCGGTGCAGCAGGGCGCTGACGCCGGCCGCAGCGGCAACCGGCAGCTCATGGCCCTCGGCGCCCTGGGCGCCCACGTGCAGATGGGGCTGCAGGCCCTCAGGGCCTGCCAGAACTGAAGTCCCCGGATCCTGGACCTTGGCCCCCTGGACCCTGGACCATTGCCGGTCGACGAACCGCCCGCGCAAGCCTGATGCCGATGGGCCGGCCCACTAAGTGTTGAAGGCCACCGAGACCCTGTCGTCCCGCGGCGATACTGCCCCTCCCCATCCGGTGATGCCCCGGCCTGTGCCGTCCCCCGCCTCCACCTCCGTCCGCCGCAGCAGTCGCCGGCCGCCACCGACCCGGCGCAACGGGCTGCTGCTGCCCCTGCTGACCACGATGGTGGCGGGGGTCCTGTTCGGCGCTTTCCTGCTCGCCCCCCTGCTGCGGTCCCTGGCGGGCCTGGTGCCTGGGGGAGTGGCAGCCCTGGTGTTGCCGTCGTCCCTCCCCCGGGAGGTGCTGGTGCTGGGCACCGATGCCTCGGGCCAGCTGACCGACGTGATGGCGATCCTGCATCTGGAAGGAAACCGGGTGCGGCTGATGCAGATCCCCCGCGACACCTACATCGATTCGCCCACCTATGGCGTCACCAAGGCGAACGGCCTGCTCGCCCTCGGGGGTCCCCAGGCGGTTGAAGCCGAGGTGAGCCGACTGGTGGGTCGGCCGGTGCGCCACCACCTGCTGATCAACCTGGCCACCCTCAGACAGCTGGGTGATGCCGTCGGTGGCCTCGAGATCAACGTCCCCAAACCGCTGTATTACAACGACAACAGCCAGGGTCTGCACATCGACCTGGCCGCGGGACCCCAGCACCTGAGCGGCGAGCAACTGGAGGGCTTCCTGCGCTTCCGCCATGACGAGGAGGGGGACCTGGGACGGATGGACCGCCAGCGGCTGGCGGTGGCGGCCCTGATGCGACGCCTGGGCCAACCGGATCTGCTCCCGCGGTTGCCGGCCCTGCTGGCGGCCACCGGCGGGAAGCTCTCCACCGACCTCAACCCGGTCCAGCTTGCCGCCCTGGCCAGTGCCGTCGCCGGCCGGGAACTGGTGCCATCGCGGATCCCCGGCCATGCCGGCTACCTCGACGGCATCAGCTACTGGTTTGTGGGCCAGGAACCGCGCTGAACAGCCTGCCAACGCCCCATTACCCACTCTTAACCGGCAGATCGGACCGGCGGGGCAACCTGATGGGAGTGTTCCCGCCGCCATGACCGCATCACCACAGCAGCCCGGTCACCGGTCCGTTGTCGATGAGGCCCTCAAACAACGGCTGCGCAACCAGCCGCGCCGGGATCAACGGACCGACGACAGCAACCGTGTTGCCGCACCGGACGATCCCGATGAGGGCCATCCGCTTGAACTGCGGGGCCGCGGACTGCGCAGCGACCACTGAAGCCACCATGGCCCCGCTTGGCTCCGGCGAGGTCATGGACCTCACCAACACCGCCGTCGGGGTGTTGGCGGTCACCGATCCCATCGGCCTCGTGCCGGTGGTGCTCGCCGCCAGCGAGGGGGATCCGGAGCGTTTGCGCCGTCTCAGCCGGCCCGCCTGCCTCACGTTCTTGATCACCCTGCTGGCGTCCTGCTGGTTCGGCGCCGCTGTACTGGAGCTGTTCGCCATCAGCCTGGCGGCCTTCCGCATCGCCGGCGGCCTGATCCTGCTGCCCATGGGTCTGCAGATGCTCCAGGGCGAAACGGTGGGACTGCGGGAGCACCAGCCGGCCCACCGCAGCGAAGGTGATGCTTTCTATGCCGTGGTGCCCATCGGCATTCCGATCATGGCGGGCCCCGGCACCCTCTCCCTGGTGATCTCCCAGGCGCCCCAGGCGGTGCCGGGCAAACTGGCGCTCAGTGCGGTGCTGACGCTGATCGCCCTGGGGGTGTACCTGCTCCTGCGGGCCGCCCTGCCCCTCAGCCACTGGCTGGGTCCCCTGGCCATCGGGGTGCTCACCCGTCTGATGGGGGTGCTGCTGGCGGCCATCGCCATTGAATTGATGCTCGATGGCCTGCTGGAAACCTTTCCCGCCCTGGCCCGGGCCGCCGCCGGCGGCTGATCGCTGGCCCTGGGAGCCCTTGGCCGCACAATGGTCTCATGGCCACCCCAGCGCCGACCCTCAAAGAGCGTCTGCGGCGCATCCGCCGATTGGATTGTCTTGAAGCCATGGACCGAATGGTCGTGGTCCATGCCTGGATCAATCGCGAACCCGTGTTCCTCTCCAAACGTCTCGGCCTGTGGGACTGGTCGGTGGACGGGCTGCCGGCCTGGCTCGTGGTCGAGCTTCAGGCATCGGGCCTGCTGGAGATCTGAGCCGCTTCCCCCTCGCCACGGCGGCGCCACGACAGGGTGAGCAACGCGACAGAAAGGGCCGAACCGGCCAGAAACGCCGAGCCGGTCGCCACCGTCACCCCCAGGGCAGCGGTGAACCAGACCGCCGCTGCACTGGTGAGCCCTCGCACCACCGGACCGTCATGGCCACGGCGGTCGGGATCCACGAGAATTTCGCCGGCCCCCAGAAAACCGACCCCCGTGGCCACCCCCTGGATCGCCCGGCTGGCCGCGTCGGGATGGCCCCCGGCCGCCAGGGCGAAGAGGCAGGCACTGAGGGCCACCAGCACATGCACCCGCACCCCCCCGGGGTGGCGGTGGCCGGCATGGAGACGATTGACGCCCACGGCATAGCCGCACAGCACGGCGAGGCCAAGCCGCAGCAGCTGTTCGGCCTCCTGGGGAACCGGCAAGACGGGCGGACTCGGGGACGTCCATGCTGGCCCGACGGCGGCCGGCCATAGGCTCGCCGCAGCTCCGCCCGATCGCGGCCCGTGGATCCCCAGCTGCTGCGGAACAGCCTGCGTCTGGCGGTGAGCGTCTTCGTGACGGCGGCGCTGGCGATGGGAACCGAACGCATCGCCTACGTCTGGTACCCGATCCTGGCGGTGGTGATGGTGGTCGACGACAACGATGAGCGCACCATCAGTGCCGCCTCGGCCCGCATCCTCGGCACCTTGATGGGCGGTCTGGTCACCTTTCTGGTGCACACGGTGCTGAGTGGCTGGCCGGGGGTGCTCGTGTCGCTGGTGCTGATGATCCCCGTCCTGCGCCTGCTGGGCTGGCAGGCGGGCCTCAACACCGCCGGCCTGGTGAGCGTCATGTTCCTGATGGTGCCGTCCCACGTGACCCTCGACTGGTCGTATGCCTTCAACCGGGCCCTCGACACCGCCGTGGGCTGCCTGGTGGCCCTGGGGGCGGGCCTGCTGTTCTGGCCGCGCCATGCCGAGCAGGAGCTGCTCCAGATCGATGGCCAGCTGCGCCAGAGCCTGGCCGGCCAGCTGCGGGGCTACGGCCGGTGGCTGCGGGACGGCGCCCCCCGGCCGGCGGCCCTCAGCCCGGCACCGCTGACCGCAGGGCTGCTGCGCCTCGAGGACCTGGTGAATCTGCAGCGCCAGGGGACCCGGCGGCAGCAGCGGCGCCTGCGGCCATGGGAGCGGCGCCTGGAGGCCTGGCGCCAGGTGCTGGCCCACTGGGTGGCCTGGGAACGGCTGCTGGAGGCCCTGCCCCCCCAGCCGCCACCGGCCGGTTCGGTGCTGCTGCAGGCCATCGACACCCTGGCGGCCCAGCTGGCGGGGGAGCGGCGGCGGTTGCTGCGCCGGGATCCCAACGCCTGGCAGGCCCTGGCCGCCGGCAGCCGCTGGCCCCTGCTGCCCCTGCTGGCGGTCGCCGAGGAGCTGAGGCCCCTGCAGGCCCATCTGGCGGCCATCGCCCGCCCGCTGCCGCAGCCGATCCGATGAACCGCGGCGATCTGCGCATGGCCCTCACCGCCGGGCTCGCCAACGGCTTCGCCACCCTCAGCGGCCTGCCCTTCGGGTACTACATGACCCTCACGGTGCTCGCCGTCGGTTCCGACAGCTACGGCGGCTCCCTGCGGCTGGGCCGCCAGCGGCTGCTGGGGAGCCTGCTGGGGTCGGTGCTGCTGATCGTGGGCTTTCGGGGACTGGCGGGGGTGCCGCTGCCGCTGGGTCTGGCGATCACCGTCGGTGCCATGCGGCTGCTGGGCGGCTGCCTCGGTCTGCAGGTGGGCTACAAGGTCGGCGGTGTCGTGGTGGTGATGGGCTGGCTGGCCCACAGCGGCCAGCTCGAGGCCTGGGTGCCGCTGAGGCTGTTCTGGACGGCCCTTGGCGTGGTGGTCAGCCTGCTGAGCGTGCGGCTGTTCTGGCCGGCGACCGGCCTGGACCAGAGTCTGGCCAGTCTGCGGGCGCTGCTGCAGGACCTGCAGCAGGCCTGCCGCCGACCAAGCGCCGGCAGCGACGGGCTGCTGCTGCGGCGGCGGCTGCTGGCCCTGCGGCGGCAGCGCCCCACCCTGGCGGAGGAACTGGGCACCAACGCCGACCGCCATCCCGCCTACCGGCTGATGCTCACCCTTGACGAAGCCACGTCCCGGCTGATCACCTGCCTCGATGGCCTCGGTCGCCGGGCCCCCGCCCTCAACGAAGTGCAGCTGCTCGAACGGCTGCACCGGGCTGAGGACGACTTGCTGCAGGGCCTGGCAGAGCGGCTGGCCACCTGGAACGCGTGCCTGGCGCGGCATCGGCCCGGCACCGGCCTGCCGCCGGGACCGGGCGAGCCCTTCCCCGAACCCGCCAGCTGGAACGCCCTGCGCGACGACCTCAGCGATCCGCACCAGACCGAGGCCTCGCTGGCGACGCTGGCCCGCATCGCCGGACGGCTGGTGCTCTGCCGCCAGGCCCGCCAGGCGATGGTGGAGGCCGAACGCCAGTGGCACAGCCTGGCGCGCTGAAGCTCAGCGGGATGGCCGCGAAGACCACCAGCGCTCGAGCCGGTAGCCGAGCAGCACCAGCAGCACCACCAGCCAGAACCACAGCTCCGGTGCATTGGCGTTGAACAGGATCAGCAGCAGCACCACCTCCGCCACCAGCCAGGGCAGTTCCTGACGCAACAGCGGGGGAAGGGGGGGCAGGGCCATGGTCAGGGGAGGGGCGAGGGCTGGCGCAGGCTGGGCAGGTCCCAGCGCCGGTCGATGCGGCGGCTGCGGTACCCGCCGGTCAGCGAACGCCAGCCCGGCAGCAGGTAGCTGAGGGGGGGGCGCCATTCGACGTAGGCGTGGCTGGTCACCGTCAGGCCCTCCCGCACGGGAAAGACGTCACTGCCGCGGGAGAGGGTCCAGCGGAAGCCGTCCCGGCTGGCGGGGTCGCGGTCGAGGCTGATCTCGGCCCGCATCACCGGTCCCTGGCGCGTCAGCTCCCGTGCCAGCTGCGGGTTGCCGGTGGTCGTCGACACGTCCTCCTCGGTGGCGGGCAAGCTCAGCACCTGCGTCACCCGACCGGTGATGCCACCGAACCGGCCCCGCTGCTTCCACTGGGGCACCACCTCCACCGGCAGACCGACGGGCAGCCGACGGGCATCGGCCGGGGCGAAATAGGCCACGGCCCTGAGGTTGGCGGCTCCACCGCCATCATCATCGGGACGGCCGATGGTGCCCAGCCGCTGCCCCATGGCGACGGTCTGACCCGGAATCACCTGCAGGTCGAGCACCCGCCCGTCCCGTTCCGCCACCACCTGACCGTCGTAGGCGATGCGGGCCTCGGTGACGCGGATCTGCCGCCGCAGGTCATCGATGCGGTAGCGCCGCTGCTGGGCCTGGGTCTCGATCTCGAGGCGCACCCTGGCCAGGTCGGTGAGCAGCTTGCGCCGGTTGATGGCCACGTCGTCGAGGTTGACGCTCGTGGTCGTGAGGCCCTGCTCGGTGGTGACCACCTCCGGCGACAGGGGCGCCACCACATCCCGCCGGCTCAGCCACTGCAGATTGCGCAACTTGCTCGCGTAGGTCTGCTGCAGCTCGCGGTAGCGGCGGCCGTCGTCGCTCAGCTTCGCCAGGGCGGTGGTCACCTCCTGGCGTTCGGTCTCGAGCCGACGGGCATCGCGGGCATCAAGATCACGGTTGATGCGTTCCAGCTGGATCAGGTTGCCCCGCTGCTGCTGCAGCTGCCGGTCAAGCACCGGCAGGCGCAGCTCCATCAGCACCTGCCCGGGGCTGACGCGCGAGCCCACCTGCACGGCCACGGAACGGATCTGGCCGCCGGCCCTGGCATTGAGCACACCGGCATTGCCGGGGGGCAGCAGCACCCCCTCACCGCTCACCTCGGTCGGGACCGGCCAGACCAGGGCCCAGGCCACGAGGCCGCTGGCCACCAGCAGCTGGGCCAGGCCCACGAGCCGGTGCTCCCGGAGGGCGGCCGCCGGGGGGGGAGAGGGAGGGGACGGAGCGGTCGTCATCGGCGCCAGCTTGACGGGCCGACGCGGATCTGGCCAGATCAGGCAGACTGCCGCCGATCGTTCGGTGGGGAGGGGTGTGGGCCGCAGCTGGCAGAGGGCCTGCGCCCTGGCCCTCGCCCTGCTGGCCCCCCCGGCCATGGCTGCCCCCCCGGGCGACGGCACGGCCCAGCTGGAACGGCGCTGGCAGACCCTGGAGCGTCAGCTGCAGCAGCTCAGCCGACCGGCGGCGGTGCCGGCGCCAGGTCCTGGCCAGCGACCCCTCAGCCTGGAGCAGGCCCTGGCCATCGCCTTTGCGGCCAACCCCGACCTGCAGGCCCAGCGAGAGCTGGTGGCAGCCGCCGAAGCCGAGCTGCAGGCGGCCGAGGGCACCTACTGGCCCCGGCTCAGCGCGGTGGCCGGCAGTGGCGCCCTGTGGGAGAAGCAGCTGAATGTGGTGCCGGTGGGCAACGGCAGCCTGGGCCTGGGGAACAACTTCTCGGCCTCGGGCCTGCTGGCCGCCGACGGGCAGCCCACCGCCGGCCCCTTCTACGTTCCCGATGGCGGGTGGGTTTCGCTGAACAGCAGCAGGGGCAGCGTCGCGGCTGGCCTGCAGCTCGACTATGCCCTGCTCGATTTCCGCCGCAACCCCACCGTGGCGGCGGCACGGTCGCGGTTCGAGAGCCTGCGCAACGCCTACGCCTCCCAGCTGCGGCTGCTGCAGCTGCAGGTGAGCGAGGCCTATTACCAGCTGCAGCAGGCTGACCAGACGGTGCGCATCCAGGAGGCGGCCGTGGCCAATGACGCCGTCGTGCTGGCCGATGCCCGGGACCTGAAGCGGGCGGGGCTGGTGCCCCGGCTCGATGTGCTGCGGCGCCAGGCCATCGAGGCGGGGGACCTGCAGCTGCTGATCCAGGCCGAGGCCGACCGGACCGTGGCGCGGCGGCAGCTGGCGGTGCTGCTGCGCTTCGAGCCCCAGGTCACCCCCGTGGCCAGCGATCCGATCAGCCTGCTGCCCCCCTGGCCCCTCGACCTTGAGGCGAGCCTGCGGGCCGCCGTCGACGGCAATCCCGAACTGGAGGCGCTGCTGGCGGGCCGGGCGGCCCTGCTGCGCCAGCGGGACGCCACCCGGGCGGCGCTGCTGCCGCGGCTGGGTCTGGTGGCCGGCGCCGGCGCCGGCGCGGTCACGAACCGCATCGACGACATCCGGTCCGGCAACGGCGGCTGCTGCGCCAGCAGCGGGGTGGTGCCGGTGGCGAACACCACCAGCGGCGGCTGGTCGGTGGGGCTGAATCTCAACTGGCTGCTGTTCGACGGCGGCACCATCGCCGCCCAGGCCCGCAGCCTGGATCGCCAGGCGGCGGCGGTGCAGCAGCAGCTGACGGCCCGTCGGGACGCGATCCAGCTGCGGCTCGAGACCGCTTACGTGACCCACACCGCCAGCCTGGCCCGGCTGGCGGCGGCCGAGCGGGAGGTGGCGGCCGGCCTCGAGGCCTTCCGGGATGTGCGCCTGCGTTACCAGAGCGGCCTGTCGAGCGAGACCGACCTGTCGATCACCCAGGAGCGGTTGATCAGCAGCCTGCTGCGGCGGCTGCAGGCGACGGTGGGGGTCAACCTCGCCTATGCGCGGCTGCTGCGCGAACTGCTGCCGGTCCCCCGGGATCCAGCGACCCGTCCCACGCCACAGCTCACCTGGCCGGCGACCGCGACGGCAGCACCCCCAGATCCTGCAGTGGAGCCATCGTCCCGCTGAGCAGGGCCTCGGCCAGCAGCGGTGCCAGCACCGGCACCAGGGCGAAGGGCCCCCCGAAACCACAGAAGAGGGCCACGTCCTGCGCCAGCGGCCCCACCAGGGGGCAACCATCGCGGCTGAAGGCGACAGGCCGCTGCTGCAACTGCCAACCGTCATCGACGGCCGTTCCCGGGCCCAGCAGCAGCCGACCGGCGCCGGCCAGCAGGCGGCGGTCCTCCACCCCCGGTGGGGGCTGGTGGAGGGGCTGGCCGAACCACGAGCTCTGGCCCAGCAGCAGGCCACCGCCGGGGGCCGGCGCCAGGCCCGCATCCAGCAGCCGGTCCGGCCCCCGGTCGGCCAGCTCCCGGGCGGGGCGGCCGGGCTGCAGCGGCATCACGATGCGCTCGCCGCTTAAAGAGACCCCGGCGCTTTGCAGCACACCGGCCCAGCTGTGGTCCAGCAGAGCCGGCACGGGCAGGGCCAGCTGCTGCAGCAGCGAAACGCAGCGGGCGCCGGCGCAGAGCACCGTGAGGTCGTGCTGACGGCGGGCCTGGGCCAGCCCGGCCCCCATCAGGGGGGCGCTGCGCTGCACCCCCAGCCCCTCGAGGTCCTGGTCCATGGCGGCGAGCAGCGCATCCGCGGCGACACGGGCATAGGGCAGCACCAGCACCCCCCGCGGCTCCTCGAGGGCGAGCAGCGGCTCCCGGCGCCGGGCCTCGGCGGCCGTCAGCCAGGCCCCGGCCGGGGCCTGGGGCAGGCTCAGACGGTCGGCCGCGGGCCGCAGCCCATGGAGCCAGAGTTCAGCGGGCCGCCGCCCCACGGGGCCCAGGCAGGCTTCCACGGCCTCCCAGGCCGCCGGTGCCGTCGCCTGCAGCCGTCCGAGGGCATCGCCGGCTCCGGCCCACCAGGGCACCCCGCCGTAACTGATGGCGGTGGCACCGTCGCGGGCCAGGGACTCGCCGGCGAGGGTGACACGGGCGCCACGCCGGACCAGGGCCAGGGCCAGCAGGCCCCCTGCCAGGCCGGCCCCCAGCAGCAGCACCCGGGGCCCGGCGGCTTCCGCCGCCATCAGTAGTTGAGGGTGAACGAAGAGACGACCTGATGGAAGAGGCGGGTCACCCGCGGCCAGCGCACCTCGTTGGTGCTGGCGGCCAGGGTGTAGAGGCGGTCGCCCTCGACCACGGCGGTGGCCAGCTCGTGGCGGTCGCGGTCGGCAAGGTGGACGCTGTATTCGAGGTCGTAGAAGGTGCGGCCATCCACCTGCCGTTCACCCGCCTCGACCAGTTCAGCGGCACGGCCGCTGCCCTCGGGGGCGATGACGGTGCGGCGCAGGCGTTCGCCGACGGCGATGGCGCTGCCCAGGTCCTCGAGCCGCCGCGATGCGTCCACCGGGGCGATCACCAGGCTGAGGGTCTCGTCACTGTTGATCAGGTCGTGGAACACCACCTGCGGCCCTTCGCTGACCGCCACCCGAGTCCAGCCGGTCGGGTAGAGAAACGCGTAGCGACCGTCGGCGCTCTGATAGCGGTTCAGACCGGCGGCGGAGGCGGCGCAACCCACGAGCAACACCGCCAGCAGCAGGGGCAGGAGCGTCCGCAGCCAACGGATCGGGGAAGGACTGGTCATGGCGACGGGGGGCCGACAGCTGGGCCCCATTGTCACCCTGGGCCCTGCCTAGAGTCCGCGGCAGCTTCCACCCTCCACTGACCGGTCACACCCGCCCCCTGGCCCGGCTGATCGAGCAGTTCGAACGGCTGCCCGGCATCGGACCGCGCACCGCCCAGCGCCTGGCCCTGCACCTGCTGCGCCAGCCCGAGGAGCAGAGCCGCAGCTTTGCCGAAGCCCTGCTGGCCGCTCGGCTGCAGGTGGGCCAATGCCGCCGTTGCGGCCACCTGTCCGCCGAGGAGCTGTGCAACATCTGCCGCCAGCCCGAACGGCGCAGCGGGCTGCTGTGCGTGGTGGCCGAATCCCGGGATCTGCTGGCGCTGGAACGCACCCGTGAGTACCGCGGCACGTACCACGTGCTGGGGGGTCTGATCTCCCCCCTCGATGGCGTCGGCCCCGAAGCGCTGAACGTGCAGGCGCTGCTGGCCCGCCTCGACCCGGAACAGGTGGAGGAGGTGATCCTGGCGTTGACGCCGAGCGTCGAAGGCGACACGACGAGCCTCTATCTCGCGCGGCTGCTGCGGCCGTTCTGCCGGGTCACCCGCATCGCCTACGGTCTGCCCATGGGCAGTGAACTGGAATACGCCGACGACGTCACCCTGGCCCGGGCCCTCGAGGGGCGCCGGCCGATGGAGGCCTGACGCCCTGCCAGCGATGTCGACCCCTCGCCCCAGCCGCTACAGCGCCATCCCCCCCGCCGAGCGGCTTCCCGCCTGGCTGCAGCGGCCAGTGGGGAATGCCTCCGCCCTTGAGGGGGTGCAGGCGGTGGTGCGGCAGCAGCGCCTGCACACGATCTGTGAAGAGGGCCGCTGTCCCAACCGGGCGGAGTGCTACGCCGCCGGCACCGCCACATTCCTGCTGGGCGGCCCGATCTGCACCCGCAGCTGCGCCTTCTGCCAGGTGGAGAAGGGCCAGGCGCCCGTGCCCCTCGACGGCGCCGAAGCGGAACGGGTGGCCGAAGCCGTGCAGCTGCTGGGCCTGCGCTATGTGGTGCTGACCGCGGTCGCCCGCGACGATCTGGAGGACCACGGTGCTGGCCTGTTCACGGCCACGATGGCGGCCATCCGCCGCCGCGACCCACGGGTGGCGATCGAGGTGCTCACCCCTGATTTCTGGGGCGGCCATGGCACCCTCGCCGCCGCCGAGGCGGCCCAGCGGCAACGGCTGGCGACGGTGCTGGCGGCCGGGCCGGTGTGCTTCAACCACAACCTCGAAACGGTGCAGCGGCTGCAGGGGGAGGTGCGCCGTGGAGCCACCTGGAGCCGGTCGCTGGGATTGCTGCAGGCCGCCCGCGAGCTGGCCCCGGCCATCCCCACCAAATCGGGCCTGATGCTGGGGCTGGGCGAACAGCGGGACGAGGTGGTGGAAGCCCTCCGGGCGCTGCGGGCGGTGGACTGCCAGCGGGTGACCCTCGGTCAGTACCTGCGCCCGTCCCTCGCCCACCTGCCCGTGGCCCGTTACTGGACACCGGCGGAATTTGAGGCCCTGGCGGCGGTGGCCCGGGACCTGGGTTTTGCCGACGTGCGCAGCGGACCGCTGGTGCGCAGCAGTTACCACGCAGGAACGAAGGATTGATCCGCCGGGTCAACGCGGCAGACCCAGCCGGTCGCGGTTGCGCCGGCCCAGGTCTGTGTCGAAGCAGATGTCGCTCTCCCCCGATTCCCGGTTGCGACAGGGATAGGCCCGCTCCTGGTGCAGGGATGGCGCCGGCGTCGGACGCGCCACCGCGGCGGCCGCCGCGCAGCGGCGACCACCATCGACGCAGGGACCATCACCGCCAGGAGCCACTGGCCGCCGGGCGCAGGCTGTGGCCACCAGGCCGACCAGCAGCATCGGTGTGACCAGCCGCCAGACGCCGAGGGCCATCAGCCCGCAGCCCTGGCGAGCAACAGCCGCCGCCGGCAATGGTCCGCCAGGGTCTCGCCCGCCAGGGTGAGACCGGCATAGACCACCAGCACCGGCAGCACCTCGGCCCAGGCGAAGGAACTGAGGGCCTCCAGCAGCACCACGCCCAGCCCACCGGCCCCCACCAGTCCCACCACCACCGTTTCCCGCAGAATCACATCCCCGCGGTAGGCCCCGTAGGCGAGGTAGGTGCGGGCCACGGCCGGGAACGCCGCCTGCAGCAGAGCCCGGCGGGGCCCCGCACCGGCCGTGCGCAGGGCCTGCTCAGGGCGGGGATCATGGGCGGCCAGCTGGTCCAGCAGCAGTCGACCCAGCACACCGGCGTTATGGAAGGCCAGCGCCAGGGCCGCCGGCAACACCCCCGGTCGGCAGACGAACAGCAGCAGCAGGGCGGTGAGCGGTGGCGGCAGCAGCCGGGCCACCAGGCCCAGTCCCTGCAGCGGCAGCTGCAACCAGGGCCAGGGACGCAGCAGCAGCACCAGCCAGGGTCCGGCGCCGACCGCCAGGGCCGTGGCCAGCAGCGTCAGCCCGAGGGTGCTGGCGACCAGCACCAGCCAGGGCTGCCGCCAGCCTGCGGCCGTCCAGAGGTCCACGGCGGGGGGCCAGGCCCAGGGGCCCTCCAGGAACCGTCCGTCGAGACCCAGCACCTGGGCCCCCGGCACCAGCAGCAGCAGCACCACACCAGCGGCCAGCAGCAGCTCCCGCCCCCGCCGGCCCACCGAAGCCCCGGGCGCCTGCCAGCGACGGCGCAGCAGCGCCACCACCGTCTCGAGCGACAGCATCGCCAGCCCCAGCAGCCAGAGGCTGGTCCAGGCGTCGCGAAACTGCAGCGACTGCAACGACAACCGCAGGTCGGCACCAATGCCGCCGAGGCCGAACACCCCCAGCAGGGTGGCCGACCGCAGGGCACATTCGAGCCGGTAGCCGCCATAGCTGAGCACCCCCGGCAGCAGCGGCGGCCCCAGGGCCTGCAGCAGGGCAGCCCAGGCGGGACTGCCGGCGGCCCGCAGGGCCCTCAGGGGCCTGGGATCGAGGGCTTCGATCTGATCCGACACCACCCGCGCCACCAGGGCGCCGTAGGGAAGGGCGATGGCGAGGATGGCCACCCCCGGATGCAACCCCAGCCCCTGCAGCAGCAGCAGGCCCCAGAGCAGCTCATGCAGGGAGCGGGGCAGGGCCAGCAACCGGCGCAGCACCACGGCGGGCCAGCGTCGACCGCAGAGTTCCGCGACCACCAGCGGTGCCGACAGCAGACCGGCGGCCATGCCCAGCACCAGGCTCAGCAACCACGACCAGAGGGCCACCGCCAGGGTCACGGCCAGGCCGCGACCACTGGCGGCCAGCAGCGCCGGATCGAGGCTGGGCTGCACGGCCGCCACCAGAAACCCGCCGATCAGCGACCAGCCGCCGCCATGCAGGGCCAGGGGCAGCAGCAGCAGCACCGGCAGCAGCACGAGGCCAGGCAGCAACAGCCAGGCGGAGGGATTCATGGGTCCAGGTCGGTGGCGTACAGCGCCTCCCACTGGTCCGCGGTGACCGCGGCCGGGGTGGTGTCCAGCACCAGTCGCCCCTGGCGCAACCCCAGCACCCGGTCGAAGCCGTCCAGCAGATCAGGGCGATGGAGGCTCATCAGCAGACCCCGGGGGGCGGCTCCCAACTGCAGCAGCAGCTGCAGCAGTCGTGCCGCCAAGGGTGGATCGAGCTGGGCCAGGGGTTCGTCGGCCAGCAGCAGCAGCGCGCCCTGGCGCAGCAGGCGACCGAGGGCCACCCGCTGCCGCTGGCCCCCCGACAGCGCCGTCACCGGCACCGGCAGCAGGCCAGGGTCGAGTTCCACCCGGGCCAGCACCTGCTGACAGGCGTCGGTCTCGAGGGGCACCAGCAGATTGAGCAGCACCTGGGGCCAGCTCCAGACGGCCAGCCGTCCGGCATTCAGGTTCTGCTGCACCGTCAGTTCCTCCACCAGGCGCAGGTCCTGCCAGAGGGTGCCGATGCGGGCCTGCTGCCGCTGGCGCCGCCGCCCCCGACCGGCGGGCACCCCGTCCCACAGCACCATGCCCGTGCTGGGGGAGAGCAGGCCGTTGGCCACCGCCAGCAGGGAACTCTTGCCGGCGCCGCTGGGGCCCAGCAGCGCCACCCGTTCACCCGCCCGCAGCTGCAGGGAGAGGGGCTGCAACCGGGGCCGTCGGTCACGACCGACCAGGGCGATCTGGCGCAGCTCAAGCAGGGGCTCCATCGGGCGCGGCCCGCTCAGCGGATCTTGCCCAGCTGGCGGCCGATGGTCTCGATCTGGCCGTACTGATCGGCTGGCGCCACGACGAACTGGCGGGCACCGAAGAGCTCGAGGATCTGCTGGCGCCGCTGGCTGGTGGGCTTCAGGGCCACCAGGGCGGCCTGCAGTCGGCCGGTGAAACCGGGGCCGAAGCGGCGGTCGAGGTTGCCCTGGGCGATCCAGTGGTAGTCGGGGTAAGGGGGGGTGCGCCACAGCACCACCACCTTTGAGCGGTCGATGCTGCCCTTGCGCAGGGCGCTGGTCCACACCTGTTCATTAACGGCGCCGGCCTCATAGGCACCGCTCTGGACCAGAGCGATGGTGGCGTCGTGGCTGCCGCTGAAGCCGGGGCCCCCGCCGGCGAAATCAGTCAGTTTCACGCCCCCCTGCTGAAGGAAGTGCTGGGGCATGAGCCGACCGGAGGTGGAACTCTCGGAGCCGAAGGTGAAGCGGCGGCCCCGCAGCTGCTGGAGGTCGGCGACGCTGCGGATCGGCTTCAGGCCGGCGGTGGCCTCACGGTTGCCGATGAACAGCGAATGGAAGGCGGCATCGACATCACGCTGGGCCAGCACCTGCGCACCGGGGGTCTGCAACCGGGCCTGAACGCCGGTGAGGCCCCCGAACCAGACCAGGTCAAGGTCACCCTTGCGGAAG
>CAZWFG010000001.1:0-39515 GCA_964632245.1 uncultured Synechococcus sp. | reverse complement strand
CCGCCGGGCGATCTCGTAGAGCAGCAAGGACGAAGCCACCGAGGCGTTGAGGCTGGGGGTGACGCCCCGCAGGGGGATGCGCACCAGCTGGTCGCAGTGGCGTCGGGTCAGCAGGGACAGGCCGGCCCCCTCCGAACCCGTGACCACCACCAGGGGCCCCTGCAGATCGACCTCCCCGAGGGACACCGTGCCTTCCTCGGCCAGGCCGACCACCCGGAAGCCTTCCTCCCGAAGGGTTTCGAGGGCCCGGTTGAGGTTCACGACCCGGGCGACCGGAAGATGCTCGAGGGCGCCGGCCGCCACTTTCGCCACCGAGCCCGTGAGCCCGGCAGAACGGCGCTGGGGCAGCACCAGCCCGTGGGCCCCGAGCGCCTCGGCGCTGCGGACGATCGCACCGACGTTGTGGGGATCGGTGATGCCGTCGAGGGCCACCAGCAGCGGCGCTTCATCCAACTGGCGGCAGCCTGCCAGCAGAGTCTCCAGATCCAGGGTCTCCGCAGCAGCGGTCTGCAGCACGATTCCCTGATGCACTGCTCCGCCGCACAGCTGCGCCAGGCGCGCCCAGGTCACTTCCTCGACCAGCACCCCACCGGCCTTCGCTTCCCGCAGCAGCTGCAGAAAACGGCTGCTGCACCGCATCTCCGGCGTGCACCAGATGCGGTGGATCGGCCGCCCACTCTCGAGGGCTGCCAGGGCCGGGTGGCGGCCCCAGACCAGGTCATCCGCCATCGATGGACCGTGCTGTTCGGCCTCCCCCTGCGGTGGCCCCTCCAGCGGCAGTCCATCTCGGCGTGAACGGTCAGGGCCGCGGAACACCGGTCGGGCGCGGCGATCACCCCGATCGGCACGGTCAAAACGGTCGAAGCGTTCCCGCCGGCCCGGGCGTTCCCCGCGGTCGACGGGTTCATCGCGATCCGTGCGCTCGAAACGATTCGTGCGCTCGAAACGATCAGTCCTCTCGAAACGATCCGTGCGCTCGAACCGTTCCGGACGATCGAAGCGCTGGGGACGATCGAACCGCTGGGGTCGGTCAAAGCGCTGGGGTCGGTCAATGCGGCTGAACCGGGCCGGACGGCCCATGCGCTCCCCCCCCTGGGGGCGGCTGAAACGCTCGTCCCGGTCACTGCGCTCGGCGCGGAAGGGCCGTTCCGGGCGGTCGCCCCCGTCAGGACGATCGCGCCGGTCAAAGCGTCGGGGAGGGGCCGGAGGTCGCCCACCAGCGCCTCGGGGGCGACCGCCGCGGGGACCGCCGGGGCTGCGGGGGGTTCGGTCGGGACGGAAGGCCATGGTCGGGGCGACTGCAGGGAACCAGGCTCGTCCGTCAGAGGGGACTGTCCGGCCTGTCGGCGGCAACGGCCGGATCGAGACAGCTCAGCAGCTCGCTCAGGCGCTCCGGATCGTGCAGGTGGAGCCAGCCCACCATTGTCTCAAATCCCGAGGCCCTGCCATAGGTGGCCGCATCGAGATGGCGGGGGCGACGCCCGGCGGCATTGCGTCCCCGCCGGACCCATTCCCGCTCATCATCGCGAAGCAATGGTTCAAGGCGTTCGAGGGCCAGGCTCTGGGCCTCGGCACGGACCCGGGCCACACCGGCGTCGTGGAGTCGGCGCGGACTGGCCAACCGCCGCACCAGGTGTTGCCGCTGGTGAAGCTCCCACACCGCATCCCCCAGCCAGGCGAGCTGGGCGGGCCCGGGGCAGGGATCAGGCGGCGCTGAGGGCACCGAGGGCTGTGGGGAGGTCGGGCTGCAGATGGAGGAAGGCTTCGAGCCGCACCAGCTTCACGGTCTGCACCACGCGGCTGTTGCCGACGACCACGAACCGGCGGCCGGCCTCGTTGCACTGCTTGGCAATGGTGACCAAAGCGCCGAGGCCCGACGAGTCGATGAAGTCGATGCGGCTCAGATCAAACACCAGGGGCAGATCCCCGGTGGATCCATGCTGTTCGATGAATTCACGGAACTGCCGCTCGGAATACGCATCGAGCTGGCCCGTGAAGTGCAGCAGCAGACAGCCGGCCTGAGGCTCGCAGCCGCCGCGGAGAGAGACGGTGAGTCGGGTCAGCTCAGTGATGGCTCCAGGCCTCCTGCGGTTGATGGCCCCGAAGGGCTCTCAAGTTTATCCGGGCTGACGACGGCTTGCCATCAACGCCACGAACCGTCGGAAGTGGTGATCCGCATCATGGGGGCCCGGTGAAGCCTCCGGGTGGTACTGGACGCCGAAGACCGGCTGCTGAAGCAGCTCGATGGCCGCCACGGTGCTGTCGTTGAGGTTGCGGTGGGTGATGGCCACCCGATCGAGGGGAAGACTGTCGGCGTTGAGGGCGAAGCCATGGTTCTGGCTGGTGATCTCCACCGGGCCGCCGCCGCCGCAGGGATGGTTCAGGCCCCGGTGGCCATAGCCCAGCTTGAAGGTGCTGCCCCCGAGGGCCAGACCGAGGATCTGGTGACCCAGGCAGATGCCGAACACCGGCAGGTCAGGCTGCTCCAGCAGGTCCCGGGCGAGGCTGATGCCGTCACCGACGGCGGCGGGGTCGCCGGGGCCATTGGACAGGAACACCCCCTCGGGCTGGTGGGCCATCACCTCGTCGAGGTTGCTGCCGGCGGGCAGCACCGTGACCCGGCAGCCATGGGCCACAAGCCGCTCAAGGATGGCCCGTTTGATGCCGAAATCGATGGCGACCACGGCATAGGGCTCAGCAGCGGGGGCAGGTTGGAGGCGCTGGTCGAATCCCGTCGCGGTCAACCGGTCCCAGACATAAGGCGACGGCGTGGTGACCCTCGAGGCCAGGTTGAGTCCTTCCATCGAAGGGGCGGCCTGCACCCGGCGCAGCAAGTCGCTGGGCTCCGCTCCATCGGTGCTCACGGCTCCGTTGATGGCTCCGCCCTCCCGCAGCCGCCGCACCAGGGCGCGGGTGTCCACCCCGACCAGACCGACGACGCCGTGGTGCCTCAGCCAGTCCTCCAGGGGCTGGCGGGAGCGCCAGCTGCTGGGGCAGGGGGACAGCTCCCGGGCAATGACGGCCCGCGCCGCGGGGCGGTCTCCCTCCTGATCATCGTCATTGACCCCGGTGTTGCCCAGTTCAGGAGCCGTGAAGGTGATCAGCTGCCCTGTGTAGCTGGGGTCGGTGATCACCTCCTGGTACCCGGTCATGCCGGTGTTGAACACCACCTCACCGATGGCGGTGCCCCTGGCTCCGATCGCCCGGCCACGAAGCACCAGACCGTCCGCCAGCACGAGAAGACCGGCCATCCGTCTCTGCACCCTTCCGCATCATCCCTCAGGGCTGCGAAGCCAGTCGGCCAGCTCCCCGAAACGCTGCCAGGGGGCGCCGGCTGCGAGGCAGGCTCCGGCCTGATCGACCCCAGTGCGCCAGTCGGTCACCGCCCCGGCGGCCCAGAGCACCAGGGCGGTGTTGAGCCGCACCGCGTCGGTCTGGGCCGCTGTGCCACGCCCCTCGAGCACCGCCTGCAGGATCGCGGCATTGGTGCCGAGATCGCCGCCCGCCAGCTCGGCCGGGCCAGCGCTCACCAGACCCAGGCTCCCCGGATCCAGCCATTCCTCGCGCAGCTCGCCCCCTTCGAGCAGCCAGAGCTGACTCGGCCCCGAGAGGGAGGCCTCATCCAGGCCCCCATGCCCATGCACCACCACCGCCCGCTGCAGACCAAGCCGCTGCAGTGCCCCGGCCATGGGCTGAAGCAGGGAGGGCCGGGCCACCCCCAGCACCTGCACCTCCGGTTGGAGCGGATTGACCAGGGGCCCCAGCAGGTTGAACACCGTCCGCACCCCAAGGGTGCGGCGAAGGGCCGCCAGCCGCCCCAGGGCCGGATGCCAGCCCGGTGCGAAGAGGAAGGTCACCCCCAGGGGTTCCAGAGCCCCCAGCACCCTGGGGAGGGGCGCCGCCAGGTTGAGGCCGAGGGCTTCGAGCACATCAGCCGACCCCACCCGGCCACTGGCGCTGCGGTTGCCGTGCTTGGCAATGGTGATCCCACAGGCGGCCGCGGTGAAGGCCACGGCGGTCGAGATGTTGAAACTGTCGGCACCATCGCCTCCGGTGCCGCAGGTGTCCGCCAGGGGCAGGGCTGGCCGTGGTGACGGCAGGGGGGCGGCCCGGCGCAGCACGGTGGCCATGGCCGCCAGTTCGACCGGGTCAGGGTCGCGGCACCGCAGGGCCGCGAGGAAGGCGCCGGTCTGGACGGGGGCAAGCCCGTCGGCGAGCCAGGCCTCCATCAGCGCCGCGGCCGCGGCCCCATCGAGCCGCTGGCCTTCCAGCAGGTCTTCGAGCAGGCGGGGCCAGGATGGGGTCGTGGTGGAGGCGCTGCTCACGATGCTGGGCCAGGGTGACCTCCAGGATGACGGTCCGGGCCCTGGGCCCGCTAGCCGTCGGCGGCGGCATCGGTGTCGAAGCCACTGCCCACGGTCTGCTCCCCCTGGGGGCGGCCCGGGCGGAAGCCCCCCTGCCAGAGGGCACGGCAACGGACCTCGAGGGCGGCGCGGTCGAACCCCCAGTGGGAGATCGCCTTCATCAGGTCCTGGCGCAGATCAGCGGCACCGGGAAAGCCGTCGTAGCGGATCAGCAACCGGGCCGCATCGACCAGATGATCATCCCCCGGCTGCTCGACCGCCAGCAGCCCATCGACGGTCTCGCGGTCGCTGGCATGGAGCGGATGGACCTGGTCCCGGTTGGTCTCGGGATCGCGGGGGGGGGCAGCCATGGCCGACGGCGGAGCCTCCGTAGTTTGGGGCCGCCCCAGCCGCCCGCGATGGCCCCCCTGCAGCTCGCCCTGATCGCCCGTCAGCTGCGCCCCCAGCGACGGGAGCTGTTGCTGGGCATGGCCGCCCTGCTGGTGGTCAACATCCTCGGAACCACCCTGCCGCTGCTGGTGCAGCGCACGATCAATGCCCTGCGCCCCGGGTTCAGCCTCGACGACCTGCTGCGCCAGGCCCTGCTCATCGGTGGTCTCGCCACCCTGATGGGATTGGTGCGGCTGGCCTCCCGGGTGCTGGTCTTCGGTGCCGGGCGCCATGTGGAAGTGAGCCTGCGGCAGCGGATCTTCGACCATCTGCTGCGCCAGGAGCCGGGCTGGGTGCAGCAGGCGGGCAGCGGCGATGTGATCAGCCGTTCCACCAGTGACGTTGAGAACGTGCGGCGCCTGCTCGGCTTCGCGGTGCTGAGCCTCAGCAACACCGCCATGGCCTACGCCCTCACCCTGCCGGCGATGCTGGCGATCGAACCGGGCCTCAGCCTGGCGGCGATTCTTCTGTACCCGTTGATGTTGCTGCTGGTGGGCCTCTCCGGCGGTCGCATGATGCGGCAGCAGCGGCGACTGCAGCAGGACCTCGCCGCCATGAGCGACCTCGTGCAGGAGGATCTCTCCGGCATCGGGGCTATCAAGATTTATGGCCAGGAGGTCAGCGAGCGGGCCGCCTTCGCCGACCTGAGCCAGCGCTACCGCGAGGCCGCCATCACCCTGGCCCGCACCCGCAGCACGTTGTTCCCGTTGCTCGAGGGCATCAGTTCCCTCTCCGTGCTGGTGCTGATCGCCCTCGGATCCGGTCGTCTCGAGGGCGGCAACCTCAGCCTGGGGGGGCTGATCGCGCTGATCCTCTATGTCGAGCGGCTGGTGTTTCCCACCGCCCTGCTGGGGTTCACCCTCAGCACGTTCCAGACCGGCCAGGTGAGCCTGGAACGGGTGGAGGAACTGCTGCGCCGCCGGTCGCAGATCGAGGATTGCCCCCAGCCGCAGGCCGCCGGTGTCCCCAGCCCGGCCGGTGCCCGGCTCGAGGCCAAGGCACTGCAGATCCGGTATGCCGATGCCCGTGAGCCGGCCATCGTTGACCTCAGCTTCACGGTCGAACCCGGTGAGCTCGTGGCGGTGGTCGGTCCCGTGGGCTGCGGCAAGACGACCCTGGCACGGGCCCTGGGCAGGTTGTTGCAGGTGCCCGAGGGTCAGCTGTTCATCGATGGTGTTGATGTGACACGGCTGAGCCTGGCCGACCTGCGCCGGCAGCTGGCCCTTGTGCCCCAGGAGGGCTTCCTGTTCACCGCAAGCCTGGGCGACAACCTGCGCTTCGGTGCGCCTGAGACCCCACTCGCCGCCGTGGCCACTGTGGCGGAACGGGCCCAGCTGGCTGGCGATGTGGCCGGTTTCCCCGACCGCTACGACACCCTGGTCGGTGAACGGGGCATCACCCTGAGCGGCGGCCAGCGCCAGCGCACCGCCCTCGGCCGGGCTCTGCTGATGGAGGCCCCGCTGCTGGTGCTGGATGATGCCCTGGCCAGCGTCGACAACCGCACAGCCGCCGCGATTCTGCAGGATCTGCGCAGCCGATCCCGCCAGTCGGTGCTGTTCATCAGCCATCAGCTGTCGGCGGCCGCCGCCTGCGACCGGGTGCTGGTGATGGAGCGGGGCCGGCTGGTGCAGCAGGGTCATCACGATCAGCTGCTCAGCCAGCCGGGCCCCTACCGCCGCCTCTGGGATCGGGAGCAGGCGGCCAGCCAGCTGCAGGCTGTCTGAGGGCGGACGGTGGCGACAGCCGAAGCTTTCCGGCGCATCCGTGGGGGTGGCCCCCAGGCCGGCCTAGGCCAGGGAACCGAGCCATGGTCCCGTGTCTCTGCCGACCCCCTACAGCCTTCGCTGCACCCTCACCTTCGGTGACATCTACGGCCAGGTGCTGGCCTGGATGGGTGTGATCTTCCTGAGCCTCGCCACGGCCCTGGGTCTGATGGGGGCCAGCCGTCCGCTGTTCGCCCTGGTGGGCGTGGGCTTGATCCTGGTGCTGTCGCTCCCTTTCCTGCTGTTCGCCTTCACGACCACACTGATCAACCACATCGCCCTGGATCCACGGCCCGCCCCCGGTGATGGCCAGACTTCGTGATCAGCAGCCTGGTGAATCTGAAATGAACCACGCGGTCCTGGGAACCCCCATCACGGCACCGATCGAGCCGGGCCAGGGGGAAGCCCTCTTTGGTTGCGGTTGTTTTTGGGGGGCCGAAAAGGGCTTCTGGCGGCTCCCCGGGGTCGTGACCACGGCCGTGGGCTATGCGGGCGGCACCGACCCCAGACCCAGCTACGACCGGGTGTGCAGCGGAACCACTGGTCACGCCGAGGTGGTGCGGGTGGTCTGGAACACCGCCACCGTCGATTTCAGCGACCTGCTCAAGCTCTTCTGGGAGTGCCACGACCCCACCCAGGGGGACCGCCAGGGGAATGATCGTGGCAGCCAGTACCGCTCGGCCATCTACGTCAGCGACCCCGCCCTGCTGTCCCTGGCGCAGGCCTCACGTCAGGCCTACCAGGCGGCCCTGCAGGCCCGCGGGTTCGGCCCCATCACCACCGATGTGCGTGCCGACCAGACCTTCCATCCGGCAGAGCCCTATCACCAGCAGTACCTGGCCAAACCAGGCAGCCGCCCCTACTGCTCGGCCCAACCGAGCGGAGTTTGCCTCAGCGATTTTCCGGGGGCGTCGTTCATGCTGCCTGCGGCGGTCTGGGAGCACTACGACTGGACGATCAGCCACTGTGTGCTTCGCAGTGACAACACACCGATCCAGCTCTGAGCAGTCCTTAGCCTGTTTCGACGGCATCTGACCAGGGGCTTCCGGGGGGGGCCTTCCCCCCTCCGGTCAGCGCTGATGGCGGGGGACCGGCCTCCCAAGGGTGGGCAGGTTCCCTGAACCCATGCCTGCCATGGCTTCCTCCCTTGCCGTCCGTCCTGAAGGACTGGCCGTTCGCCAGCGCAATGCCCTGGTGTTGCGGCATCTGAACCTGGTGCACCAGCAGGTGAACCGCCTGCGGCACCTGTGCAGTGAACCTGTCGATGATCTGGAGCAGATCGGCCGCCAGGGTTTGATCGCAGCCGCCGAACGGTTCGATTCCGACCGCGGCGTCGCCTTCAGCAGCTTTGCTGTCCCTTACATCCAGGGTCACATCCGTCACCACATCCGCGACCGGGTGCCGGTCGTTCGCAGCAGCTGGCGCCTCAGGTCGCTCCATGCCCGGATCGAACAGCTGAACCAGTCCCGCCTGCATGGAGGGGACCGTCCCCTGACGGATGAGGAGCTGGCCGCCCGACTCGACTGCCGGGTCACCCGGATCCGCCAGGCCCAGGAGCTGCACCATGCGCTGCAGTGCACCAGCCTTGACAAGCCCAGCGGTGGGGACGACGGAGCCTCGCTGCAGGAATGCCTCGAGGCCGGTGGGCGCCAGCCGCTGGAGCATCTGGCGTGGCAGGAACTCCGCGAACGTCTGCGGGGTCTGCCGGCCCTCGACCGCAAGCTGTTGGTCGACTGCCTGATGCACGGGCGACCCCGCCGTGAGGTGGCCGCCGAGATCGGCTGGACCGTCCCCCGCCTGTCCCGTCGCCTGCAGCAATGCCGGCGGGCGCTGCGTGAGCGGCTCATGGCTGAAGGCTGGGGCCCAGCAGAACCATCGCCAGAGCGGCAGCCAGCATGGTCATCAGTGCATTGACGCCCTCGTTGCTGAGCCAGGCCAGCCGTGGCTGCAGTTCGGCCCCGATCAGGCTCTCGATCAGCGTCGCCAGCCAGGCCAGCAGCGTCAGGGCCGGCACCAGGCCCTGGGGCAGCAATCCCAGGACCATCGCCAGGGCGCTGAAGAGTGCGGCACCGACCAGGCTGGCGACGGTCCCCTCCAGGCTCACCGCCCCTTCGGTGCCGGCAGGCACCGGTCGCAGGCGCGTCAGCGAGATCGTCCGCCGCCCCCAGCGCTTGCCGATCTCGCTGCCGCAGGTGTCACCGAGCTTCGCGGCGAAGCTGGCGACGAACCCGATGAGCAGCAACGGCCGCGGCGCTCCCGGGGCTGTGCTGACCAGGGCCAGCACAGCCCCGGTGGCGGCCGATCCCCAGACGTTCTCAGGCCCACGGCGACCATCACGGTTCTCCGCCAGGCCGGCGGCTCGCTTGCGGGCCAGACCGAGGCGGGTGACCAGGGATCCCAGAACCAGGTACAGCACCACCGCCAGCCAGCCCCGCCAGCCCAGGCAGGCCCCCAGCAGGGTGCCCAGGATCCAGGCATGCAGCCAGCCGGCGCCGGTGAGCACCGGCACCCGCCGCAAGGGAAGGATCAGCACGGCATTGGCCAGGCCACTGATCAGCCAGGGGATGGCGAAGGGTGGAAGGGTCATCGGGGAAGGGACCGGACATGGCCCTGAGGGCTCACTCCACATTGGCGCTACAGTACACCTGTACCAGGGCTGAGCGGTGGGTGGCGGTGTTTCTCCAGGTCGAGGTGGGGGATGTCGTGGCGGTGGCAGCACCGCGGCGCCCCCCTTTCCTTGCGCGTGTGATCTGCTGCGAGGGGGGGGCTCGCAGTGCCGAGCCTTCCTTGCTGCAGGTGGTCCGCGACGACGACCTGGCGGTGTTGACCATCAATGCCGACTGGGTGCTGGAACGGCTGCCGGCGTCACCGCCGCTGATGTTGCACAGCCCTACGGAACCGCCGGCAGGGGCAGCGGTGCAGGGATAATCGCGGCAGATCCGTCCCTGCTCCATGGTCTTCCAGAAGCTTTTCGGCGGCGAGCGCAAGCCTTTCCTGGAGCTGTCGGAGGGGGGCGGGGACCAACCCGCGGCCACCGTGGCCCCCGTGGCTTCCGCGTCGAAATCCGTCACCGCAGCACCGGTCACCGCAGCATCGTCAGGCCCCAAGGCGGTGACCCTGAAGGTGCCCGCGCCCGTGGCCGTGGCCGAGGGCGCGGCGGCCGCCAACGCCAACACCACCGACTCGGCGGCACCGTCGGCAGGCCCCTCGCTCACCACGGCCGAGGCCCTGGCCGCCGAGCGGGCCGCAGCCCAGAAAGCAGAAGTTCCCCGGGAGCTGACCACCTTTGCTGCTGAACTGCTCAACCCCGGCCAGGCGCTCCCCCGCGGCCGGCGCCGTCCCGGGGCGAACCTGGCGCCGTTCAGGGATCTGGCCGCGTCGATGCGGGGCGGCCGCTGAAGCGGAACTGGCTGAGCAGCGTCAGCGCCGCCACAGCTGCGGTCGAAGATCGCAGGATCGTGGGACCAAGGCTGACCGGTTGCCAGCCGGCAGCCAGGGCCAGTTCTTCCTCTTCGGGCGTCCAGCCCCCCTCGGGGCCGCAGGCGATCCACCAGCCCGCGTCGGCTAGGGGATCCGCCAGCAGCAGCTGGTCCAGCAGCGAGGGGATCCCCTCCTGGCGGCTGAGACAGAGCCAACGACGCTCGTTGGCGCCGACCGAGGGGGTGAACGCCGACCGCGCCGGCATCACCTCACCCAGCTGCGGCAGCCACAGCCGTTCACATTGCTCGAGGGCTTCCCGCAACAGGCTCTCCCAGCGGGTTCCGCGCCCCGAGGCGATGGAAGGGGAACAGCGGTCGGCCTGCAGCGGACGCAGCTCATCGACGCCGAGTTCCGTGGCCATGCGCAGCAGCACGTCAAAATCTCGCCGCACCACAGCGGCCAGCAGCCCCAGCTGGGGCCTGGGCCTGACGCCAGGCGGCTGCGGTGCTCCAAGGTCGGCGCGGCCAGCCGACTGCAGCCAGGCCGGACGCACACCGCCGACGCCATCGACCACCGTGAAGCCATCCCCGGGCCGCAGCCGCAGCACCCTCTCCAGATAGTGGCGCTCGGCTTCCGTGAGCAGCAGCCCGGCAGCACCGGCCGCAAGGCGATCCGCCGGGATCAGCAGGCGCCGCTGTTCCGCCATGGCGATGGCCTCAGTCAGCGAAGAAGCGTTCGTCGCCGGCATCCGCCGGCCAGTCCTCGTTCATGCCGCCGATCTTGAGTTCTTCGATCGGCACCAGATCCCGATCCAGGCCGTGGAGGGCATTGATCAGCACGTCGAGGGCCACCCCATCGCTGGTGCCCAGATCGGCCCAGATGCGTGCCCAGTCGCCGCGGTATTCCATCGTGCCCAGGTTGTGCATCAGCGCCTGCAGTCCACCCTCAGCGGCCTCGTTGTCGTAGGCCATCCAGCTGATGTCGGCCCCCTGCTCATGCACCTGCAGGTTCTCGGCATTGCAGGCCCCCAGGCGGCCGAGAAAGTACCAGCTGTTGAAGACCTCTTCGAGGTACTGGCGCTCCCCCGAGCCGGGACTGTGGGGAAACCGCAGCCAGAACCAGCAGTCGAAGGGATCGAATTCGCGGACGTGAACCTGCATGGGGTCAAGCTAAGGGGCGGTGGCAGGGGCACGGAGGCATGCTGGAACTCAGGGGGATCAGCTACCACCCGGCGACGGCCGGGGTGCCGGTGCTGCAAGAGGTGAACCTGAGGCTTGAGCGGGGCGCGCCCGGCCTGGTGGCCGGCCGCAGTGGATCCGGCAAGAGCACCCTCCTCGACATCATCGCCGGTCTGGCCCGCCAGGAGCGGGGACAGATCCTCTGGCAGGGCAAGGAAACAACGCCACGGGAACGCCGCTGGCTGTGCGGGCTGGTGTTTCAGTTCCCTGAACGCCACTTTCTAGGGCTCAGCGTCGGTCAGGAACTGCGGCTGGGCCATCGCCGCCTGGCGACGGAGCAGCTGCGAGGGGCCCTGGATCGGGTGGGCCTGGGTGGCCTGGCGCTGCAACAGCCTCCGGAACTGCTGAGCGGTGGTCAACAGCGGCGGCTGGCCCTGGCGGTGCAGCTGCTCAGGGATCCGCCGGTGCTGCTGCTCGACGAACCCACCGCCGGTCTCGACTGGTCCGTACGGCGGGAGCTGGTCGAGCTGCTGCAGGATCTGGCGCAGGACCGGCTGCTGTTGCTGGTGACCCACGAACCGGACTGCTTCGATGCGTTGGTCAGCCAGCGCTGGCGGCTGCAGGGGGGGCGCTGCGTACGATTCGACGAGTCCCTCCCCGACCATGCCTGACCAGTTGGTCCGTGCCACCGCCGTCGGTGGCGGCATCCGGCTGGTGGCCGTGACAACCACGGTGACAACCCGCTATGCCCGCCGCCGTCATGGGCTCTCGTACCTGACAAGCGCCCTGCTGGGCCGAGCGATGACCGCCGGACTGCTGCTGGCCAGCTCGATGAAGGTGGCCCACGGTCGCGTGAATCTGCGCCTTCAAGCCGATGGTCCGCTGCAGGGCCTCACCGTCGATGCCGGAAGGGATGGCACCGTGCGGGGTCGGGTCGGCCGCCCTGATCTGGAGCTGGCCCCCATCGGCAGCATTCCCCGGTTTGATTTCCCCGGTGCCGTCGGCCAGGGATACCTGCATGTGGTGCGGGATGACGGCAGCGGCCCCCCCTACAGCAGCACCGTCGAACTCGTGAGCGGCTGCATCGGCGAAGACGTGGCCTCGTACCTGCTCCATTCCGAACAGACCCCCTCCGCCCTGTTCGTGGGCGAGACGATCGACAGCAGCGGCATCCGCAGTTGCGGTGGCCTGCTGGTGCAGGTGCTGCCCAAGGCTGCCCGGGAGCCGGCCCTGGTGGCCCTGCTGGAGGAACGCTGCAGCGAGATCCGGGACTTCAGTCAGCGCCTGCAGCGGTGCGGGGAGGACCTCAGGGACCTGCTCGAAGCGGTTTTCACCGACCTCGATCCCGTCATCGATGCGGACCAGGCCTGCCAGTCGGTCACCTTCCACTGTCCCTGCACCCGCCGCCGCAGCGTCGCCGCTCTGAAACTGCTAGGTCGTGAGCAGTTGATCGAGATGGTGGAAACCGATGGCGGCGCCGAACTCACCTGCCACTTCTGCAATGAGACTTACCAGGTGAGTGGGGCGGAACTGGAGCAACTGATCGCCGAACTCCAGGTGGCCTGACCCCGTCGTCAGGCCAGCAGAACGCTGCCGAGCAGCAGCAGAACCAGGGCCGGCAACCCCTGCCACTGGACCGGCGCCAGGGGGAGGGGCAGACCGCCGAGGGGCAGGGCCACCAGTCCCCCCAGCACCAGGCCGACGGTCAGCAGGGCAAAGGCCCAGCCGATCGACGGGAAGAAGCGACCGCTGCGGCGATGGAGGGCGAGGGCACAGCCCAGGGTGGCAAGCGCCAGCAGGAGTTCGGCCGCCCCGGCCGTGCCCCCCAGGAGCAGGTGGAGCAGCAGCAGACCCCCCAGACCCGCCAGCGGTTGCCAGAGCTGAGGGCCGGACGCCAGGGCCAGGGTTGGCCAGTTCAGGCGCAAGGCGGGTCGCGGCAGGTTGGGCAGGGCCGGCAGAACCGGCAGGCTGGGGCCGGTGGCCCCGGCGGTGGACGGCACCGCCTCCCGCTTGGAGGCCGTGGCCGCAGCACCGGTCAGCTGACCGAGCTGACGTTCGCGCAGGCGCAGCATCAGCACCGCGTCATAGGCGGCCTCGATTCGGGCACGGCCGAGCACGTCCTCTGGGGGGAGGGCGCCCAGTCGGGCATCGCGGGCCTGCTGAACCAGCTCAAAGCCGGCCTCGTGGTCGATGCCGAGAAGGGCGAAGGGATCACTGCCATCCGCGGGGGATGGCAGCTCTGGCGGTACGGTGCCCTGGGCCATGAGTTGGGCCGGAGTCTTGTCAGCGTATCGGCTGTGGCGTCCCACCGGGAGTCGCTGTCCGTCAGCCGCACACGCTTCAGAACAGTGGCGCTCCGGGACGGAACCCTCCGGCCTGCAGCTGCATCCCGCGGCCACGGACCGCTTCGGCGCTGATCCACTGACGTCGCTTGAGCAGCGGCAGCTGGGGAGGCAGATGCGATCCCTCGATCACCTCAACGCTGCCATCGGCAGGCGAGCTGCACAGCCTCACGTAATCGCACCCTCCGTCAGGTCGCGGCCTGACCCACCACTGCGTGGCCATGGTTGAAGGACCGGAACCCCCCCATCCTGGCGAGGGCGGACTGCCGCTGTGGCTGTCAGAGGGCGATCGGTTCCCGTCCGCTCACCACCGGCGCCACCGCCGCCAGCCCCAGGTCGGGGTGATCCTCCTGCAGCTGCTGCAGGTTCCAGTCGTTGCGGAACAGGAGCACCGGGCGGTCCCAGGCATCGCGCATGGCCTTGCAGTTGAAAACCCGACCGATGCGTTCCAGGGCCGGCCAGCCGCCCTCAACCCAGCGGGCCACGCTGTATCCCAGGGGCTCCAGCCGCGTCGGCACGCCGTATTCATGTTCCAGACGGTGCTGGACCACCTCGAGCTGCAGCTGACCGACGGCCGCGAGCACCGGATCTCGCTTGCTGGCATCGGTGTCGTACAGGATCTGCACGGCCCCCTCTTCCCGCAGCTCGTTGACCCCCTTGCGGAAGCTCTTGAACGACGAGGGGTTGGGGTTGCGCAGCCAGGCGAAGATCTCCGGACTGAAGGAGGGAATGCCCTCGAACTCCACCGCCGGACCGCTGTAGAGGGTGTCGCCGATGGCGAACACGCCAGGGTTGTTGAGGCCGATCACGTCGCCCGGAAAGGCCTCCTCGACCACCTCCCGATCCTGGCCGAACAGCTTCTGGGGCCGTGACAGGCGGATGGTGCGGCCGCTGCGGGCATGCTGAACCGTCATGTCCTTCTCAAACCGACCGGAACAGACCCGCACGAAGGCCACCCGATCGCGGTGGCGGGCGTCCATGTTGGCCTGCAGCTTGAAGACAAAGCCGCTGAACCCCGGCTGCAGGGGATTGACAGGTCCCTCGCTGCTCTGCCGGGGCACGGGGCGCTGGGCCAGCTCCAGAAAGGCATCAAGAAAGGGACGCACGCCGAAATTCGTCATGGCGCTGCCGAAGAAGAGCGGGGTCTGCTCCCCGGCGTGGACCTGATCCAGATCGAGGGGGGCACCGGCGCCCTCCAGCAGCTCCAGTTCCTCCCGGGCCTGGCTCAGCAGTTCGGGTTCCACCAGCTCCACCAGGGCCGGGTCATCAAGGGACAGCCGACGTTCCGCTGCCTGGCGACCCCGTTCGGCCCGCTCGAAGAGCACCACATCATGGCTGCGGCGGTCGATCACCCCACGGAACCGCTCTCCGCTGCCGATGGGCCAGTTGACCGCCCAGGGGGCCAGCCCCAGCTCCCGCTCGATCTCATCCAGCAGCTCCAGCGGTTCCCGGCAGGGCCGATCCATCTTGTTGATGAAGGTGAAGATCGGGATGCGCCGCATCCGGCAGACCTCGAACAGCTTGCGGGTCTGGGGTTCGAGGCCTTTGGCGGCGTCCTCGAGCATCACGGCGTTGTCGGCGGCCGCCAGGGTGCGGTAAGTGTCTTCCGAGAAGTCCTGGTGGCCGGGGGTGTCGAGCAGGTTGATGGTGCAGCCGTCGTAATCGAACTGCAGCACCGTCGAGGTGATCGAGATGCCGCGCTGCTTCTCCAGTTCCATCCAGTCGGAGGTGACCCGCCGCTGCTCGCCGCGGGCCTTGACGGCACCGGCCTGCTGAATGGCACCGCCATAGAGCAGGAGCTTTTCGGTGAGGGTCGTCTTGCCGGCGTCGGGGTGGGAAATGATCGCGAAGTTGCGACGGCGGGCAACGGCCTCGGCCAGGGCGGTGGCCTCGTCGCCGGGGGCGGAGCTGGGGACACGGGTCATGGTTCCAGACTGCCAGCCGACGCCCCTTAGCGTGGGATCTGCTGCGTCGGCGCCACCGTGGCCGTCACCCGTCCGGATCCCACCACCCCCTCCCAGACGGTGTTCAACAACCCGGATGGCTTCGCCATGGCCTTCAGCGATGCCTGGGACAGCTTCGATGCCCGCCACCCCGACCATGGGCTGGCCAGGGAGGAACGGCTTGAGGCGGTGATGGCCGAATTGGCTGACCATCCCTTTCAGAGGGACTGGCCGGAACAGGCGCGCCAGCTGGCCCTCTTCCGCATGCGCCTGCTCAACTACTGACGCCTCCGACGTCGGCTCCCTCGCCGGCTCCGTAGGGCATTCCGGTGGCGGGACGGCGGATTCCCAGCTCCCGCCGCCAGTCTTCGATGCTGCGCTCCCAGCCGTCCTCCCAGCGCACCACCGCCAGGGGGGCCGCCTCAAAGCCGATGGCGGTGCCATGGCTGATGGCGGCGCTCAGCAGGGCGTAGCGCTGGGGCTCGAGGCGAAAGCGGCTGAGCTGGGCGGCGTGCAGCAGGGCCACATAGGCCGGAAAACCCGTCTGGCTTGCGGTGATGGCCAGCACGCCGCTTTCGCCCTCGGGGGAGGTGCCGAAGCCGCCGATCACGTGATGCAGATCGTGGGTGGTGGCGATGCGCTGGGTGAGCCAGTGGGCATCGGAGAGAATCGGGCGGGGACGGAAGAACTCCGGGTCGTAGCCCAGCGACAGGATCAGTTGGGCATAGCCATGGCCAAGGCTGCCGACGGGCAGCTGACCCAGTCTCTCGATGTCGGGTTGCAGCGGGGGAAAGCGCTCCTCCATCAGCCTGGCGCCGCCGGGGAGGGCACGGAAGCGGGCCACGCAGGCCTCCATCTGGGGTGTGTCCAGGAAGCTGTCGACCAGATCAGCCACCTGATCGAGCCCCCCCTGGTGCCTGCCCACGGCGATCACCCGTCGCAGTTGGTCAAAGGTCTGCAGCAGCTCCTGGAAGCGGGCCATGGCTGGAAGGACCGCACCACGGCGACCCGGGGGAATGCAGTTCATTGTTAGCCACCCGACGTAGCCATGACAGGGAGCAGCGGCTCGGGGGCGTGTCCAGATTGCAGGCCGGCATCGTCGCACTACCACCCCCTGTGGCGTATTAGCTTCGCTCCACCTACCAGATCTAGTGCCGGTGACCCCTCCTTCGGACCTGCTCCAGCAACCGGCAGCGGCCACCGCCGCTCCCACTCCTGTCGATGCCGTCGGCGGCGATTTCCCCGCCACCGCCCCCGCCGCCTACCCCGTCTTCTACCGCACCTACAGCCGCCGCAGCGCCGGCGGTCGCGAGAGCTGGCACGAGGTCGCCGAACGCAACCTTGAGGGTCTCCGGCGCCTGGGTGATCTCAACGCCGACGAGGTCGCCCTGCTGCGCAAGCTGCAGGCCGATCAGAAATCGTTGCCTTCGGGCCGCTGGCTGTGGATCGGCGGCACCCCCTGGATCGAGCGCAGCGAGAATTTTTCCGGGGCCTACAACTGCACCTCGACCAACCTGGTCGATTGGGAGGCCTTCGGGCTGATGATGGATCTGGCGATGATGGGCTGCGGGACAGGCGCCATCATCGAGCCGCACCTGATCGAGCGGCTGCCCATCGTGCGCAACCGCCTCACCATCACCGGGGTGAGCCCCATCGGCCAGACCCCTGCCGGCCAGCGGCAGGAGCACACCAGCCACAGCATCGAAGGAAGCACGGTCCACATCCGGGTGGGGGACACCCGCCGGGGTTGGGTCGACAGCTATCAGTTGCTGCTCGAACTCTGCAGCGATGACCGCTTTGAAGGTGAGGTGTCGGTCTCGGTCGACCTGTCGGACGTGCGTCCCGTGGGCGAGGTGCTCAAGGGTTTCGGCGGCATGGCCAACCCCGTCAAGCTCGGCGATCTCTACGGGCGAGTGGCCCAGATCCTTGGCCGTGCCGTCGGTCGACGCCTGACGTCGGTCGAATGCTGCCTGCTGATCGATGAGGCGGCGGTGACGATCGTGGCGGGCAACATCCGCCGCAGCGCCGGCATGCGCCAGTTCGCCGCCGCAGACCACGAGGCCGCAGCTGCCAAGCAGAACCTGTGGCAGCAGGATGCCCAGGGCAACTGGCGCATCGACCCCGAACGCGATGCCCTGCGCATGGCCAACCACACCCGGGTGTTCCACACCCGTCCTTCGCGGCAGGTGGTGCTCGAGGCCGTGCAGCAGCAGTTCCAGTCGGGCGAAGGTGCCATTCAGTTCGCCCCTGAAGCCATTGCCCGGGCGAATGCCGACCTGTTGTCGACACCCGAACTGCGGCAGGAATTCATCGACATCTATGTGGATCAGGGACGGGAGGAGGCCGGTCGCTGGCTGACCCTGCACCATCCTGACCTCGGGGCCGACGAGCTCGAGCACCGCCTTGGCCGTTATGGCCTCAATCCCTGCGGCGAAATCATCGGCGCCGACTTCCATTGCAACCTGGCGGAGGTGCACCTCAACCGCCTCGACCCCACCGACCACGCCGGCCAGGAGGAGGCGTTCAAGGCGGCGGGCCTGGCCGTTGCCTGCCTGCTGAACCACCGTTTCGAGGTGGAGCGCTACCGGCGCAGCCGTGGCTGGGATCCGATCGTGGGGGTCAGCTTCACCGGTCTGTTCGACTTCTTTGTGCATGCCTTCGGCGCCGAATGGCTGCGCTGGTGGGCTGCGGGTCGGCCGTCAACCGAAGCAGGGGAACGCTTCAGGCACGAGGAAGCCGCTTACCTCAGCCGTTGGAAAGAGGCGGTCAACAGCGCCGTCTGGGAGTACTGCGACCGCCACGGCCTGCGCCGCCCCAACCGTTGCACCACCGTGCAGCCTGCCGGCACCAAGAGCCTGCTCACCGGCGCCAGCCCCGGCTGGCACCCCCCCAAAGCCCAGCGCTTCATCCGACGCATCACCTTCCGCAAGAACGATCCGGTCGCCCTGGCCTGTCTCGACTACGGCTACACCATCGTCCCGTCCCAGTCCGACAAGGATGACCAGGGACGCCTGCTCGAGGATCCCTTTGATCCGCGTTGCAGTGAATGGCTGGTGGAGATTCCCACCGAGGTGAGCTGGGCCAACCTGCCGGGGGCCGACAGTGTCGACATCAACAATTTCACGGCCATGGCCCAGTTCGACTTCTACATGCAGGTGCAGAAGCATTACACCGCCCACAACACCTCGGCCACCATCGAATTCCGTGAACATGAGATCGAGGAGCTCACCGATGCCATCCATGGCGCGATAAGCAATGGCGAGGGGTACATCTCAGCAGCGCTGCTGGCCCGCTTTGATGCCAACGCCACCTTCCCGAGGTTGCCCTTTGAGCCCATCGACCGCGCCACGTTCGAAGCGCTCCAGCAGGCCGTTCTGCAGCGCCGACGCATCGACGACTTTTTCTCAGCCCTGAAGCGTTACGACGCGGGTGAATCCCCGGAGGCCGGCCCCGCCGGCTGCGACTCCGACAAGTGCCTGCTGCCGCTGACCAAGCCGGTCTAGGCCGTTGGCTCGGGCTGGGCGAGGCGATCGAGGGCTTCGCCCAGCTGCACCAGCAGCTCAAGGCAGCAGCCCACCTGATGATCCGGCCTGGCTGACGCCGGCAGGGTCTGGATCATCTCGGCCAGATGATGGGTACGCCGGGCAAGGAAATCTGTGCTGAGTACGGCCATGGGGGAACAGGCGACCACTTCCAGCGTGTCGGCCTGTCGCATGGGACTCACGCTGGAATGCTGACCTGTCCGCAGCGACGGATGCCTGTGACAGACTGGATTTCGCCATTGTTCAAGCAACAAGGGCGATCTGGAGGGGTGGTCGAGTGGTTGATGGCTCCGGTCTTGAAAACCGGCGAGGCGCAAGCCTCCGTGGGTTCGAATCCCACCCCCTCCGTTTCCCGGACTGAAGATTGTGGAGATTGGCGCACCCCCCAGCCCGGCGCCAGCCCGGTTCGGCTTTACTCCGTCACAAGGCCGCGTTTGTACTCAGACAACGAGCCTGGAGAACCGACCACATTCCCCCTGCCTGGCACAGGAAGGGACCTAGAACCAGTTCACCGCTCGCGCGTGCCCCGGTGACCAGTCCCCAGGAAACGGTCGAAGAGACCCTCGTGACCGCAGCAGACCTCAGCGAAGACGACGAAGCCGACTGGTACGACGATGGCGCCATCGGTGGTGGCGGATCAGGCCTTGCCGATGCTCCCCAGGGCTGGTGAGACCAAGCCCCTGAACGACATCAGTCCCCCAGCCGTCGGGCAGGCCCATAGGGCCTTGGCCACGGTTGGGGCAGGGGCTGAAAGCGCCAGAACTCCGCCACCTGGGCGGCACGGCCACCCCGATCGACGGTCACCTGTCCCAGGGGTTCCAGGGGACCCAGGGCCGCCGCCCAGTCCGGCAGGGTCGATGGGGTCTCCGGATTGCGCAGGCTGAACAGGATCCCCCCTGTGCCGCGGAAGCCGCCGGGGGGTTCCCAGAAGGCGAATCCCCGGGCATCACGGTTGAAGGTGGTGAAGGTTCTGCCGCGATCCTGGCCCAGGGCCAGGGCCAGAAATCCCGGCTCGTAGTAGCGGCGACCCACGATCAGCCGGGCCTGGACCAGTTGCTGCCACAGGTGCGGCTGCGCCTGCAGGGCCCGCCGCAGCCGTTGGGGGTCGATCAGCTCCCGCGAAGAGTCAACCGCCTCGGGCAGCAGGGGGCTGGCCAGACCGAAACGCACATGGGCGGCGGCCAGCAGCGCCAGCAGTGGGGGCACTGTCAAGGTCAGGGGAGTCCACCACCGCAACCAGACCGCCCGGCGCGCAGAGGCTTGCGCCAGCCGCTCCCCGGCAAGCGGCAACAACAGCCACCAGGCCGGCACCAACCAGCTCACCAGCACCTGCATCCGGCCGGCGAGCAGCAGAAACAAGAGCAGCTGGGGCAAGGCCAGGGCCCGCAACAGCGAGCGGGCCTGGCTGACTCCGTCCCGTTGCGATGGCACACCGGCCTGCAGCAGCAGCACGCCGATGGTCGGGAACAGAGCCAGGATCTGGGTGATCAGAAAAAGGGGCGGACCGGCGGGGTCGAACCAGGGGCCACCGACGGTGCGTCCCCCCTGGAACAGAAATGACACCCAGCCGTGCTGCAGATTCCAGATCCAGAGCGGTGAGGAGGTGACCAGCCAGGCCAGGGCCATGCCAGCGCCGGCCGGTGTCAGCAGCCGCCTTCGCTGGGACGGATGCCACAGCTGCCACAGCAGCAGCGAGAGCAGCAGGGGCAGCGCCTGGTACTTGGCCAGGGTCAGCCCCCCCAGCAGCACGCCCAGAAGGGGAAGCGGTGCCTCGACCGCCAGGGCCCAGAGGCAGGCCGACAGCAGCAGGAGCAGGGGGGCATCAGGGAGCAGCAGCACGCCGCCCACCAGCAGCAGAAGCGGTGAAACAGCGCTGAGCGCCACCGTCCAGCGCGCTGCCACCGTCCCGAACCAGCGCTGGCTGGCCAGGGCGAGCAGGGCCGCCGCCCCGGTGTAACTGAGCAGCGACGGCAGCCGCAGGCCGACGATGCCGAAGGGCAGCTGATGACCCAGCCAGGCCCACAGGCCCACCCCGACCGGATGGTCGAAGTAGCTGAGGGCCGGATGGAGCCCATAGAACAGGTAATAGGCCTCGTCGTAGCCCGGAGGCAGCAGCAGCGCCACGGCCAGCCGCAGCACCAGACCGGCAGCGAGGAGAGGAAGCAGGCGCATGGTGGCCACTCTGGCCGATGACCCTCAGCGCCAGTCGCGGGTCCAGCAGGCCTCGGGGGGCCGCGGTCCACTGAGCCGGCGGCAGGTCACCGAGGGGTCCGCCGTCGGGGCGCGCAACACAGCGGGAAGCTCGGCATCGGCAGGCACCATCAGGGCAGCCCGGGGCCAGGCCGGCGGCAGGGAGACAGGGATGTCGATGGCGCAGAACAACCGTGACCAGAGAAGTCTGATCAGCCGGCGGACGTTGTGCCAGCGGCGGGCAGCACCAGACCCACCGCGAAGCCCTCCTCAAGGTCGAGCAGCTCGAGCCTGCCCCCATGGAGTTCAGCCACCCGGGCGGCGATGGCCAGGCCAAGCCCGCAGTGGCCGCTGCCGCCCCTCGACGCATCAAGGCGTTGAAACGGCAACAGGGCCTGATCCCGCTGCTGAGACGGAATGCCAGACCCGCGGTCGAGCACCGTGAGGCGCAGGCTGTCCCCCTCGGAACGCAGGCGCAGCAGCACCGGTGGCTGCCCGTAGCTGAGGGCATTGTCGATCAGGTTGGCCAGGGCCCGCCCCAGGGCCACCGGGCGTACGCAGGCTTCCACGGGTTCAAGATCCAGCTCCAGAGGGCGACCGTCATAGCGGGCGGCCAGTTCCCCCACCAGATCGTGGAGGGGCAGCGACACAGGATCTTCGCCCCGGCCACCGCCGGCGAACAACAGAAACTGCCCGGTGATGCGCTCGAGGGCATCGAGGTCGGCTTCGGCCTGGGGGCTGCCCGATTCAACGGCCAACCGCAATCGCAGGCGGGTGATCGGGCTCTTGAGGTCGTGGGCGATGCCCGCCAGCATCGTCGCCCGCTCCTCTTCGCTGCTGGCCAGCCGCTGCAGCATGGCGTTGAAACGCCGGCTCAGCCGCTGCACCTCACCGGCCCCCTCCTGGGGCAGCGGTGCCGGCCGCTGCTCAAGACCCACCCGGCCGAGGGCCCGCTCCAGCCGCCGCAGGGGACGCTGCACCTCCAGCAGCAGGAACAGGGCCCCGGCCAGCACACTGCCGCTGAGCAGCGACAGGGAGGCCAGCAACGGATCCGGCGGCCAGCCGTCCACATCTGGCAGGGGGGAAAACAGCCACACCTGGTCGAGGGGACTGAGCAGCTCGACCCACACGCCTCGGTCGGGACGGCTGGTGGGCAGCACCAGCGGGCAATGGTTGAGGCGGCGACACAGTTCGAGTCTCAGCTCCCGCGATTGCTGTTGCTGGACGTCAGGAACGGGGCTGGGGGGCAGGGGACCGCTGGCCAGCCGCAGGTTGCCGAGCTGGGCCACGACCGATGGCGGAAACCGCTCCAGCGCCACCTCGGAGAGCAGGATGCCACTGGCCAGATCGCGGCCCAGCTGCTGGATCTGGGCGCGTTCGAGCCGACGCCCGAGCAGCAGTTGCAGCAGGGCCAGGCTCAGGGCCCAGCCCAGCAGCAGAAACAGCGCCAGCCGCAGCAGCAGGGCCGTGGGAACGGCAGCGGAACGGCGGCGGGGCCGGGGCATCATTTGGATCGAGGTGAACCGTCCGGCACGAAGACATAGCCGTAGCCCCAGACCGTCTGCAGGTACCGGGGGCGGGAGGGATCGGGCTCGATCAGCTTGCGCACACGGCTCACCTGCACATCCATGCTGCGGCTGTCGGTTTCACTCGAAGGTCCACGGGCCAGCTCGATCAATCTCTCCCGGGACAGGGGCCGGTGGGGGTTCTGCACAAACGCCGCCAGCAGGCCGAATTCGCCACTGGTGATCGTCACCGGCTCCCCGTCCCGCTCAAGGGTGCGGGCCGCCAAGTCAAGGCGGTTGTTGCCGAAACTGATGATCTCACCGTCCGGCAGGGGGGTGCCGGCCGGCAGTCCGCCGCGGCGACGCAGCACCGCCTCGATGCGGGCCGTCAGTTCCCGCGGCATGAACGGCTTGGCCAGGTAGTCATCGGCCCCCTGCTCGAGGCCGATGATCCGGTCCACGGCCTCACCCCGGGCTGTGAGCATCACCACCGGCAGGTCATCGCCGCCATCCCTCAGGCGCCGCAGGATCGAGAGGCCGTCGTCCCCGGGCATCATCAGATCAAGCACCACCAGGTCCGGTCGCTGGAACTCGAGACGAGCCGTCAGCTGCCGCCCGTCGCTGAGGGTGCGCACGTCATAACCCTGCTCGCCGAGGTAAGTGCTGAGCAACTGGCGGAGTTCCGGATCGTCGTCCACCACCCAGATGGTCTGCGCCTTGGCCATGGCGGCCGTTGTTCGTAGGACCCCGGGACTGTATGGATGCCGCGCCAGTGTCCCCACCCCCAGACCGATCCAGTCACAGATCAGCCCGCCGAAACCGCGCCGGCCGGGGGCCCGGATCGCCTTCGGTCCATAGGCTTTGCCCATGCCCACGGACCTCCGCCACTGTCTGCCTCGCCACTGTCTGCCTCGCCGATGTCTGCCTCGCCGATGTCTGCCCCGCTGGTGCAGCATCCTCGGGTCGCCCCTGGTCGCCCTGCTGCTCATGGCCTCGCTCCTGCCGGCCAGGGCCCAGGACCCCGGGGTGATGCAGGAACACCGGCGCCGCATGCTCGACCTGTTCCACCGGCTGGACACAGACGGTGATGGCCGGGTTCCCCTGGGGGAGCGTCTGGGCACCTCCCGTCTGAAGGGCCTCGACCGTGACGGGAATGGCCAGGTGGAGCTGCGGGAACTGCCTCCGCCATCGGAGCCGTTTCTGGGGGAACGGCTGCTGGAGGCCTTCCGTCGGGCCGACCGGAACGGTGACGGTCTGCTGAGCCTGGAGGAAGCCACGGCCCTGCCGAGGCTGCATGAACGCTTTCTGCGCTTTGACCGCAACGGCGACGGTGTGATCACACTGGAGGAGTTGCTGCAGTTCCGACGCTCCCTGGCCCCCCGCCGTTCCCGTCTGAACGAATGAGCTGCGGTGCGTTTCCATCCCTGATGCCATGGACCCCGCCACTCGCCGGCAACTTCTCGACGCGGCCAGGGCTGAAGCCGAAAGCGGCTGGCAGGAAGGCGGCATTCCCATCGGTGCCGTGCTCGCCCGGGAGGACGGCACGATCGTTGCCCGGGGGCACAACCGGCGCGTGCAGGATGGCGATCCCACCTCCCACGGCGAGACCCAGTGCATCCGCCATGCCGGGCGACGCCGTGACTGGCGGGAGCTGACCCTGGTCACGACCCTCTCCCCCTGTCCGATGTGTGCCGGGACAGCCGTGCTGCTGGGGTTCAGGCGCGTGCTGATCGGCGAACGCCGAAGCTTTCAGGGAGCGGAATCCTGGCTGGTGGATGCCGGTATCGAGGTCGACTGCCTCGACGATCCTGCCTGTCTGGCACTGATGACCCGGATGCAGCAGCAGAAACCCGACCTCTGGGCCGAGGACATCGGCCTTTGAACCCTCGTCCCCGATGGCCCAGGAGCCGGCATGGCCTGCGGCTGCTGGATGTGCTGGCCCTGGCCTCCAGCCTGCAACTGGCCCTGGTCTCCCTTGGCGTGGGCACGATTGCCTACATCAATGGCCATCGGTCGGTGCAGCTGCTGGCTGGCCAGCTGGGGGCCTCGATCGCCGACCAGGTCGACCTGCAGCTCGACGGCGTGCTGGAGGCGCCGCGGCTGATCAACCGACTGAATGAGCAGGCCATCCGCAGTGGCCAGCTCGATCCCGGGAACTTCCAGGCCCTTGAACGGTTGTTCTTTGAGCAGATCAGCCTTTTCCCGGTGGGTTACATCAACTACGGCAACGAGGACGGCGACTACCTGGGTGTGCAGCGTCTGGATGATGGCCGCCTGCTGGTCAACGAGATGCGCCAGCGTCAGGCCCCCAACCGCCAGCTCGTCTACGCGATCACCGCCAACGGACGGCAGGGTCAGCCCCTGCGGGTGATTGAACCGATCGGCACCGCGCGGGAAGAGGCCTGGTATCGCGAAACGATGGAGGCTGGCCGGCCGATCTGGAGCTCGATCTACCAATGGGATGACAACCCCGGTGTCCTCTCGGTCTCGTTCAATCAGCCGGTCCGTGATCCCCGCAGCGGGCGCCTCCAGGGCGTGATCGGCGTCGATGTGATCCTCACCCAGCTGAGCACCTTTCTGCAGCATCTCTGGGGTCAGCGCCCGGGACTGGTGCTGGTGCTCGAGCGGGACGGCCACCTCGTGGCCAGCTCCCGCCCCTCCATGGTGCTCAGCTCCATCCCCGGGGGCCCTCCCAAGCGGACACGGATCGACAAAAGCGACGACCCCCTGGTGAGGCGCCTGGCGGGCCTGCTCTTCAGCCGCACCGACAATGGTGGCCTCAGGCTCCAGGGGGGGTGGGGGCGCAACCGGGAACAGCTGGAGTTCAACGACCGCAACCGGTTGGTGTTCGTTGAAACGATGCGCTGGAGTGACGGCCAGGGCCTCGACTGGCTGGTGCTGGTGGTCATCCCGCAGGAGGGGCTGCGGGGGATCGAGTCCGAGGGAACGCGCCTGGCCCTGGCCCTCTGTGTGCTGGCACTGCTCGTGGCAATCATCGTCACCCAGCGGCTCAACCGCTGGATCCTGCGTCCCCTTGAACAGCTCACCGCCACCTCACGCCATCTCACAGAGGCGGTGAGCGCCGACAGCCACGAACCCCTCAGCTTCCAGCCACAACTGCCGCCCGCCAGCCCCCTCGAGGTGCAGACCCTTGCCGAGGTGCTCGAGGTCCTCGTGCAACGACTGAACGACCAGGTGGCGGCATTGATCCGCTCCGGGGCGGACCTGGCCCAGGAGGTGCAGCGGCGCACCCAGGCCCTGGACCTTTCCCTGCGCAGTGAGCAGAAGGCCATCGCCAGCGCCCAGCTGCGCCAGTCGGTTCTGGCCCGCCTCAGCCATGAGCTGCGCACGCCCCTCACGAGCGTGCTCGGATACACCCGCCTGGCCCTGAAGCAGGATCTGCCTGCCCGGGTGAGGGACTACCTCGACACCATCGAGGCTGCCGCTCGCGAAATGCTCAGGCTCACCGAAGATTTTCTCGACCTCTCGCGGCTGGAATCAGGGCGGGTGCAGCTTGAAGCCCTCCCCTTCGACCTCAACGAGCTGGTGGAGGACGTGATCGACCTGGTGTCCCTGCAGGCCCAAGTGAAAGGCCTCACCCTGGTGGTCACGATCAGCGAAGCGGTCGCCCCCTGCTGGATCGGCGATGCGGCACGGCTGCGGCAGGTGCTGTTGAATTTGCTTGTGAATGCGATCAAGTTCACCTCGCAGGGGTCGGTGAGGCTGCGCATCGAACAGGGCCGCAACGGCGAACAAGGCCGCAACGGCGAGGGGGGCAGCGATGGGGGGGGCCTGCGGTTTGAGGTGCGCGACAGCGGCATCGGCATGGACGCCGACCAGCAGGCCAGGGTCTTCGAGGCCTGGAGCCAGGCCGACCCCTCCACGAGCCGACGCTTCGGAGGTTCGGGTCTGGGGCTGGCGATCTGCCGCGAACTGGTGCAGCTGATGGGCGGGACCCTTCAGCTCCAGAGTCAGCTCGGTCAGGGAACGACCCTTTCGGTGAGCCTGCCCTGCCCCCTCGGGCCGCGCCGGGAACTCGAGTCGTGGCGGACGCTGCCGCCGCCGCCGGCCGGGATGGTGATCGAGCTCGTGGGCGAGCTGGACCCCGAGGAGGTGTCTGTGCTGCAGACCTGGCTAAGGATCAGCGGCTGGCCGCCCCTGCGGACGGGGACCGAGGGCGCCCCACCAACCCTGCTGCTGCTGGTGCTCGGAGTCCAGGGGCAGGCCAGCCTGAACCAGGCAACCAAACAGAGGCAACGCCTGGCCCCTGGAGGACGGATGCTGGCGCTGGTGCGCCGACTGGATGCCGACGCCTACCTCGAAGCAAGCAGAGTCCCCTGGGACGGAATCGTCGAACGACCCCTGTTGCTGCGGGGCTGGAATGAAGCCCTGCTGCGAGCCCTGGAGGGATCAGCGAGGTGAGCGGATCGAATCCAGCAGATAGGTGGAAGCCGGACGACCGGGGCGCTGGACCAGGGAGGCGGCCTTGCCGGAATGAGCCTGGCGGCGGGAGCGGCCCTGGCCCAGAAAAAGGCGGCTCAACCGCAACACACCGCCAAGCATCAGCATCAGCCCCGCCACTGCCGCAAGGATGAGCAGCAGGGCACCACACAACTGCAGCAGACCAGAGCCGAGCTGCAGCAAACCCATGGTGATGTTGCCCAGGGCGGTGCTGAAGTACAGCAGGGTGTCGAGGCGGCTGGGAAGTTGACTGAGGCCGAAGAGCACGCCCCCACCGGCCAGCAGCCAGGCCAGACCCATCACCATCAGCGCCAGGCCGCCACCGCGCCTGGGGCGGCGGATCCGGGGACCGGCATGACGGCGATGGCTGCGGGTGGCCTGCATGGCGCCAACCTATCGACCCGACGGCCCTGGTCAATCCGTCGCAGGACTGTCCGTCGGCTGATCCAGGTATCCCGCGTCCCGGAGCCAGCGTTCGAACTCTGCGATCACGAGATCGTTGGGACAGTCGACCAGATTGAGTCCCCTCACGGTGCAGTCACCTTGCCCTGAATGGTGCAGGCTGATGGTGAAGTCGTCCCCGCTGAGGCCACACACCTCCGGGTCACTGCGGACGACCACATCAAGCTGGGCGCCGAGGCGGATGATGCGGCGCCGCAGACGACCCCAGGAGGCAGCGGTCGATCTCATCGACCGACTGTGGCCCCCGGGGCCGATGGTGCCACGGTCGTGGAGGGGCGGGGCAGGGGCACGAGGCTGACCAGGGCCCCCGTGAGCACCAGGCTGGCGGCGGCGGCGGTGGGGGCCAGCAACCGCTGCCCCAGGGGAGCGCTGCGGGGAAGATCGCGGCGGGGCAGGGGGCGGGCCGTCGGGGCAACCAGCGGCAGACCGATGCGTGGGTCGTTGAGCATCTGGTCCAGGCATTGGGTGAGGTCGGCCAGCTCGGCGCTGTCGAGCACCAGCCGCAGGGGCGGGGTGTCGGGCTGGCTGCTGTGGACCGTGAGCCGATGCCCCCCCTCCCCGGGTTCGATCTCGACCCTCTGAGTCTCGCCGCCGCAATGGCGGGGGCTGCTGCTGATCAGCCGACGCACATAGGTGAGGACCACCTCGAGCAGACCCTGGAGATGATCGAGGCGGCCCTCAAGGGTGGCCTGCTGGCCGATGGCGAGTTCCCAGCGCGTGAGAATTCCGAGGGATTGCTGGCCGTCGGTCGCGGTCTCCGGATCACGGGTCACGTCGGGCAGACCGAAGAGATCCAGGCGGGCGCTGCTCTGTTCAAAACGCAGCCGCAGGGGGGCCCCGGTGGGACCACCAAGGCTGAACAGGGAGCTGAACTGGGTCATCGCTGGGTGTCCCTCAGACTGGCCTCGAGCCGTCTCGCCCCGCCAGGTCCGGCGGAGAGCAACAGCGACTCCACGATGGCCCGTCGCAGGGCTTCCCCTTCATGGTCATCGAGCAACTGCCGCACGGCGCCGCGCCGCACGTTGAACCGCTCCCGCACAAGATCACTGAACCTGTCGCGGAACAGGGCCCAGCGCTGGGCCGTGAGGTCAGCAGGTTCGCGGCTGGAGACGAGCTGTCGCAACAGGGGATAGACCCGCTGGGCGAGGGTGCAGGCCAGGGTGATCAGCGCCCGGGCTTCATCGGTGCCCAGCTGGCCGCGGCGACTGGCCCGTCGCAGGGGGTTGCGGCAGCGGCTGCGCCAGAGGGTGACGCGATCGGGAAACTGACCGCTCAGTCCCAGCTGGTCGCAGCACCAGAGCATGGCTTCGCTGCCATGAAGATCAAGGGCTTCGATGGCGAGCAGCAGCAGGTCGAGGCGCTCGAGACCCCGACGGGGCAGCGGACGCTCCGACACAGGAGCAGCGGGAACGGCGGTCAATGGGGAACGGCGTTGGCTGCGATGATGGCAGGTGTGCAGGGCCCGCGTCATCCCCCTGCCTGTTCCATGAGCACCGAAGTCAGCCCCACCTCCCCCCTGGACGAGCGGCTGCGGGCCGTGGTGCGCACGGTTCCCGACTTTCCCCGACCCGGGATTCTGTTCCGTGATCTGACACCGCTGATGCGCGATCCCGAGATCTGGAAGCTCACCCTTGATGGACTGGCCCGCAGGGTCGATGTCCTCGATGCTGATCTGATCGTCGGCATCGAGGCCCGGGGATTCCTGGTGGGCAACGCCCTCGCCCTGGTGCTGGGTCGCGGCTTCGTGCCTGTGCGCAAGCCGGGAAAGCTTCCCGGATCGGTTGAGGCCCTCGACTATCAACTGGAATATGGCAGCGACCGTCTGGAAATTCAGAGCGGCGCCCTGGAGAGCGGCCAGAAAGTTCTGGTGGTGGACGACCTGCTGGCCACGGGGGGCACGGCGGCGGCATGCGCCTCGCTGGTGCAGAGGGTCGGGGGCGAGGTGGTCGGCTACGGCTTTCTCGCTGAACTGAGCGATCTGGGGGGACGGAGCAGGCTGCCGGGACCGGCCCCGGTGGAATCTCTGCTGCTTTACTGACGGTCCTGCCAGTCGTAGACACGGTCGAGCTGCACCAGGCTGATCAGACCAAACCGCCAGAGGGTCACCGGCAGAGGCGCTTGTTCCTGAACGGCCTGACGCAGACCAAGGGCGAGGGCATCGTCGCTCAGGCCGATGTCACGCCGCAGAAACTCCACCAAGGCCGAAGGTGGAACAGGTTGTGGCGACGTGGTGATCACCATGGGCGGAAAATGGCGGACAGGAACCGGGGACACCCCGTGACGACGGAAAGACTGGACAGCGACAGGAACCAGTGGATCTGGCCACGAGTGTGGCCTGACTGTCCGTCGATGTCCGTTAAGCACGTCTGAAGAGAGGAGATTGTTCTCCCCTGGAGGTCCCACTGTCAACCCCCCTTGGCAGGGCCCCGAGGGGGACCAGTCCCTGACTGGCGGCCGCCAGGGCCAGGGCCCGCAACGGTGCCGCCAGGCCGAGCAAACGCAGAATCAACTGGCGCAGCCACAGCAGTGGAGGCCAGCGGTTGGAAAACAGGCGGATCAACAGGTCGGTGGCCGCCAGGGTGAAGAGGGCATCGGCCCAGCGGCGGCGGGCGTAGCGCCGGGGCAGGCCGCTCAGGGTGCGGTCCCCGGCAGCCACGGCGGCGGCCTCCTGCCAGAGCACGGCCACATCACGCAGGCAGAGGTTGAGGCCCTGCCCACCGACAGGATGGCACCGGTGGGCGCTCTCACCGCAGAGCAGGGACGTCCCCCGGGCCAGTCGAGCGGCGAGGCGACAGGCCACCGGAAAACTCGCCGCTGGTTCAAGCAGACGGCTGGGCCGAAGGCCCGATGGCAGGGCAGCACCGAGGGCCTCAAGGAACGGCCCCTCAGCAAGGGCCTGGCGCTGGCGGCAGGACTCCAGGGCCCCGCTCCAGACCACCTGCGCCCTGCCGTCGCCAAGGGGAAGCACTGCCAGGGGGCCCTCCGGACGGAACACCTCCCAGGCGGTGCCGGGGGCAGCCCCCTCCAGCTGAACCTGGCAGGTGAGGCACCCCTGCCGGTAATCCCAACCCAGGAAACGGATGCCCAGGTCCCTGCGGGCCGGGGACTGGCCGCCTTCACAGTGGACCCGCAGGTTGACCGGCTGGGTCGGAGCGACGCCTTCACCGATGTGCAGCTGCACCCGAGGGGCCGACCGACAGCGCTGGAGCAGCAGTTCCATCAAGGGGCGATGGTCCAGGATCCAGCCGACGGGGGCAGCAGCAGCGGTGAACAGCACATCGGGGGCACCGGCTGACCGATCCGACATCACCAGGCTCTGAAAGGGCTGGAGCTGTGGAAGCAACCCCTCCCAGAGACCGAGGGACTGCAGCAACCGACGGCTGGAATGGGTGAGGGCGTAGGCCCGGGCCCGCTGGCTGAGGTTGTGGGCCGGGCTGGGATCGTGAAGAACAACCCGCCATCCGGCGGCGGCGAGGGCCAGGGCGGCCACACATCCTGTTGGACCGGCACCGCTGACGAGGGCACGGGGGGGATGCGGCACGGGCACAAAAAAACCCACAGCAGAAAGTCTGCCGTGGGTGAGGGTGAAACCGTGGGGCTGATCAGCCGAGGCCGAGCAGACCGCGGGTGAAGGCCTCGCCACCCAGGGCGAACTCGGTGGCCAGGAGGGCGATGAAGCCAAGCATGGCCATGCGGCCGTTGAGCTTTTCGGCACGCTCGTGGAAGCCCCAGCCGTTGTCGGGGCTCACCACCTGCATGCGGGGCTCGCTGGCGAAGGCATTGAGACGGCCGCCGTCTTCGGTGGTGACGGTGGCGCCGCGGATCACGGCGGGGGAGGAAGAAGCCACGGCAGGTCCTGAAACTTCAATAACCGTAACACGATGTTGCGGTTTGTAAAGGGCTGGTGCCGTGATCCTGCTCAGGACCGGGGCTCCACCCCCTCGATCCGGTCCTCGATGTCCTGGTACAGCTGCTGGAGCTGTTGCACGTTGGCATCAGAGGTCTCCCAGTAGCCGCGCCCATGCACCTCAAGCAGGGTGCCGACGATGCGCCGGAAGCTGTGGGGGTTGAGGTCCAGCAGCCGCTGCCGCATCTCCGGGTCATTGATGAAGGTCTCGTTGGCCTCCTCGTAGACGAAGTTATCAACGGAGCCGCTGGTGGCGCTCCAACCAAGGGTGAAGTTCAGGCGCTTGGCCACTTCCCTCACCCCTTCGTAGCCGCTGTTGAGCATTCCCTCGTACCACTTCGGATTCAGCAGCTTGGTGCGAGAATCAAGGCGGATTGTTTCCCCAAGGCTGCGGACCTGGGCATTGGCGGTCGTGGTATCCGCGATGTAGCTCGCCGGAGCCTTGCCGTCCTCCCGCAAGGTCTGAATAAGCTTGGTGGGGTCTGAATCAAAGTAATGACTCACATCGGTGAGCGAGATTTCGGCTGAATCCAGATTCTGGAAGGTGACATCTGCAGTTTTCATCGCCGACTCAAAAACCTCGCGGTTCTGGTTCATCTCGCCTGGGTTATCAGCATTGAACGCAAAGGTCTTGCGCTGCAGGTACATCTCCTGCAGTTCACTTTCCTGTTCCCAGCTGCTGTTCTCGACCGCAAGGTTGACATTTGAGCTGTAGCTGCCACTCGCATTGGAGAACACCCGCGTGGCAGCGGCCCTGAGGCTAACGCCCTGGGCTTCGGCCTGCTCCAGGGCATGGCGGCGCACAAAGTTCTGCTCGAGTGGCTCGTCGGCCTCGGCCGCCAGCTTCACGGCCTGATCAATCAGGGCCATCTGATTGATGAAGAGGTCGCGGAAGACCCCAGAGCAGTTGACGACCACGTCGATGCGGGGCCGCCCAAGCTCTTCAAGAGGGATCAGTTCCAGCTTGTTCACCCGCCCAAGCGAATCAGCGAGGGGACGCACGCCGAGGAACCAGAGAATCTGGGCAAGGGATTCACCGTAGGTCTTGATGTTGTCAGTTCCCCAGAGCACGCAGGCGATGGTCTCGGGCCAGGTGCCCTGCTCGGACCGCTGACGCTCGATCAGGCGGTCCACCACCACCTTGGCGGCAGCCACGGCCGCCCGGGTCGGGATTGACTGGGGATCCAGGGCGTGGATGTTCTTGCCACTCGGCAACACACCTGGATTGCGGATCGGATCACCACCAGGACCAGGCAGCACATAGTTGCCATCCAGGGCGCGCAGCAGGCTCTGCATCTCCTCGTCGGCACAGACGAGTTCGAGACATCCCCGCAGATAGCTGAACAGACGGTCAAGTTCGACGGCATTCACCTGGGTGAAGCCGGCGCCACAACAGGCCCGCAGCCAGGGGCTGGGCAGGCGCATCCCCAGGCGCTCGAGGGAGCGCCAGAGCCAGCCGAGGCTGTCCCGCAGGGTGACGCGACCATCACGGCCCGTGAGGGCCCGCACCATCGCCCCCACCGCCAGACGGCTGGTGGTGGTGATGCGCCGGTTCAGTTCGACATCCGCGAGCACCCCGGCATCGTTGCCGCGGTACACCTCCTCAATGGAGCGCCCCAGGCTCTCGGCCAGCAGGCCAGGCAGGCTGCGCAATCCCTCCTCCTCGCGTTCCAGTGCAGCGATGTTGACCAGGGTGGCGATCGCTTCCTCCGCCGTCGGTGGCTTGCCGATGGTGTGCAGACCGCAGGGGAGAAGACGGCTCTCGATCTCCATCAGTTGCCGGTACACCGCTCCGACCACCGCATCGCGCTGGTCCTGATCAAGCTCCATCGCGTCGACCGCAGGCAGGTCAACGTCATGGTCCAGGTTGCACTGGCGGGCGGTCTCGATGATGGCGTTGACGATCTGAATGCCACGGCTACTCTCCCGCAGCTGCTGGTACGAACCGACCAGTTCACCGAGCTCCTTGAGGCCCTTGTATAGGCCGGCGTTCTCGGCCGGCGGCGTCAGGTAACTGATGGTGGACGCGTAGCCACGGCGTTTGGCAATCGTGGCTTCCGACGGATTGTTGGCTGCGTAGTAGTAAAGGTTAGGGAGGGCACCGATCAGCGAATCGGGGTAACAAGTCTCGCTCATGCCCATCTGTTTACCTGGCATGAACTCGAGGGATCCGTGGGTGCCGAAATGCAGCACCGCATCGGCGCCCCAGACCTTCTCGAGATAGGTGTAATACGCCGCAAAGCCGTGATGAGGGCTGGCACTGCGCGAGTAGAGCAGCCGCATCGGATCGCCTTCGTAGCCGAAGGTGGGTTGGACGCCGATGAACACGTTGCCGAAGTGGCAGCCATAGATCAGCAGGTTCTGGCCATCGCTGTTCAGCTGGCCCGGCGGCCGTCCCCAGTTCTCCTCGAGGCGGCTGGAGAACGGAGTGAGACGCTCATATTCTTCGACACTCATGCGATGGGCAATGGCCAGTTCCGGCGTCCCTTCCATGGCTTCGGGATCCTTGAGCACCTGCTGCATCAGAGCCCGTGAATCCCTGGGCAGGGTGCCGACGTCGTAACCGGCGGCCCGCAGTTCCTCCAGCACCCGGAAGATCGAGCCGAAGACATCGAGGTAGGCGGCTGTCCCGACATTCCCCTTGTCAGGCGGAAAACTGAAGACGGTGATTGCCAGTTTCTTGGCCTGGCGCGGCTTGCGGCGCAGATTGGCCCAGCGGATGGCCCGTTCAGCGATGGCATCGACCCGATCCTGGAGGGTGTGGGCCTTGCCGGTGGCGTCATCGCGACCGGACAGAACAATCGGTTCGATGGCCCCGTCCAGCTCGGGGATGGCGATCTGCAGGGCCACCTGCACGGGATGCAGCCCCAGGTCGCTCCCCTCCCATTCCTGGGTGGTCTGGAACACCAGCGGCAGGGCGACCATGTAGGGCCTGTTGAGCCGCTGCAGGGTCTCGATGGCCTTGGGGTGGTCCTGGCGGGCAGGTCCGCCCACCAGGGCGAACCCGGTCAGGCTCACCGCCGCGTCCACCAGGGCCTGGTCGGGGTTGAGAGGGTCGAAGAAGAAACTGTTGACGGGCTTCGAGAAGTCGAGACCACCGCAGAAGACAGGGATCACCCTGGCCCCGCGGTACTCCAGCTCCTGGATGAGAGCCACGTAGTGGGCCTCATCGCCGGTGACGATGTGGCTGCGCTGCAGCACCAGGCCGATCACCGGGCCCTGGCGCGCCTTCTCGGAGAGGTCTTTGCGGCTGGCGCTCCAGTTGAGGTATTCCTTCAGGTCTTCGAACATCCCCGGGGCCAGGGGGTGCCAGATGCCCAGGTCGGGGAAGACCACAGGGTCGGCCACCTGCAGTTCGGGTCGGTCGGCCCCCTCGCCCCCCTTGCTGCGGGGGAACACATATTTGTCCGCCAGCATCAACAGGAAGTTGCGCAGGTTGTCCGGCGTACCCCCCAGCCAGTACTGGAAGCTGAGCATGAAGGAGCGGGCGTCCTGCGCCTTCTCCACCGGCAGGTACTTCAACACCGTGGGCAGGGTGTTGAGCAGCTTGAGCATGGCGTCCTGGAAACCGGCGCCGCCGGCCTCCTTCCGCTTTTTCATGAAGCCGGCGATGGCCGACTTGCTCTGGCCCAGCTGGGCCATGGAGAAGGTGCCCAGCTTGTTGAGCCGCATCACCTCCGGCATGGAGGGGAACACCACCGCCGCCTTGAGCCGGTCGCGGTGGGGGGCCACCGCGTCCACCACCTTCTGGGCCAGGTCTTCGATGAAGATCAGCGAGGCGATGAACACATCCGCCTCGGCCACGTCGGCGCAGAAGTCGGCGTAGTTCTGCGGGTCCCGCAGCTCCTCGATCAGGTAGCCGCTCAGATCGATGGCCAGGGGGCCGTTCTGGTCGTTCAGCGAGGTGGCCGCCTGGGTGAGGGCGTTCTGGTACTGGGGCTCCAGCACCACATACACCGCCCGCATCACGGCCCGACCGTTCACCTCCGCGGGGCTGACGCGGCGGGAGGCGGAGCGGACCTGCGTGAACATGCGCGCTGATTGAGCAATGTGAAGCAGCCTACGAAGGGCCCCCCGCGCCTGCGAGCCCCGGCCCTCAGCCGTAACAAGGCCTGTGGGGCCCCATAGGCTCAGCTGCAGTGGCCCCCGCCTCGCCTTCCCCGATGACCAGCAGCAGCGCTTCCCCCCAGGCCGGCGCCGGCCAGCCCATTGCCGTGGTGGTGGCGGGCGCCCTGGGGCGCATGGGGGCGGAGGTGGTGCGCGCCGTGCACCAGGCCCCCGATTGCCGCCTGGTGGGGGCCATCGACACCACCCCCGGCAAGGAGGGGGCCGATGTGGGCCTGGAGCTGGGGCTCGGTGAACTGGAGGTGGCGATCACCGCCGATTTCGAGGGCAGCCTCTGCCAGGCCAGCCAGGCGGTGCGCAACGACGGCCCCGGTGCCGGCGCGGTGCTGGTGGACTTCACCCATCCCTCGGTGGTCTACGAGCACACCCGCGCGGCGATCGCCTACGGGGTGCACCCGGTGATCGGCACCACGGGCCTCTCACCCGCCCAGCTCAGTGATCTCGCCACCTTCTCGGAGAAGGCCTCGGTGGGTGGCGCCGTGATCCCCAACTTCTCGGTGGGCATGGTGCTGCTGCAGCAGGCCGCCGCCGCCGCCGCCCGCTTCTACGACTTCGCTGAGCTCACCGAGCTGCATCACAACCGCAAGGCCGATGCCCCCAGCGGCACCTGCATCAAGACCGCCGAGCTGATGGAGGAGCTGGGCAAGACCTTCAACGCCCCTGAAGTTGACGAGCACGAAAGCCTGGCGGGCAGCCGCGGCGGCCTCAGGCCCAGCGGCCTGCGCCTGCATGCGATCCGCCTGCCGGGGCTGGTGGCCCACCAGGAAGTCCAGTTCGGCGCCCCCGGCGAGCGCTACGTGCTGCGGCACGACACCTTCGACCGGGCGGCTTACATGCCGGGGGTTCTGCTCACCGTCCGGCGGGTGCGGCAGCTGTCCGGCCTGGTGTACGGCCTCGAGAAGCTGCTCTGAGGTCGGCCATGCTCATTCCGCTCAAACCAGGCGAACTGCAGCGTCTGGTGCCTCTGGTGGCCACGGGCCCCCAGTTCTCCTTCTGCTGGGGCAACCCCAGCAAGGGATTGCAGCGAGTGCTGGTGTCGAGCATCGGCGGGGTGATCCCCCTGCTGATCAGCCAGAGCACCTTCGGCTACGGCGCCGGCAGCATCTGGCTGGTGATCGGCATCACCCTGCTGCTCTATGTGCTCTGGGGCCCCATCCTCGAAGCCGGCCAGCGCAACAGCCGCCTGCGGCGCTACCCGGCGGCGGCTCTGTTCGAGGGCACGATCGCCGACCTCTACACCCGCGAGCGCCTGGAGGACCGGCAGGAACAGGCCGACCGCAGCGGTCGGCTCGAGGTCGTCGAGAACCGACGCACGTGGCTCTGCCTCGAACTGGAGGACGAAGACGGTCGCCTGGGTGTGCTGCGCTGTCCGCTGCTCAAGGACCATCGCAACCTGCGGCAGGGCATGGTGGTGCGCTGTCTGGTGCTGGCAGAGCGGGGTGATTTCGCCCGCATCGGCGCGCTTTCCGATGCCTGGATTCCCCAGGCGCGCCTCTGGGTCGGTGAGTACCCCTACCTGCTGCGACCCGCCTTCGAAGAGCTCTGCCTCAGGCGCCTGCGCTAGCGGGGCCAGAGGGCATCGGCCATCCGGCAGGTCTGCACGAGCGGTCCCACGTCATGCACCCGCACCAGCCGGGCGCCACCGGCGATGGCCCGGCAGACGCTGGCCGCCGTGCCCCAGACCCGGGCCCGTGGTCGCGGCTCCTGCAGCACCGCTCCGATGAAGCGCTTGCGTGAAGGACCCACAAGCAGCGGGAACCCATGGCGCCCCAGCTGCGGCAGGCCGGCGAGCAGGGTGAGGTTCTGGTCGCCGGTCTTGGCGAACCCCAGCCCCGGATCCCAGAGGATGCGATCGGCGGCCACCCCCGCCCGACGGGCGGCCGCGGTGGCCTGCAGCAACTCGGCCTCGACCTCGCCGCAGACGTCGTCGTAACAAGCCAGGGCATCCATCGTGGTGCTGTCACCGCGGCTGTGCATCAGCACCAGCGGACAGCCCCGGCGGCCCACCAGCGGCCACAGGTCAGGGTCACCCCGGCCACCGCTGACGTCGTTGATCCAGTCGGCGCCGGCATCCAGGGCCGCGGCGGCCACGGCCGCCAGGGTTGTATCGACGCTGATCAGCGGCGCTGGACCCAGCTGCTGCCGCAGCAGGGCCAGGGCCGGCAGCAGCCGTCGACACTCCTCCTCAGCGCCCACGGCAACCGCTCCGGGACGGCTGCTCTGGGCCCCCAGGTCGAGCACATCCGCTCCCTGGGCGAGGGCACGGCGGGCCGCAGCCAGCACCATCGCCGGTCCCTGCAGACGCCCCCCGTCACTGAACGAATCGGGCGTGAGATTGAGCACGGCCATCACGCCAGTGCGCTCTCCCCAGGGCAGCAGGGGCCCGGGAGGATTCACACCGGCGCGGCCACCTGAAAGCCGGCGATGCGGGCAAACCCTTCAGGATCAAGGGAGGCGCCGCCCACCAGCACGCCGTCAATGTCGGACTGGGCCATGATCTGGTCGATGTTGTCCGGCTTGACCGAGCCGCCGTACTGCACAACCAATGCCGGCTCGCCCACCCAGGTGCGGATCTGGCCGCAGATCCGGTTGGCTTCACTGGCGGCACAGGTCTTGCCGGTGCCGATGGCCCAGATCGGTTCGTAGGCCACCACCAGATGGCGGGGGTCCAGCCCCTGCAGACCCTGCTCCACCTGACGGCGGATCACCCGTTCGGTTTCGCCGGCTTCGCGCTGCTCATCGCTCTCGCCCACACAGACGATGGGCACCAGGCCCGCAGCCTGGGCGGCACGGGCCCGCAGGTTGATCTGCTCGTCGCTTTCGCTGAAGTACTTGCGGGGTTCGCTGTGGCCGACAATCGCGTAACGCACGCCATGTTCCAGCAGCATCGCCGGTGAGATTTCGCCGGTGTAGGCCCCGTGGCCCTCCCAGTGCACGTTCTGGCTTGAGAGGGCGACCGGGCTGCCGGCCAGGGCCTCACTCAGCGTCTGCAGAGCCGTGAACGGTGGAGCCAGCACGATGGTGCGGTCCCCAGGCAGGTCCTGGATCAGCGGCAGGAAGCGTTCGGCGAAGGACCTGGCCTCCGCGCATGTCATGTGCATCTTCCAGTTGCCGGCGATCACCGCCGGGCGCGACGCCGTGGCCACGGACCCTGTGCAAGAGCCCGCCAACCTAGGTCCCCGTCGGTGCCTCGGGGAGGAGCACCTCATGGGTTCGACCGTCGAAGCTGAGGCGGTCGCCGTTGCCGAGCTGCCGCCCCCGGCGCAGCTCGATGGCACCGTTGACCAGCACCTGGCCTGACTGCACCCGCAGCTTGGCTTCTCCGCCCGTGGCCACGAGGCCCCGCCATTTGAGGTACTGATCCAGACGCACCGGAAGGAGAAAGGCACTGCCCGCGTAGCCTGCCCCGATGCTCGCACCCTCCCCGGCCGGCTTCCGCAGGCTGCTCCCCTCGCTGAAGCCCCATCGAGCTCGGCTGGCCGCGGGGGGCGTCTGCATGCTCGTGTTCGTGGCCTGCTGGCCGCTGCTCGCCTCCCAGGCCGGCCGGCTCATCCCCGCCATCGGCGCCGGGGATGTCGGCAGGGTGCTGCAGGTGATCGCGATCGCCCTGGGGTTGTTCCTGCTGCAGAAGCTGGCCCAGTTCGGGCAGGACACCCTGCTGGCGGGGCCGGCTCTGCAGGTGAGCCAGGAACTGCGGCGACAGCTCTTCGCCCAGCTCCAGCGCATCGATCTGGGGGCCCTGGAGAAACTGTCGGCCGGCGACCTCACCTACCGCCTCACCGAAGACGCCGACCGTGTCGGCGAGGTGGTTTACAAGACCATCCAGGACACCGTTCCCAGCGTCGTGCAGCCGGGGGCCGGCTTCCGCGACATGGCGGCCCTCG